>SUPR01000020.1 GCA_005191425.1 Candidatus Helarchaeota ASGARD archaeon Hel_GB_B
TAAAAAAAGCAGTCCCGAAAGCTTTTGATAAAGTGGACGGGATAGAGGCGTTTGGGGTCACGCCAGTATCTGTTCGTATTGAATAGATATAAAATTTATTCTCCTATTATTAGCATAGGAAAATGAATAAACCCTCTATTACTAATTTAAGGTGATTTTTTTATAGCTTTATCACTTAATTTTTTTTTGAATCAATTCTCTTATTACTTTTTTAACTCTGAAACTCAACAAATTTAATATGATTTTATAAATTAACCCTTAAAATTGGCGCGATCTTTTTTTTACATTCTTTAATTATATTAGAAATTAAAATTTTTTATTTATATGCAAGATCTTCAAAATTTTAATTAGTAATCTTTTAACAAACATGTTTTTAATTTTAGATTCTTTTAATAGCAAAAAATCATATAATCTTTTTAAGTAGAAATAATAAATTATTTTTCAAATTCATCTGAATTTTTTTTTTATGATGTAAAAATCATTTATTGATAATAACTTCGAAAAACTTAAAAAATGATTATGTATAAAATATTATAAGCAATAGAAAAATAAAGCAAAATAAATAGATTCAATAATTTCTTTTTTTCAGAAATAATTGATTAATTATTTATTTACTATTTTTTCTATTCGCCCTTAAAATAGTTAATGGAAGTAAATTAAATTGAATGAAGAATTAGAATTTACGACTATTGATACCTTAAACCCAAGGTCACGTAATATTAATATAAAAGTAAAGGTAATATCTAAAGGTGATGAACGGACGGTAATGTCTAGGAAAGATAATTCAGACCATAGAGTTTGTAATGTCCTAGTTGGAGACGATACGGCAGTTATGAATTTGGTTTTATGGGATAATAAAATTGATGAAATTGAAGAAGATAAAACTTATGAAATAACAAATAGTTATGTCACAATCTTCAATAATTCAATGCAGATATCCCTTGGAAGATATGGAAATATCCAAGAAACCGAGTTAGACATCACTCCAAATACCGAAAACAATGTTTCAGATAAAGTAGTAGAACGCCAGAGATATTCTCGTAGTGGCGGCTATTCACGTGGCGGAAGTAGTTATTCACGTGGCGGCGGTAGGTCATATAATCGTAATAAGCGAAGATATTAAATAGTAATAAATAAAAACGCAATTTTAGAGAAATTTTTGGTAGAATTATCTATCAATTTTGTTTTTCTTTTCCTATTTTTATTCTATAGATATTTTTTTATAAAATTCGTAGAATACTTTTTTTCTCTTAATTAAAATCAAATTGGTATCTGATATTAAGCTCAATTTAAATTTTTGATGTTAATTTTCAATAAGAATAGATTTAAATTTAAAACGACTATAAACAAATAATAAAAATTAATTAAGAATAAATATCGAGGAAACTTTATTTATAATAATTGTTAAGAAATAAGAAACCTATCTTTATTCTAAAATTATATTTGAAATTAATTTAAATTATGGAAATTAGGTCATGAAAATAAATAAAAAGATCCTGATTATGGCATTTTTATTTATCACTGTATTTTTATTAAGTGTAATTTCTTTTAGAACAATTTCAAACCAAAATTATGGAAAACTTTCTTTTTTAGATCAAGATAAGAGAAATATCATTGTTAAAAATAGTAATTTTAACATTTATGGAAATATATCGATTTACATTAGAGAAGCGGTAAGTTCAGAAGAAATTTATAAGTTAATTTCGTACGATTTAAAAAATGCATTTGGATCAGCAGTAATAAAAAATTATTCAATGACATTAAAAAATAATTTTAAATAATATTTGTAAATCTAAAAAATTCTGGGAAATTAATAAAAATGATATTTATTGTAAAAAAAATCAATTTTTAATTTTAGCAGAATCTGTAATGTCTATCGTATCATTCTCATCTTCAATCTCGATTTTTTTAACTATTTCAGGCTCTAATTTCCTGAGAATGATCTTTAAAATTCCCTTCTTTAAAACAGCTTTAATATCATCGGTATCCACGCCATTGGGAATATCTATTTCTCTATCAAAGTTGGAATAAACTCGCTCTTTATAAATATAATTATAATTTTCTGAAAAATCTTTATTAGATGTTATACGCATTATATTTTCATCAATAGTTATTTCAATATCTTTTTTATCAAAACCTGGAGTATCTAAAATATACTCAAATCGGTCTGGAAACTCAATTATATTTAAAGATGGCTTGTAATAATATTGATTTTTTGGAGCCGCTAATTCTGGAAATAAATCATCAAAAAAGTCTTCAAAAAATTTTTCGGGTTTCCAAAAAGGTCTTTTAAATACCAAGGTTATCACCTCCATTAAAATTACGCTGAATAAGAAAAAAAATAGTTTAAAAGTTTAATTTCAGACCCAAAATTAATCAATCTTGATACTTTTCTTTGGCTCAGGTTCTTTTTTCTCAATTTCGATTTTAAGCAGCCCTTTTTCCATAGAAGCTTTGATTTTATCTGGGTTTGCATTTTCAGGTAATCTGAATTGTCTCTTGAAAGATTGATAACTTCTTTCTTTATAGATATAGTGTCCTTCCTTATCTTTTTCCTCCTTTTTAGTCTCTTTCTCGGACTGAATAGTTAATACGTCCTTATGAAGTTCGATTTTAATATCCGATTTATCTAAACCTGGGACTTCTGCAATTATCTCATAATTTTTCTCCAACTCTTTTATATCGACCTTTGGAAAAATTCCTTCACTACCCATGGATAAAGGACTCGAAAGAAAATCATCAAAAAATTTATCTAAATTAAAAAGACGATATGGATCAAATTTTCTTCGTTCTATTGACACTTCATATCACCTCAAATCGTAATTTTTTATTGACAAAAGTTTGGTTTTTTCAATTTTATATAAACATTTATGAGAATATTATAAACACATAATTTCACTACATTGTGTGACTATAAAGATACAATTATATTTAAATTTTTCGATTAAATAATTATAAGATAACTCTAATTTATCAATTAAATTAATAATAAATTTTATAATTTCAATCTTTTTTTTAAAAATATTAAACAAAATTTCCATTATTTTTTTGCTCTAAATTTTTATTTTAATATATTTATTTATATTTTATAAAAAAATTGGCTTATTTTTTGATTGAAATTAAAAAAATGCATTTAAAATTTTGGAGTAAAACTTAACAATTAAATTAACGATCAATTTTAATTAGATTTTAAATAAATGAATAGAATGGAAATAATAAATTAAAATAAATAAATAGACAAAAAATTTATAATGAAAATTTACTGTTCTAAAAACTTTTTCGTTATTATGTTAATTGCAATTGGTTTAATATTTTTAATATTATTTTTACCGTTAGATATACTTGAATTTCTATCAATAAATATAGTTGGAGGGCCACCAATTAATGGAAAAACATGGATTGAAGGAGTATATGCAATAGGTGGGCCAATCTCTATGAGAATATTGGCTATTTTAGGTATATTAATAATATTATTAACAATTCCATTTATTTTAAAATTATCAAAACCCAAATTAAGTGCTCGTAAAGTTAATAAATATGAATTATTTTTATTTTTTATTATTGCGTTTATATTTTTATTTATTAATTATGAAATTGGATATTCTTGGTGGGATTCAAATGCTTTTTTGGGAATGGGTCCACTGTTTTTTCAATCTATAATCAGTTTGATAGTATTGGGTTTATCACCCTTTTTTATAAAGAAGATTTTTAAATTGAAAAGCAGTGATTTTTTTTCATCTAAGGAGAATCTCAAGTCCAATTCAATAGTAGTGATAATAATTGCATTTGGATATGGTTTAATTTCATTATTATGGCATTGTTGTTCTTTTTACAGTTATAAAATGTTTTTCTTTTTCTTTATTATTAAATTAATTCAGTTATGGGGCATTTGTAGCTTCTTTTATCAATGGAGTTTAAACATGTTGTTGAATATAATTAAAGATTGGAAGGCATATACTATTATTTCCATATTATTTGGCTTATGTTATCCTTGGCATACATTTGGATTTGCAATTACGTTTATATTTTTCGGGTTTTTAATCAGTTATTTAACAAGAAAAACAAAATCTTATTACACCGGGTTAATTTTATAATATTTTGCATATATATTCCATGCAGGATTAGCATGGAATGGTTCATTTATTACATTTTCATTAATTTATCCAATTACAATTGTTATCTGCTTGATAACCATATTTTACAGTTCAAGGGGCATATTATTTAAAAAATAATTATTTGAGATATAATTCGGAAAAAAATTATAAATTATTAGTTTTAAAGAATGATGTTGATTATTTATTCAAGAAAAATTAACTGTTTAATGGATTTAAAAGAATAAGATTTACAAAAGGCCGAATTAATATGGATACCAAAAATTTTGATGCTATTGTAATAGGTTCTGGAATAGGAGGTAGTGCATGTGCTGCTTTATTAAGTGCCGAAGGCTTTAAAACATTAGTCTTAGAAAAAAATAAAGAAATAGGTGGGATGTGTTCATCATACAAAAAACAAGGCTTTATTTTAGATTCTGCAATTCATGTATTTTCAAGTGGTATTAAGGGCAGATTTGGTAAAATAATGAAGAGAATTAAACTTGACAACTTAAAATTTGTAAACATAACGGACAAAAATGCAATTAGGGCATTAAATCAAAAAGGTTATACAAAATTGGCAATGAGCCCTAATACAATAGAAAAAAATAAGGGAGCAAATCTTAAAAATTCAGATAAAATTGACTTATCAGCCATGGGATTTGAGAAAGAAGATATGAAAGTATTTATAAGGATAATTGGAAATATCCTACAAACTTCAAGAAGGAAATTAAGGGAAATGCACGAACAGAAACTGAGTTTAGAGAGTTATTTAGACCAATTCAATCCTAGCAAAGGTGTAAAATCACTCCTTGCATTTCTCACAGGGGGAATGTTTGGAATTTCTCCAAAGATGGCAAGTGCACCAGAATTTATTCAAGGATTAACCGAATGGATTGTTACCAATGACCTCTCTTATCCTATTGGGGGCGCAGTTGCAGTACCTCATGCATTTTTGGATGGAGTCAAAAAATTTGATGGCGAAATATATACCAATACAAAGGTTTCTAAAATCTTGATCGAAAATGATAAGGTCATTGGGGTTCAATTAGTTGATGGTCAAATAATTTATTCTAATTTAATTATATCTAATGCAGGAATTAAACCAACAGTTTTAAAATTGGTAGGAACAGAATATTTTACCTCTGATTATGTTGAAAAAGTAAAAAATTTAATTTCATCTTATTCAGCAATTACTTTTAAATTTGCATTAAAAGAGCCAATAATTGAAAATTATGTTTTCGTCAATTTATATCATGGAGATTTAAGTGCTTTTGGAGAAAAAAAGCGACCGCCCAATAGTCCAAAAGCTACTGGATTTATGGTCATGATACCGACCAATGCGGATCCAAATCTAGCTCCGCGGGGCAATCAGATAGTTATTTTTGGGACGCTGGCCCCAACTCGTAAAAAAAATTGGGACAAATGGACTGATCATTATTATAATGAAATCCTTAAATTTTACCCGGATATTGAGGACAAAATGATTTTTGTAGATATTACAACACCTGAGGACTTGGCTGCTTTATCAGGGAAATCATTTGGTCCAATTGAAACTACAGCTCTGACACCAGAACAATCAGGTCCATATAGAATTTCATCTGAATTACCGATTGAAGGGCTATATGTAGTCGGAGATACTGCAGGAACAAATACACATGGAATTGGGACTCAATTAGCAGCAGATAGTGCCTTAAAACTCGCTAAATTAATAATACAAAAATACAAACCTAAAAGAAGGGAATAATAGACTGATTGAAATAATATCATGGAATGTAAATGGCATACGAGCTGCCATAAAAAAGGGTTTCTTAGCTTGGTTCAGAAAAAGGAACCCAGATATTTTATGCATACAAGAAACAAAGTCATCCCCATTAAATTTATTCTTCGACATGCCAGAACATGATGGATATTGGCATACGGCAGAAAAAAAAGGATATAGCGGCGTCGCCACCTTCACTAAGATAAGTCCGATGTCCATAAAGAAAAAATTCGCCGGTAATGACATCGATAAAGAAGGACGATTTTTACAATTAGAATTTGAAAAATTCTATTTAATCAATCTTTATTTTCCAAACGCACAACGCGAACTTAAAAGATTAGAATATAAATTACATTTTAATAATAAATTATTAGAACATATCGAAAAATTGAAAAAGAAAGGTAAAGGAATTGTTATATGCGGCGATTTTAATGCTGCTCATAAAGAAATTGACCTGGCAAACCCTAAAAATAATCAAAATAATGCCGGCTTTTCTCCTAAAGAAAGAGAATTTATTACTGAATTAATTAAAAAAGGTTATATTGATACGTTCAGAGAATTTGATAAAAACCCTGGAAAATATACTTGGTGGTCTTATAGGTTTAATACGCGGGCTAAAAATATTGGTTGGAGAATTGATTATTTTTTTATCAATGAAGAATTTAGACATATTTTAAAATCTGCCTTTATATTAAATGATGTAATGGGGTCAGATCATTGTCCAATTGGAATAATTCTTAATATATAAAATAGAAATTAAAAAATTCAATAAAAATTAAAATAATGAAAAATTTAATGCAAAAAATAGTCTATTATTATTTTTTATTCATTTAAAATAGCTTCGACCATTTCTACTAGTCTATTTGGATCAGCGCCTAAAAGTTGACTGTTATAATTGCCGTCTTTATCAAATAATAATAGAAAAGGTATTGCATTAACATTGAAAATATTTGCGTAAGTCATATACAATTTATTACCGACTTCAGTTTCTGTATCGATTTGGAGGACATTTAAAGAATCGTTGTATTTTTCTTTGAGTTCATGTACCGTTCTTCCAATAAATTTACAAGGAGCACACCATTCAGCCCAGAAATCTACAAGAGTAGGTTTGCCTTTTAAAGTTTTAATTGGGACTTCCTTTTTTGCTCTCTCTTGCTCAAGGCGCTCTTCAGCCTCTTTAATTTTTCT
Organism: Candidatus Helarchaeota ASGARD archaeon Hel_GB_B; assembly: GCA_005191425.1. GTDB lineage: Archaea > Asgardarchaeota > Lokiarchaeia > Helarchaeales > HEL-GB-B > HEL-GB-B. The sequence goes on from SUPR01000020.1 coordinate 7,042, forward strand.
GTCCAACCCGCCTTCATCAAGAAATCTTTGGATACTCCTAATTTCGTTTTGTAATTCCTCAATTCTTTTTTCCAGCAATTTTTCTTTTTTTGCTCTTTTCAATTCGTTTAATTCGCTTTCAATAGAACTCGCACTATTTGTTTGTAATCGATATAAATTCTCTTCTATTGGTTTTATATTAATATCTTGTCTCGTCATGATATTTACCATTCTTTTATTTAGTGGGTTTTTTTATAATTCTCAATTTTTTAAATATTGCTCTAAATATTTCCTATAAATTTTCGGAGCAAATGTTCCTAATCAAGTCTTCATTATTTAAAAATTTATATATTTTGAAATTTTTGCATATTTTTTTATTAGAAAAAGTATGAATTTTGAGAAATTAAACTTTAGACTTTAAATTGGCGTCAAACTCTAATAATTTAAATAAATGAATTGTTAGACATGCTAATAATATTCGGCATTCGGCATAGGATTTTAAATTAATAATTATATTATGGAACAATTATAGAAACTTACATGTAGCAGAATAAAAGTTAAATATAAAAAACTCAAGCTAAACTGCTCTATTTTTTTGGAGTTAATAAACCTTTTAAAATGATCAAGTCCCAAGGAAAAAACCGGCTAAGATATAGCTTTCAATTTGTAAGTTCGTTTGTCATATTTTTGTAAAAGTTTAATTTATAAAGTTTGAAATTATTGTCTTCAATCTAGCCATGGAAATTGAAAATTATTTTGAAAAATTGATTTTAAGACATTAAATTAGATTTTAAATTAAAGAATTTTGCCACGAGCACTTATTTCCCATCTATCAATTATCTCATCATTTTCAATTATTGTAAAAAAGTCATATAAATTTACAGTCGGGCATATATGTGGGGGAATTGCTTGGATTTTATTACCAATTTTTAGTTCAATTTCTTTATAAGATATTTGACAATGTTCTTCAGTTATTAATTGAGCTTTTATTTTATTTGACTCAATAAATTTTGGATAACCATCTAAATACACGCTTTTAGAGCCCATATCTAAAGTAGCCATTCGTTTAGAAGGCATACTTATAACTGTTGTTAAAATGGTCAATGCAATTTCAAATTCGGGAACAATTGGTGCATAATGATGATCCATAAACACATAAGTACCAGGTTGTATTTCTGTTATTCCTGGATATTTTCCAGTATACTTATAAGTAGGAGTTCCACCTGCACTAATTATTGAAATATCAAGCCCTTCATTTTCAAAAAGTTCTTTTGTGTCAATAACGAGTTTCATACATTTGTTAGTTTCAATTTTTCTGTTTTCTTCCTCTTTAATAAAGCTTAAATGTCCTTCATAAGCCATTAATCCTTTTAAATTTAAAAATGGGGATTTATCGACTAACCTTCCCAATTGAAGGGCAGGTTTACCGGGTTTAACCCCTGTCCTACCAAGCCCAACATCGATATCTATTAAAATATTTAATTCTGTATTATATTTCTGACTCAATCTATCTAAATCTTTTATATTTTTTTCTGAATCAACAGCTACTATTATTGTTTTACTTTTAGCCAGGCCAAGCATTCTTACAATTTTCTCTTCTGAGACTATTTCATTTGCTATTAAGATATTATCAAAACCATTTTTAGCGAATACTTCAGCTTCTGAAACTTTTGCAACGGTGATTCCATTAGCTCCAGCTTTTAACTGCATTTGACCAATAGTTGGACATTTATGAGTTTTAACATGTGGCCTTAAATTAATAGAATTTTCTTTTGCAAAATTAGCCATGAGTTTTATGTTATATTCCAACTTTTTCTTATCTATAATTAATGCTGGAGTCGAAATTTTATTTTTTAACTTTTCATCCATAGTTGGTCCCTTGATTAAAATTTCTAAATGTAATATATAATTAAAAAAATAGTTTAGAGATAAATCTTTGGGTTTAAAAGATATTATAATTTATATCGTTATCTTAAAATTAGAAAAAAATCGTATAGAATTAAATTAAATCAGCTCATTTGTGTAATACTTTTCAATTTATTTGAATTTGCTTTTAATTTAATACAATCTAAATAAATGTTTAAGAAAAAATCTCATCATAACGGAATGATACCGATAAATTATTAAATATATATAACATCGAGAAAGTTAATTTTGAATATTTAGGATTTATTGAATAAATCTATAAGATGTTTAATAATATAATTTAATAACAACAATAAAACAAAAAAAAAAATTCAATTTTACATCAATTATTCAATTATATTCTCGAATTTTATCTGGTTTAATTCTTTATTTTTTAATTTATGTTCAAAAAGTTATTAATACCCAATGTTCAAAAATAGATTTTAAAAAAATTTATATTTAGAAATAATATACTTAGTTTATGAAAGTACTCGATTATCTTGACATATACAAACCAAAAATTAATGAAACAATTAAGAAAATATTTAATTATAAATTAGATAAAGTTAAAGCGCCAATTTTAAAAGGTTACTATTCAGAATTACTTGATTATTTTTTATCGGGTGGAAAAAGGCTTAGGCCTTTAATTTGTATAGCAAGTTATAATGCTTTCAAAAAAGAAAAAGATGAAAGAATTATTTTTCCAAGCGTAGGAATTGAATTTTTGCATAATGCATCTTTAATACACGATGATATAATTGATAGAGATGATTTTAGAAGAAATAATCCGGCATTTCATTATAAGTTTAGAAAATATCATGAAGATCACCATCTAAAAAAGATGGATAAATATCATTACGGAACATCAATGGGGATTATTGGGGGTGATTTTGCGTTTTTTATTGGATTAAATGCATTTTCTAACAATGAATTTAATGAATTGAAAAATTTGAAGGCTGTAAATTATTATGCAGAAGCATTTTATGAATTGTGTGATGGTATTTTAATTGAAATGGATATGATAAACAGGAATGATTTGATAATTGATGAATATATTGAAATGATCTCTCTAAAAACTGGTGCATTAATTCAAAAATCAATGTTAATAGGAGCCATGTATGCAGATGCTCCAGAAAATGCTTTGAATTATTTAGGAAATTATGGTATTAATGTAGGGATAATATTTCAAATTATAGACGATATTTTAGGTACTTTTGGAGATGAAAAAGTAACAGGAAAACCTATAGACGGTGATATTAGAGAAGGGAAAAAAACATGTCTTTTAATTAAAGCATTACAGAATTTAGACCAAAATAAAAGGAACGAATTAATTAATTTAGTCGGGAAAAATAATATTACACAGGATGAAATTAATAAAGTTAGGGAATTATTTAAAGAATCAGATGCCATTAACGCATGCATGGAATTAGTTAATAAGTATAAGGATTTAGCCAAAAATCAACTTGAACAAATTCAACAAGAGATAAATCAATCAGAATTTGAGTTTTATGAAAATCTATTAAAGTACGTATCTGAGCGGTCATTTTAATATTTCGGCTGCTCTAACCATCTATACAAATTACCAAGAATTATTATTTTTTTATGATTACCTTTTAATTCTTCTATATTTTTTACATTCAATAACCACAAACATGATCTGATTTCATTTTTTAAAGTCTTGATTTCATTAATAGTATTTAAAATTGAATTCTCTTCAAGGTCTTTCCAAGCAGACACTAAAAAGTTATATGCGAGCCCGCCAAAATCTGCACCCAGAATAATTGATTTTACTATATCTATTCCAGAACGTATTCCTCCAGTAGCAATAATCAATTTTTTTGAAATATTTCTTACATATAATATACTAACAGGAGTAGGAATGCCCCAGTTTTTGAAGATATCAGCGGGTTTACGGGTAAATTTCTTTGGATAATTATTTCTTATTGATTCTATTGCTGAAAAATTAGTCCCACCATATCCACCAATATCAAACCCATCAAATCCAAGAGAATCAAGTTTAATTGCTATTTCTTTATTAAAACCTGTCCCTGTTTCTTTTGCAATTATTGGGATATCAAATTGCGCCCTTATTTTAGTGAAATTTTTCTCAAACAATTTATATGAAGTATTCCCATTAGGTTGTAACATTTCATGTAAAGCATTAAAATGTATAGCAATAGCATCTGCATTAATCATATCAATACATTTCTGGAAATCATTTTCTTGAAAATCTTTATCACTAATTTGCCCGATTCCAATATTTCCTATCTTAGGGATATTAGGTGCTATCTCATTAATTATTTTAAATGAGTCGATATTTGCAGGCTTTTCAAGTGCTGCGCGCTGACTTCCCACCCCTAGTACAATATTCTCTTTTTCAGCGGCATTTGCCAATATTTTATTTATTTTTTTAGATATTGGATGACCACCAGTCATTCCAGCAATACAAATAGGTGCATCGATAACTTTATTAAAAAAATTTACCGAAATGTCTATTTCATTTATATCATATTCTGGAAGAGAATGATGGACAAACTTAATATATTTAAAGTAATTTTCAGAAGTTTGTACATCAAATTCAATTGGAATTTTAAGGTGATCAAGTTTTCTATCTATAATTTTTTCATCAACCACTGGTCAAACCCTTTAATTTTTTAAAAATTACAACTTAATATTCAATGTTAATAAAAAATAAATTAATTCTATTTATATTGATATTCTGGCTGAATAATATTGTCATTTATTTTATTTGATTATTGTTGATGGTATATAATTATTTTTAAGAGATTTGAAAATGTAATCATCTTTCAAACCATTAATTAATTGGACAGGTATTTTTAAACCAATAATTTGCTTGATTTTATTAATTTTCTCTTCAATACCACCAGTTACATCAATTTTGTCCACAAATTTAGCTAATTTTAGTCCTTGTAATTCCGATGAATTTACTGAAGTGAGTAATGTGGGTGAATTTTCATCAGATTCGATATAAATTCCATCTTGGTCCATTGCAAAAATTACCTTTTCTATTTTATAATTTTTGATGTTATCGCATATTTCAACGATAATTTCATCGCCAGAAATTATAGAAAATGACTTTTTAGTATCAAAAATAATATCACCATATAATATTGGAACAATTTCTAATTTTAAGAGTAATTCAATTTTATAGATTAATTTTGACGATGTTATATTTCCATTTTTAAGAAAGATGCTAGATGGGTCAATTGAAATTGCAGGAACTCCGTTGTTAATAAATTCTTTTACTATAAATGAATTAAATTCAACCATAGCTTGGTGAGTTTTTGCCAACCCTAAGCACTGGTCTTTAATTTCGGGATTAAAACCGTCAACAATTTTAAATTTTTTAGCTAAAGGGTGTCCAAATGACCCCCCGCCATGAATTAAAATTATTTTCTCATTACTTTGAATAATTTGATAAATACATTTTTTAACGACTTTTCTCCTTAAGGAAAAAGGTTTATCTTTATCCGTTAATAAGCTACCTCCAAGTTTAATGATTTTGATATTATTATTGCTCATCAATTTTCGCCCCAATTCGGTCAATTTTTACAATAAATGTTTTGAATCCATTCTTATTTAACTCTTTAGCTATTTTTTTTAGGTCCGTCCCTATTGAGATTACATGACCACCTAAACCTGCACCAGTGAGTTTTGACCCAAAAGCGCCAGCATTAAGTGCAATATCGTTAATTTGTGATATAATAGAATTAGATACACCAAGTGCTGATAAAAGACCTTGGTTAATTTTCATCAAGAGTCCAACATTAATAAAATTATTTTTGGTGAGTTCAATTCTGGCTTTATCAGTAATCTTACCGATAGAACTAAAGATTTGGTCTGTTATTTCAGGATATTTAGTAATAATCTTTTTTATTTTAGTTATTGCTTGACTTGTTTGGTGCTCAATACCTGTATATGTCAATATTATATGAAAATCTTCGGGTATATTTAATAGTTCAAATCTCTTTTTTTTAAAATAAATAATATTTCCAAATGTACACGTTGTATTGTCAATTCCTGAAGGTGTTAGGTGTATAAATTTTTCCATTTCAAATGCAAATTCCGAAATTTTAGATTTATTCAAATTCAATTGATAAAATTCATTAAAAGCTGAAATCATTGCTACTGCAATAGATGCAGAAGATCCCAAGCCAGATGCCGGAATAATTGATGAACTTAAAGTGATCCTTATTTTTTTTATTGGATTTTCTATCAATTTCGAAATCATTTGAACTCCATTTTTAATGTGAGAGAATTCAGCAGGAATATCATTTATAAATTGGGTAAAATTTTTGAATTTAAAGTATTTATTAAAATTTTTAAGATTTAATTCAATTTTATCATCACTGATCTCTTCTATTCTACACCTCGACCTTAAATTAATCCCCAATGCAATAGCCGGATGCCCATAAACTACAGCATGTTCTCCAAATAGGATGCATTTTCCCGGCGCAGATGCAGAAATACATTTATTAAAGTTTTTCACCAGCCAAGAGTCTATTTACTATATTTTTTGCATAATCAAGTCTAAAAACATTATTTTTAATTAAAATACTTGAAACTTTTTGAACCAAATCATCTGGAGCACCAGCTAATTTTGCTATATTTCGAGCATGTAAAGCCATATGACCTCGTTGAATTCCTTCTGAAACTAAGGCTTTTAGCGCGGCTAAATTTTGTGCAAGTCCAAGAGAAACTGCCACTTGTGCCAGTTCTCCAGCACTTTTAACTCCTAAAATTTTGAGCGAAATATTAGCCATAGGATGAATTTTTGTCATTCCACCAATAATACCCAGTGCTATAGGTAATTCTAATTCTCCAATTAAATTACCGTCAGCGTCTATAGAATATTTACTTAGTGGTGAATATTTTCCATTTAATGAAGCATAAGCATGTGCCCCAGCTTCTAGAGCTCTTGTATCATTTCCTGTAGCAAGTGCTAATGCTATTATTCCATTCATTATTCCTTTATTATGAGTTGATGCCCTGTATGGATCAACTTCAGCAAATGCTAATGCGTCCAAGATCCCATCGACAACTTCAGCGCCACCTAATAACTCTTTATCGAAAACTGCTCTACATTTTGCAATTCGATATGTTGCCAAGTTGGAAACAATTCTTAGATAAACTTTACTATCACATAATTGCTCAATGTATGGTGTAATTGCTTCTGCCATAGAATTGACAATATTTGCTCCCATTGCATTTAATACATCAACTAATAAATGGACTATTAACATGGCTCCCCTTTTCGTATTTAATTCTTTTAACTGAATATCAATTGCCCCCCCATTTAGTTTATTTAAAGTTGGGTGCAGTTCATTAGCCATCTTTAATATTTGGCTTTTGTTTTTTAATATTGCTTCTTTTGCTGTAGAGATATCTTTTAAATGAGTGAGTTGGATTTGTGAAATCATTATAGAACTTACTTTCTCAGCTTGAAACCCCCCATGTTTTCGAGCTATTTTTGCAGCATTTGAAGCAGCAGCTACTACTGATGGCTCTTCAATGACCATTGGGATTAAATAATCTTTATTATTTATTTTAAAATAGGTTGCTATTCCCATTGGCAATTGATAACTCCCTATCACATTTTCGATCATTGTGTTTAGTTTGATAGATGATAAATAACCTAAATTACGTAATATTTTCAGGTCATCTGATGACAATTTAACCAATTTTGCAATTAAATCTTGTCGCTCTTCAAGAGAATAATTATAGAGCCCAGAAATATCAGATCGAATTATAGGCATAATAATTCACCTTTTATTATTTTCAACAAATTTTTCTATATCTTCTTTTATTAAATTTGCTTCAAAAGAATTTTCGTCAATTATTTTAGAGGGCCCTGCTATTTTCCCCTCACTTAAATTGAAATTTTGGTTTAATTCTTTAATTCTTTTTATAACCTTATTTTTATTATTTATTAATGTTAACAAAACCACAGAAGGCCCGGTATCAATTGAATAATAGACACCAGGTATTTTTTCAATACAAGACATTATTTTTAATGTATCATAAGTCCATGCAAAAAACTTTTTATGATACCTTAGTTTAGCTGTCATTGAAACTGAATGTAGTGCCAATGTATCTGTTTCTGTTAATTCCCCTATTTTTTCAAAATTTTTTTCATTTAATGCTTCAATAAATTTAAAGACCATATTACACCTATTTAATGCCCAAGATTTGTAGAAAGGAGATTTTAAAGCAATCTTGTGGGCTTGATCCGTTTTTAATTTCGATTGCAAGGGAATTGTTATTAGAGTAATATTATTTAACCAAGAACTAATTTCATCCCTATCAAGTCTTATCGCATATGAGTCATAAGAATCTATTTTTGGATGATTCAACCAAATTGCAATACCACCAGCAGCACTCCTGGATGCAGAGCCAGATAAATACCTTGAAAAAATACTTATTAATCTCTTATTCTCAGTAAATTCTGGTCGACCATTATATATTATAGAAATTGCTGCTGTTGCTAATGCTGCACCACCTGAGGCTGATGTCCCTAGTCCTTTTCCTTCAATTGAAGATGTAATAATAGAATTTTTATTCTTTAAAATTTTTAAAAAGTTTCTTGAAACAATTATTGCTTTAGTCTTAATTTTTGAGAATTTTCGGATTACATCTAATAAATTTACTATTCTTTCTAATTTCTTTCCTTTTAATTTCTTCCCATTTAAATATGCAATGTCTTTTTTTAAATTTGGGCTGAATTTTAAATATGATACAGTAAAACCAGAACCATTATTTAATGAAATACTTGGAAAATAAGCAATCCTTTCTTTAATGTCTGCAAGTCCATGATATTTTAAAAGCCCCTGGATTGGATACGCAATTGAATAGGCTTCACCAGATTTATTTATCCCTCTATGGCTTTTTGGTATTTCATAATTAAAATATTGATTTTTTTTTAAGTAATTGTAAATTTTTTGATAATCTAATTCTAATTTTTTAATAAAAGAATCTGTAAAATTAATAATCATTTTTAATCAGTTGTTTAAATATATGGGGATGCCTTATCATATATTGGGATATAAGTAGGAGCCCACGATAATAATCCTTTAACTTGGATATCTTCAGATTCTGGAATATCAACCCGCCTAAATTCATATTCTAAAATATTTCCTTTAGTTGGTCTTCCTAAAATTCTGACCATTTTATTTTTAAGAAAACTCAAATCTGAAACATCTGTTTTAATGGGTTCAGAAACTAATTCCGCAATTAATGGGAAAAAGCGTCTATGGAAACCTGAATGACCTTTGGGGCAATAATTAAGACCTTTAATTGGAGGAATAATACAACCTTCATCACAAAATGTTAAGATAAATCCACGGTTTTTGTTTAATTCGTGTTCCTTAATCTGCCCCAAATAAATTTCTGGAGTATAGTTTCCCATTCTAATATCTTCATATTCTTTAACAGTTTTTCTAATTTTATTATTAAAGTAGTCAATTAAACGAGGACGTTTATCGACAATTTTTCTAAAAGACGGAAGCACTTTTAGAAGACCGGCTAAACAAGTAGCACCCGAACCATATGACCCAAAATATATAGTATCGTTTGGGTTTGCGAACCGTTCAAGAATATAAAATATTTGACTCCAAACAGACGCTGAATACATGTTTCCGAAGTTCATAGGCACTCTTAATTGAGGTAATACTTTATGTTTTATTATTGTAAATATTCTATTTTTTATTATATCAATTTGAGATATAGGTAGACCTGCTTTTTTCAGTTTATTTAAAATGAAATCGGGTACTACACTTACATTTTGGACTATCGAATCAATTTTTCTAATTATTGATGTAGGAGAAGTATAAGACCTTAATTTCAAAAGACCTTCAATATTATTAGTCCATCTTTTTAAAATTATTTGTTGAATACATTTTAATGGTAATTTAGAATATGGCGCATGAAAAGTATAATAATCGGCTGTAAAATCACCAATATTTTTTACCAAATCGTCATAAGCTCCTAATTGAAATCTTAAATATGATTCAGTTGAGTATTTTCCAAATACTTGAGCTACTTTACTTTCTGCGGGTCTAAAGAAATCATCGATATTACTGGAAATTTTGCCAAATTTTTTACTAAAAACAGCAACTCTTGGATTTTTAGAAATTACCATAGCAATTGCTCCTGCACCTTGTGTTGGCTCCCCAGGGCTCCCCAGTTCATAATATGAAATATCTGCCCCAATAACCAAGGCTCGATTTATGACCTCTTTTTCTATTAGTCCAATTGCATTAATTATTGATAAAGTAGCAGCAGCACATGCGTTATATGTATCTTGGGTAATTGAATTAATCGATATTCCCAGTAATTCGGCTAAAATGTTTGAAATTGACTTAACAGCATATGTTATTGTTTCTGTCCCAACGAATACTGCATCAATTTTTTTAGGATTAATTCCACCTTTTAGTAATGCATTATAACCGGCTTTTAATCCCATCGAAACTATATCTTCACCAAAATCTGGTATTCTCATCTCTCTTAATAATAGTCCATGTTTGTATTTATTAGGATCTATGTTTCTTATTTTTGCTAAATCCTCTAATTTCAAGTAAAGTCTAGGTGCATAAAATCCAATAGAATCTATTCCTACATTACTAAATAGGTGTTCATTATTTAACATGTTACAGGTTCTCTTACTTGTTTTTCTTTAAAAATATATTGTCTTAACATCTGTAAATTTCAAATTCTAAATTTTTAGATATAGATGTTATCTTTTAAAAATTATATTCTTTAAAATTCAAGATTACTCAGATATTTTATATTCCCATTCTCATAAAAATATCTTGCTGTAATTTTAATTTTATTAATTTAATTAAATATTGAAGGAATAAAATTGGAAATCCTAAAAAGAGAGGCAAAAGGCAATCTCCCAAATCATATTGGACTCATTTTAGACGGAAATAGGCGTTGGGCTAAAAAACGAAATCTTCACATTAATCTAGGACATCTTGCAGGTTATGAAACTTTAAAACGCGTTTTATTTTACTTTTTAGAATTAGAAATAAAATATTTAAGCATTTATAGTCTATCTGAGGAAAATGTAAAAAAACGCAGTAAGGAAGAATTAAATTATATTTATGGACTCATGGTCAAGGCTTTTGAAGAAGTGATAAATGAACCAAAAATTAAAGAGGAAAAAGTCCGAATTAATTTTATTGGTAAAATTGAACTTGTCCCTCCTGAAATTAGAGAAAAACTTAACCATCTTAGCGAATTAACAAAAGATCATGACAGGTACCTCATTAATTTCTGCGTTGTCTATGATGGACAGGAAGAAATTGTCCAAGCAGTCAAACAGATCTTAAAAGATAAAATACCACCTGAAAAAATAGATAAAAAATTGATAAAATCCTATTTATATACAAAAGATTTCCCTGAATTAGATTATCTAATACGCACAGGTATGGAAGACGGAGCTCGAATCTCTGGATTTTTACTCTGGGACGCTTCTTATGCCGAATTTAAATTCCATAAAGAATTTTGGCCGGATTATAACAAAAATATGTTGATTGAAGATATTAAAGATTATTTAAACAGAAAAAGAAGACTTGGAAAATAACGAATATATTTTATTTTAATTTCTATTTGCTTCATTTATTAATTTAAATCATTTTTTGTCTACATTAAATTTAAATTTAAAATTGTCTATTTATTAAACATTATCCGATTTAATTGAAAATAAAAAAATAGACTCGATTAGAATATCTGAAAAAAACTTTTTAAGGGTTATACTATTGGACTTTATTAGAAAAATATTTTGGGCATCTGGAATAATTATAATTATTGTAACAATAATCAACTTTATTTCTTCAATTATCAATATCCAATGGACTATTTTTTGGATTATTATAGGTGCATTGCTTATTATCTGTCCCGAGCTTTACTTTTTTCTTAGAAAATTTTTCCGCGTCAGATCGGTTGGAGAAATTCTTGACCAACACCCACGAATTACCGAAAATCAATTGTTGAAATTTTTTGAAGATAAACCAGCTTTTAAAATTTTACCTGTTTTCCGCAATTATAAAAAAGGAATAATCGTTTTGTCTTCTGGTAGATATATTCATTATAATAATCAATTTATTGATAAATTTATTAATGAATATAATAAAACAAGTAATCTATCTAAGTTATCTGAAAATCTGAAACTGTCCAAAACTGAAATTCGGGATATAATCAAGAAATTGCAAGCATTAAAAATTTTAAGACCTTAAACCATTTCTCATTTATAAAATAATTCCAACTCCTGCTTTTTATTAAGTAAATCCTTGGTAATTTCATATTGAAATGGATATTTTGAATTTTTATTTACTATCTTTATGTAATTATTATTTACCAACCATTTAACAATTTTATAAATTTCATAATGAACATTTTCACCTTGATTAATTTTTAGTTTTTTCCTCAATTTTTTTATAGTAAATGTAAATTCATTATTATAATACATTATAGATAATAATTCAATTACATTTTTAAATAAATTCAACGAAATCATCCATTCTTTTTTGAATCATTTTAACCTTTCTTTTTTTCTCGTCCGTTTCATTCATTACTTTTTCGTTATATTTATTTAATATTTTTAGGTCTCTTTTTATCATTCGGTCTAGTGCAACCCTAACAATTTCACTATAACAAGGACTTATTCCTTCCTCTATCAATTTATTCATTATTTTAATATGCGTTTCGGGAACCCTTATTGTTTTTCGTACTTTTGGCATAATTTTTCCAGCCTTTTACTTTATGTTTTATTTTTGTTTTTTACTTTATTTAATATTTTCTTTTTCTTTCAGTTAAATTAATACCAAACTCTCTTATTTATTATTAACAATACCCATTTTTCCACTCCAGACCGACTAAAATCCCCACCTTTGGGTTTAAAAAGAAATTATAAAAATCTATGGTTTTTCAAAACTTTTTTTACCTCTAATTTAAAATTCAATAAAAATTTCTTACCATAATAATCTGATTTTCTTTAAATTTGGAAAAACTCTAAAAATTAGAAGAAAATGCCCAATAAATGCCCTAAATTAATAGTTAAAATTTTAAATTGTACATTATTTAATTTTAAATTCCAATTTAATTATAGTAGATTACTCTCTTGGAAAATAAAAATAAATTCCTAAATGAATTAAGATAAAGAATTTTTTTGTAAAATTTGTGCTAATATGTTTATATTAAATTATTAATATAAAATTTAATCGAAACTATTACTATATGTGTAGAAGTTTAAATGAAATCGAGAAATTTTAAATTATTATTAATGATAATAGTGAGTATAGCAATTGTATCATTAATTTTAATTCCACTAAATACTAATATTATTATAAAAAATTTCATAAGAAGCTATAATTCAGAGAGCAATTTAATGATCCGAAATAGTTCATTCAGTCCAAAATTGACATTTCAATCGGGATATATTGTAGAATCAATAGAAACAGAAAGCGATACAAATGGAATACCAAAAATATATTTATTTAAGTGCCAAGACGGTACCAACTCTACTGTTGAAATTTTAAAATATTTTGAAAATGGTTATGACTGTTCTCAGAATATTGTATTTGATCATTTAAGTTCAGAGATTTTACTGGGCGATATCAATGGGGATTTTTATTCAGATATAATAGATGTGTATGGCGAATCTACGAGTAATATAGATGCGCATTTACAGAACCCATCCAGTAAAATATTTTACAAGATACCAAATTCAATATATCCTATGTCATATCTAGTTTCAAAAACAGTATTGGCAGATATGAGTGGTTCTGGCATATTTGATGTATTTCCGTTTTCAGATGATTTAAAATGGCTACGGTGGAACTCTACTACATCATCATTTATAAGATTGAATAATCTCACATTAAAATTAGATCCAAATAGAACTTCGATAGTGATTCCTAGCATAATGTGGCGGTTGGACATTGATCAAGATTCTGATGATGAAATAATAATTTATGGAAAAGATGCAATTAACCATTCCTATTTTTTAACTATAAACAAAAGGGTATCATTAAATTTATTTAATACAACTATTGAATTTACGAATTTAACCAGAGCTCCGACCTACAACCATATGATTTTAAGTGATGATATTAACGGAGATTTTCTGGAAGACCTAATAGCAGTAAATTCAACAGGAATGTATTTCTATTACCAGGCAGCATATCATAAATTCTCTAAGAGATATAATGTATCCATATTAACTGGAACAAATTTGAAAGTAATTGAGAGTACTTATTTAAATCCAAATTCATTGGTCGACCTAGTAGGGACTGACGGGATCTATCTCTATATATACCATGATATTATTAATAGGCTACCACCTATTGTAATTAATCCACCAAAAATGCTTTCAATTAGGAGCCTAAAAATAACTTATGTAAATTCTGATGATTCCCCAGATATTATTATGGTGGGAACGAGTGGAACAAATTCACAGGTCTATATATTCTATCAAGAAGCTGAGAATTATTTTAAAACAGGTGGAGAAATTTTAATGGAAACAATATCAGCAGGCGCGTTAGCTAGTGTTACGGCATTGGGAATGGTAGTTGGGCAAGTTCAAGGTGGGTTCGAATCAGTAAGTAGGGGTACATCGGGCTAATTTGGGGGAAAAGATGGTATTGGAATTGAAAATAAATCGGAATCATCAAAAATAGATTTTGGTATAAAGAGGCCAAGTAAATGGTTTAAAAGGAAAAAAATGGTGATGTATACTACTTCATTAGGACTTAGTTCATTCTTAAGTCTGGCATTTATATTTCTTATCTATCCAATATTATTAAGCAGTCCTTGGCTCGTCTGGGTGGGTACAATTATTGGACCAATTGGTTTTTTCTATGGGACTTATGATTTTGTTTATGTTGGATTATATACTCATAAAGGAAATCTATGGAAAGCATATTATAAAGGCAAAACTAAATTCTTTTGGGATGTTTTTAGCTGGGCTAAACCAATATTAACAATTTGGTGCACTTATACCACAGTAAATATGTTTCTAATTTTGACATTCTCGAATATCTTCTGGGCAATTACATCTATTGGAATATTATGTGCTGGAATGATTGGACTTCTTTTACTATCTATTTATGGCTTTAAAGTAGACAAAATAATAGAAGTCGATGAGTTAAGAAAAAAATCTCTTGATTATATAAAGCAGAAAAAAAATAATGATGAATAAACTCTTAATAATTCCTTTATTTTTTAAATTTTGAAATATATCTTCTGAATTACTAAAAAATTTCTTTTAAATAGGTTTTAAACCATTTTATATGATTTTCTATTTTTATCTCAATCCAATCTTTCTTAATTTAAATTCATAATGGATTTGACGAGATAGCGTCATTTTGAATTTTAATCAATTTTTTGATACCAGACCAGGATAAATTAATTAGTTTATTTAGTTCATTGATATCAAAAGGATTTCCTTCAGCAGTAGCTTGAATTTCAACAAGTTTTTGGGATTTGGTCATTACACAATTTAAATCAACACTTGCCTTAGAGTCTTCATCATAACACAAATCAAGTAAATATTCATTTCCGACAATACCAGAAGATATAGCGGCAATTGGTTCAATTATTGGGTTCTCTTCGATTGTGCCATTATTTAAAAGTTTTTGAATTGCTGCTGTTAGAGCAATATAACTACCAGTAATGCTTGCACACCTAGTACCGCCATCAGCTTGTATTACATCACAATCAACAATAATGGAATGTTCACCAATCTTGGTAAGGTCAATTATAGCTCTTAAAGACCTGCCAATAAGTCGAGATATTTCTTGAGTACGACCATGAACATGTCCGAGTTTACTTTCTCGTACATTTCTAATGTGAGTAGCAGATGGGAGCATACTATATTCTGCAGTTAACCACCCTTTTTCTGTGCCCTGTAGGAATTTAGGCACCTCATCTTTAATGGATATATTACATATTACCCGAGTATTTCCTTGAGTAATTAAAATAGAACCTTCGGGATATAAAATATAATTTGGATAACCTTCAATTATGGTTTTTCTAATCTCATCATTAGCCCTACCATCAATTCGCATGATAATTAGCAACCTATGGTTTTTTTTTAATTGTCTATATATCTCCAATTTGGTATATTAAAAAATTTTCAATATTGACTTGATTTGAATTTAGATCTTTTGTAGAATATTTGAATAATAAAATAGAAATAATATTTTCTCAGAATTAAAGTATAGTTATTTATAAATGAAAATATTTGAAAAAATCTTTATTAAAAATAGAAAAAAAAAGATTTAAAGAATATATTAAGCAATTCTAAATAATACCTATCAATATTATAATTAAATAATTGAATATTGAATATGTCATAATGAATAGGGGAAAAAATGTTAGTGCCATATTATTAATAGTAGTAACAAAACTTCCAAGACTTGAACCGGCAGTATCTTTACACGGATCACCTACCGTATCACCAATAACAGCCGCCTTATATGCTTCAATTGTTTCGGGCTTGGATTTATCTCGGAGTGTTTTGCGTAATTTTTTTGCATTGTCCCAGCTTGCACCAGCGATATTTAAATAAATACCCATAGCCCCACCAACGAAGGTACCGATTATTAAGAATGCACCAGCGGTTAGTGGACCTAGAAATATTCCAACTATTATAGGCATAGTTATAATTAAAATTGAAGGTGAGATCATATTTTTTAATGCAGATTTTGTGCTTATATCAACACAAATATCATAATCTGGTTTCTCTATGTCTTGCATTATACCGGGTTTAACTCTAAATTGTCGTCTAACTTCCTCGATCATATCAAATGCAGTTTTTCCGACAGCTCTCATTAACATCGAAACAAACATAAAAACAGTTGCAACACCAAAAATTCCACCAATTGCGATTTGTGGGAGCCCAATATTAATAATTGGAGCAAATCCAGCATCTTCTAACAGCTGTAAATATGCAAAAATGGTAACAAATCCTATAACAGTCCCACTAATAATTGAAAATCCTTTCGTAAGTGATTTGGTACTATTTCCAGTCGCATCTAATTTGTCTATATTACTACGAATTTCAGGTTCCATATTTGCCATTTCGGAAATTCCACCAGCATTGTCAGAAATGGGCCCAAACCCGTCCATTGATAATATTATACCTGTTCCACTTGTCATCCCCATTGCCATTAGGACAATTCCATAAATTCCACCCGTAGATAAAGATACTGTAAGATAACTTACTTGTAAAGCAAAAGCTAGACCACAACCATAAGCTCCCAAAATTAAAATTCCCATGATAATTAATGGTATAAAAACAGACCTCAGACCATTAGCCATTCCAGATATTATAGTAGTAGCAGGCCCTGTCTCGGATTCATCTGAAATTTCTTTGACTGCCTTCGAATTAAATCCAGTATATCGTTCGACTATTTTTCCTATTAGTAGATTCGCAATTATACCAAATATTGCAGCAAATACTAAAAAAATCGACGAAAAAATAACATAGATAGAAATTACATAAAATACTCCAATTAATAGACTACTAATATAAAGCCCTTTATTTAATAATTTCCATATATCTTTCTCTTTTTCCGCTTTTTTACTCATATTCACAATAAAATAACCAATTATAGTTGAAATAGCCGCAATAAACCTAACCAAAAACGGAAAAAATATTAATGCCTCACTAGCCATTCCACCTGATAACTCCCATAATGCTAATCCCAGTATCATTGATGAAATTATTTCTGAGGTTAATGTCTCGTAAAGATCAGCACTTCTGCCAGCACAATCGCCAACATTATCTCCAACTGCATCGGCAATTACTGCAGGATTTCTATGGTCATCTTCAGGAATCCCTGCTTCAAGTTTTCCGACTATGTCTGCACCGATATCGGCCCCCTTCGTAAAAATCCCGCCCCCTAATTGGGCAATAACTGAGGTAAAAGAGCTCCCAAAAGCACATCCAGCAATATTTAACATTACAGTATGATAGTCCATATTCATTAAATATCTGAAAATTGAAAAAGTCACTATTATTTGAATTATATTTATTCCAAATACTAATAGCCCCATAATCGTCCCGCCATCAAACGCAGTTTTGGTCGCATTTAAAAGCCCCTTCTTAGCTACTAATGTTACTCGAACATTCGTCCTGGTTGCCAAGTCCATTCCTATAAAACTTGCAGCCAACGATGTAATTGTACCAATTAAGTATGAGAGTCCTACCCACCCATTTGAAACAAAACCAAAGTAAAAATCGGAAATACCAAATACTAAGAAAAGTAAAATAGCTATTAACAATGTAATAATTAAAATAGTTTTGAATTCTCGCTTCATATATGCTTTTGCGCCAGTTCTAATTGCTTTGAATATTTCATTTGTTATACCAGTACCAGTTGATAATTTACTTACTTTAAACCAGAGATATAAAGCAAATCCTATGGATAATGATCCAGCAATAGTACCAAGCATTAAAAATAAAAGTGGTATCATATTTTTTACACTCTGTATTTGTTTTTGTATATTCTTAAGATTGATAAAATTAGATAATCGATTTCAAATTTCATTTAATAATTTTTTTCAAAGTTTTATCATGAATTAAAATTAAGTAATAAATAAAGGAATATTTTAAAAAAAAATAAAAAACAAATATCAAATATTTATTAAATAAAAAAGTCCAAATTTTAATTGAAAAATTCATTTTGAATTTATATTTTAATTTTTGTATATTCCATATTTTTTACCGGCATTTATCATAGCTTGTACATTAATAAATTTAGCATCAGATGCAACTTCACAACCAGAACCTAAAATAAACCCCCCACCCTCTTTACACTTTTCAATGATGCGTTTACAATATTTATCTACCTCCTTCGCTGTTCCAATAGATAGTATGGTCGAACTTACATTCCCCATTAAACACATTCTATCTCCGAGAATTTCCTTCGCCTTAATTATATCTGTATTTTCAAGGTGCAAGATATACCTCCCATTTTTTGGTAATTCTAAAAAATATTCAAGAAATGGCCCCCAATTTGTGTCCATATGAAAAAGATTTGTATATCCAAGCTTATTATTAATTTTAACAATTTGTTTTATATATGGTAAAACTAAATCTTCGAATATCTCTGCCGAAATAAAATTATTGGAAACTCGTTCAAGACAAATATAGGATCTATTTACCCTTACTAATTTTTTCAAAAATAAATCGTTTGCAATTAGTCCTTTTATCATGAAATCACACATTTCCTTTAATTCTTCTCTATTTTTATGAAGATATCGAGACCACCTCTTTATACCGCATAAATAAGACAGGGTTTCCAGCGGAGTAATATTGGCAGAACCAGTATATACTGGGACTCTCCTTTTTTTCTCCCAATAATTAATGAATTTAGCAATCTTAAACATGTCCATTTGCGTCCTGAAAATTTTCCGAGGAGAAACATATCTCCAAATTGAACTAAAACCACTTTTCATTATATTCTTAAAATCTTCAATTTTGAGGATCGGACGCTCAATAAACTGCAAACTACCATTTCTTAAATGCGGTATATTTAACTCACTAAAAAAACCAGAATGTGCTGCAGGTATAGGCTCGTAAAATGCATATACTCTACCAATTGGAATATGCACCATATCTAAATCACGACCATGTCTTTCATATGTTGTTTTTACTGCCCGCGCCGCTATCTTAAAATCTCCCAAAACATATTCAGCTGGCGTGATACCCGCACAATTTGCATAATAATAGTCCATTAATGGTGCAATAGGTACCCTATCTGGCTCTTTTAATAATACTGCCGTATTAAATCGTTCCATCGAAGTCATTTCGTCCTTTTTCATATTCTTTCACTTGAACTCCATTTTGCTATTTCTTTTCATATGTCTCATTCTATCTATAATGTAAAAATTCAGCCCGATATAATCACTAAATATACCAAAACTCATATCTCGAGTTGCATTTATAATAATCCGCAATAAATATGGTAGACTAACTAATATCGCATAAATAAAATGAAAAAAATCCCATAAAATTAATCTATAATAAAACAATCGAACTTGATTCTTGTTTTTTCTTGAATTAAACTTTGTACCAAATAGTAATTCTTTATAATAATTAAGATATTCATTATAATTTAATTTCTCATCAGTCAATTTTCTCACAGTTAATTAAAAATAATTTAAAATTTTTCGAAAGTTTGATTTTTTATAAATCATTCATCAAATTAAATAAAAACACATTATATATAAAAATTTAAAAAACTATGGAAGAAGAATTAAGATTTCAACTATTATAAACCCATTCTAATTTAAATTTTCAAACGTTAATTAAAAAAATATTAATAATTAGATTGTATCTTCAATTTTTATTTTAGGTGGATTGATAATCTCTTCTATTGTATTATTTTTATATAATTTATTGGCAAATATATACAAATTTTCAAAATCTAAAGGCTCATTTGCTTCTTGTTCTAAAGTCCAATAATATGTGGGAAGTCGATGCTTTAAATCCTTGATCCTTAATAACTGATTTTCTCGCATTTTTCTTAAAAATTCATTGTCTTTTATAACACTTTCTCCAATTATTTTGTTTATATAGACCGCATCAACTTCATGATACACCGCAAACATATCAACTGCCCTTATTGTCTCCTGAATTGCAGCCCATTCTGGAATCGAAACAAGTCTTAATGTCAAATATTTTTCTATTATTTTGTTTACAATATCTCCTCTCTTTTTTAACTTTTTTAAATAATCAAGTAATTGAGAAAGAGGACTATTTAAACTTAACATTTTTGTGGGGTTCAATGCCCTTCGGACACCCTCATATGCTAACACAATCGGTGCTCTATAACTTAAAAAATTAGTCATCAACTCCTGAACAAAAAATTTTGGGACTTCCAATAAATTAATCGTCCCGCCAGTTGGAGGAAAATCCGATATTATAAACGAATATTCTTTTGATTTTGCCGCATTAAAAAAGAGCTGAAAAAAAGCAGACACTTTAGCTTGCTTCGGTAAATTGGAACTTTGAAGCATAGATTCAATTAATATTTTTAAAGAGGGGACCATATTTGGTATAGCAAGGTCATAGATTGTTTTTTTCATTAACTTGAAAATCGGCTCTGAATACTCTTTTATATAATGTTCTGGGTCTGGCTCTATTACATCTAAATAATCTGATACTGGTGTTATTTTATCTCCAATTTTCTTGTTGAAGATATCACTCAAATTATGCGCTATATCAAATGAAATTAATAACGTCTTCTCCTGCAAATCTTGAGATAACTTCACCGCTGTCGCACTTGATATAGTGGTCTTTCCTACACCACCTTTACCACTGAATATAAATACTTTTTTCATTGAAACACCTTAAAGTTGAAATTTATTTGAAAATTTAAATTTTATTTTAATTTGGTAAAATAGTATTATTCATTAAACATATATAAATTTAAGTTATGTCTCTCTATTAATAAAAAATATTTTCAGTAATTGAAACAAATTTCTTCTAAAATTTCAAAAATTAAATAAATTAAATACTCTTTTTTATCTTTTACTAAAAATAATCGAAAATTTTTTTACTTACAATTTACTATTTAAAAGATACAAATATATTGAAAATAATTAAAATCAATACCTAATTAATTTCCCATTTATAATTTATACCCTTCTATATTAATCACCTCATTTAAAAATTTAATTGTGGAAAATATAATGCAAACTAAAAATTTGATCTCTGATAAAAAAGGAATAATATTCTGCGATTTAGAAGGTGTATTGACTGAATTAAAATCTACTTGGGAAAAATTAAATATTGAACTGGGGATGTCTGAAAAAGAAGACTACGACCTTTATAATAAATTCATCTCTGGATCATTAGATTATCCTGGTTGGGCTAACGAAATTTATTCAAAATGGAAAAAATATTCCGAATTTAAATTGACTAAAAAATTTTTTCAAGATTTTTTTGAGCAAAATCTTCTTATTAGAAAAGGTGCAATATCTTTTATTGAAAAATGCAAAAAAAACTTTATTTTTGTGGTAATTTCAGGGTCTCCTGATATGAACTGTAGACTAGCAAAAGAAAAACTAAATTTTGATAGATATTATTCCTTAAATAAATTAATCTTTGATTCAAATAGAAAATTAATCGGAATTTTTGGCGATAAAAATGGCTTCAATAAAGATAAAATTATGACTAAAATTATTGAAGAATATAACTTTAAATTAGACCAAAGTATAGCTATTGGAGATTCTGAAAATGATATTACAATGCTAAATAAAGCAAAATTGGGAATTTTAATCGGCGAAAATTTAAAATTTCCCAGAATGTTAAATAAATTAAAAACAAATATTATTAAACTTAAGAAATTAGATTTTGAGAAACTTATCAAAATAATAAATAAAAAATTTGATATTTAGATAATAAAACTTCAGTTAACGACTCTCCCGGAGTCCTTGTGTAATATGCTAAACTTAAAAAAAATTTATATCTCTATGCGCCTATTAAGAGAACAAGCTAGACAGGTCATTGAACAATGCAAAAAACAAGGTATCGAAATTGTAAATTGGTAGTTTATTCAACATGATTTCATTTTAATTTAAATTTGTCCTGTTCTTTTTCTATATTTTTTGTTAATATTTTCCTTTTTTACCTAATTTTATTTCATAATACAAATTCATAATTATATTACATTCCAGTCTCTTTTTCTATTCAAGACAAAGTAAATATTATTTAATTTTGAAGATTTAAGTACCTTTTATTTCGGGTTAAAAATTCAAATTGGAGCGTGGTAATTAATATGAATATAGAATTGGTCAATAGATTAATTTTAGATGCTAAAAATATTTGTAATGCAGAGAATTTAGCCCCGTCTACTATTAAAAAAACTCAATACATTGAGACGTATTTTTCTAGGTATCGAGGACTTGACGCCCTCGGCTATAATTGAATGGGTCGAGCAGTATAGGTATGGTGCTCACAACACAGAGTTAAGTCCTCATGGAAAAAATAACTACTACACCGCAATCAAATGGTATTTAGCAAGGGCTACTCTAGTAAAATATCCAAAAGAGGAATTGAAAAAAATCAAAAAAGTACCTGTCAGGCCAAAAGACCGCAGTGTGGACGATTTGGCACTAGAACACATCTTGCAATTTTCACCAAATACTACTTTTGAGCTGGCATTTCGATTGATAAGAGAGCGCGGCATAAGGCCGCATGAATTACTTTCAATCAGGGTAAAAGATGTTTCCAAGTCAGAGGAAGGTTATGCGGTCGTGTCATTACAAGCAGAGAACCCCGAAGTCCCTTCAAGAAGGAACAAGACTGGCCCGAGGACTATAATATTTGTGCGAAATGCAGCTCGAATTCTAGAATTAGTCAGAGTGGTAGGTGCGGGTACAGGCCCTGAGGGCAGGCTCTTTCCATGGCGTCATGGAGTACTATCAGTTATATTCTGTAGAATGAAAAAAATGCAGGAAGAAGTGGCGAGAAGAGAAGGCTGGAACAATTTATATAGGGGTAGGTTATATGATTTAAGACATGCTGCAATTACAGAGATGTATGTCCATGGTTTCGTAGACCAAGAAGTGCGTGCCATGGTCGGCTGGGCTCCATCTTCTAAGATGCCGGATATTTATGTCCACATCGGGACAAAACACCTGCTAGATGCTTGTAAGAGAAATGAAACAAATTACATAAATATTGAATCAAACAAGAGAAATTTAGGACTCAAGGAAACCCATTTCGGAACATTTAATAAAATAGTAAATAATTCAAAATTATACAGAAAATTTCCGGACAACGCCAATGAAATTAATTTCTATATAAAGTAGATTACCTACAACTAATTTCCAAATGATGTAAACAAAATAAGAACAAAATTAGATTAAAATAAGGGATTAATAAAAGTAAGAGAGAAAAAAATAATTTTATTTAGTAAAAAGGCATGAATTGAAAAAATTATAGTAATATAATTTTATTATAAGTAGCTGATACTCCAAATATCATTATTATTAAGTATTAACTACATTTTCAATAATAGACTGAAACACCTCTGGAACGTAGTTCTTCTAATCGTTCTATCGTACTTTCATCAAGCGGGTTATTTTCAATATTTAGGTAAATTAAATTATTTAATATATAAAATGACTCCGGGAGAGTCTTTAACTTATTGTCATTCAATTCAAGTTCTTGGAGTGATTTTAGGTCCCCAAAGGACTCCGGGAGAGTCGTTAACTGATTGTCCTGCAAATCAAGTTCTTGGAGTGATTTTAGAGTACCAAAGGACTCCGGGAGAGTCGTTAATTGATTCCAGCTTAAATCAAGTATTTGGAGGTTAGTTAGCTTGAGTATGGGCTCCGGGAGATTCTTTAATCTGCATTCATAAAGTCCCAGTCCCAATATTTTATTATCGTCCAATACCATCCCAAAAGTATCCCGTTCTATTTCATTTACTTTTGGGATTGGCTTACCAATCATATTTTCCAATTCGGATATTATATATGAATTTATTTGTTTGGTCACATAATTTATTACATATTCATAATGCATATTCATAATGGGGATAATTTTCAATAAGGTAATCTTTTAGATTTAAGAAGCCAGTAAAAGCTTCATTCAAATTACCGGCTAATTTATTCAGTATGATTGGGTTAATTTTATTGAAAATATCTTTATGGTTGTAGATTAAATTAATAAAATTTTTTAAAGAGGTAGACTGGGTGTTAGTTAAGAATTTATTTTGTGTTAAAATATCAAGGTCATTATTGATTTTGTTATAATCGAGTTGATTTTTTAAAAAATATTGAGACAGAAGGAATGGGAGGTAAAATTTTTCGATTTGATAAAATTTTTGGTTATTAATAACGTTAATGTGGGCAATACCCGAATTTAATAGATTTATTTTAAATTCATTTGGTATCTGTTTATTTATCAAGTATTGGTCAAGAATTCCAAGAGTGTGATTATCTAAAATGAAAGTTGTGATTTGATTTAGGTATGTGACGTAATTATCATTAAATCCAATGCGGAAAAGTAAAGTATTTTGGGCTGGGATGTCATGTCCTGTAGACACGTGTTGATATCTAAGAAAAAGATATGTGAATTCTAGGAAGAAGGTGGGGTCTGGTAGTATTTTTGTTAATTTAAAGAGGTCATGTACCAGTCTTAGAAAATAAGGGCGTTTGCAATAGACAAATAGCGGGGAAGACTCATTGAAGTCAAGGTTATATTTTTTTAGTGCGGATTTTATTTCTCGGTCTGAGAATTCATCAAGGTTAGAAGAGTATGGATGGTCGTTTTTATAATTATAAATATAGCTTTTGAATTTAGTGTCTTGTCTTATAAGGTTGCTATAAACAATATTGTACCATTGGTTATATCTTGAACTTGCAAAAATCTTAACATTTGAAGAATATTTAAAGGTTTGGAATGCAGAAATAATTTTATTATTATCTGAACATTCATCAAGTCCATCTAAAAAGATTATAATATTAAAATTTTGATTATCACTTAGATTTTTTATCAAATTGCACCCTTGATCCCAATCAAGTCCAAAGAGCCAATCCATTTGATAATTTATATCTTTTCCCATATTGAAAAAGAATACAATATTATTAGTATTATCATTAATAGTAAAGAAGTTTTGGGCTAAATTAGAAAAGAGCCATGTTTTGCCACTCCCTTCAAGGCCCAGCAATACAAAAAATTTTTTATTATTGTTATTATTGATAAATGCTATTAAATTATTTTCGATATCACGGTTAACGTAAAATTTAGAGTCGAAAACAATTTCGTTACTCGAGTGCATTAATTCGAGTTGAGCAAAATGAATCTGAGCTTCGCTTAAATTTGATAGATAATTTAGATCAAAGGTAGATGGATTAGTATTATCAATATTATTTTCACTTCGGGAATTACTTATAAATTGTTTGAGCATATACAACAAATGCTCTATATTAAGATTAATAATATCAATTTTTTGAAGAGATGAATATATAATAGAGAAGTTATTTTGGAGGTTAGAGTAAAGTTGGTTAATATCTTCGGACATATAATCTTTTAATTCATTAAGAGAAGATTGTAATTCAGTTTTCATTAAAGAAATATCATTTTTATATAAGTTGTAATTTTTTCGTAGTTCAACTTGAATAATTTCGCAAAAATCAGTGATAATAAAATCGCCCATTTTCTGGTTTTGAGTTTTGATTAGTCCTTTTAGTTTTTCCAAGAAATTATCAAAAGTGCCATTTTTTTGGGGGTTTAGTATTACTTTTAGTCCATCCTTTGAGACATCTCCTAGTAATTCTTTTAAAGGGGTTTGTAATTGATCCATAGAAATATTTATTCCAATATTGCTTAAGGTACTGGCCAAATATCCAGCAAGAGGGCCAGCTATTAATCCTACACTAACCCCACCTGCAACAGGGATTAAGATTTTTGCAAAAGTTTTTAATGCGTCCTTAATTTTTTTAATTATAGCCATTTCTTATCCTAAGTAGTTAAAATTTAAGAAAATAAATCCTCAACAAAGAGAAAGTGATTTTAGAATATTTAAATTAATCTATAGAAAAAGAGTTAAATTATAATTATTCAAGCTTTTGAAAAGAAGGGTGGGAATAAATTAAACTTAGTAAAAATTAAGGAAGAGGAAAGGGGTAGTAAATATTGAATGTATCATTAGAGGCAAATAAATATTAAAGTAGATATTAGGAAGGTGGTTGTTCTTTTTGTCGAGCGAAGGGTAAAAGGTTTAAGACATTACGAGATGTAAGGGTATAGGGTGTATCAATTTTTCTGGTCAACAATTTGAAGTAGTTAATGGGTGGTAAGGGTTGTAATTGGGTACCGAGGATATCTTCGATGTTATCGCTTAAATTTTCGTCTATAATGATATAGCAATTTAGGTTAAAAATGCCAATGATATTGCCAGTTTCAAATTTTTTGAATTCGGATTCCAGTTCAGTTTTTTTAAGCCATAGTTGATCTCCGAAAATATAGGAGCTGAATGCATTAGTATCTTTTTCGATTCCGCCCATCATGAGCAGGAATTGGATTTGTTTTTCTTTATCAAGGATTTTATCTTGCATTTCTTGGTAAATTTTTTGCAATGAGGTTTTGATTTCTTTAATTTTAGTGTTATAATCGAGAGGAGAGAATTGGCAGATCCAGTAGAAGGGATAAGGGGAGTTGTTTAGAATATTAGAAAGATGGAAGGATTTATTGTAGGGTATTTGGTAAATGCGTTGGGTGGAAGTTAATGTTGGGGAATTTATTTCGATGGACATTTTATTTAATTTTATTTTTGGGAAATTTTTAACGAGTCCGGAGTTATCAAAGAGGAGTGGGTTGGAGTTTAGGAAGGAGAAGAAGATATTTTCAGCGGAGATTTCATCATTAATAATATTGTAGTAGTAGCCGAGTCGTTCTAGGATATAAATGATACGAGTGAAAGTATCAATAAATTGAGAGATACCGGTATTATATTTTTTAGAGTCCATAAAAAAGAAGAAATAAATAGAATAATCATGGGTTTGTTTTTCTACTTCAAAAGTGAACCTTTGGACATTTTCAAGTTTAGATAGAGCGACGATAAAGGGGAAGATATCTTTAAAGGGTTCGAGTTCAATAATTTTAATGAAGGTGAACTTGTTTTTTGAAGGGACAACGAGGCACTCAGCTCTATATTCATAGAAGATTTTACAGAGGGGGTTAAAAAATTTGCTTGAGAATTTTAATAATATTAGGTTATTTAGAAAGAATTTATATTTCCAGACAATAATTGGGAGTAGAAAATCCAGGGGGATGAGTGGATAGTAGACAATAAAAGAAGATGCGAGCATACAACCGTAAAGATGAATAAACCCGATATAGAAAATTACTTTTGAGAGTTTATTTGAGAATTTATCGAATTTAAATTTAGAGAGTTTTAATATAACGAATAATCCAAGATATATAGTAAAAATTAGCAAGTAATAGGTCAAGTCACCTGTAATGGCGGCATAAATAGTAATATAGTAAAGAAATTGAATTAAATATGGTAATAACGAGGCTAGTAATAATATAAATAGTGCATACACAACGATTTTAGTGATAGAGATTTTAATGGGCAGTACACCTCATGTCGTATTATTTAATAATTTAATTCTGCCATATTTGGGCGAGAGTTTAAGTTGTAAGTTTGATTTATATTTAGATACATAGCATTGACTGATTTCGATAATTTTATCTTTAAAATGGCTTGGAATTTTATTTATATCATCATCAAATAAGACTAATTTGATTGAGCTGGTATCATCTTGTAGTTCAATATGCCTGAATTGGTGGTCGTTATTATTATTATCTTTAAAAGAGAAAATTGGTGATAAATTAATTACTTTACATTTAATATTATAGGTTCCGTGTAGTTCAAGGTCTTTAATTTTCGTAAATTCGTTTTCGATACACAAGATTTCATCTGAAATATTATCAATGTGGTCATGAGGTAATTGGAAAATTTGACTAGAGGCATTTTTTTCGAGGCAAATATCAGTTCCTCTTATTTTAGGAGTGAACCTAATTAAACGTAAGACATCGTTAGGGAGAAATTGTTTTGTATTATTAATTAAGTTAAGATAGATACAACCTGTTTCATCGCCGATCAAGAATTTTTCTAACTTATAGACATTATTATTATATTTTGGGTAGGCGATTGCTACTTTTTCAATAATTTTCACGATAAAATTTTGTTTGGAGTTAAATTCCAGGTCTTCGATGGAAGAGTATTCAAATAAATCCAAGAAATCTTGGAGTTCTTCATTGTTAAGAGAAGAGAAATCTTTTTTGTTTACTTTAAAATCAGTAAATTGTGAGATAAGTTCGATTCTACCATTATTTTCAATATCGAGGACTTTTTGTGGAGGAGTTAACCATTTATCGATGGAGACAAATGCGCCAATTATTTGTATTACATCACCGGAATTAAATTTTGTAGCGTGGATGCCCCATAGTTTTAATAAAATAGTACCAGTGGAATCTCCAATTCTGGCGATTGAGAAATCGATAAATTCTTCTTGAATTTTTTTTTTGATTGGTGGATCTATAGAGAGGATTTTGCATTTAAGGTGTAAATTTCTGCGTAATTCATCAATTTCTTCAATGAAGTTAAGTTCGGGTTCGATATAATTGATAATTTTTTTTGATGCATAAATTTTATCGAGTTTTTTGATAATGGAAACGGACTTATTAAAATGGTCAATAAACAGAGCGAGTTCAGGTCCATTAAAGGTCATGCGATATTGTAGAAGAGCATTATTTATTTCGATTTCATCGCAGATTTCAAGGTCGACAGCACCGATGTCATTAATTATTAATAACATTCTACCAGTTTCATCACCGACAAACAATTCTACCCATTGTTTAATTCCAGTGTCGCTAAATTTTCGTTTTAAAACTGGTTCACTGACAACTTGGACTCTAGAGCTATATTTATTCCCTTCATTTTTCATATCAATAAGTTGGACTAACTCGAAGTCATGGTCAAATGTGGTTTCTAAATCGTCTTCGTTTTTATTAAAAATGAAATCATAATTTACAATTGGAATATCAGTATCAATGATCTCAGGTTCTTCTTTAACAAGCATTTTAAATTGATGCTTATCAATCTGGATAATGCTTGCGTTCTTTATGAGTATTACATCTGAAATTTGTAGATTTTTACCATTGCCAATAAAAACTGCTTCAATTGCACCAGTTTGATCGGCGAGGATGGCTTCTCTAACTAAGGTATTAAATTCAGGTTGTAGTTTAGATTGTTCAATAGATACTATTTTTAGAATAATATTAAGATTATGAATGGGTGGAGTAATATATTCCAATTCAGTTAAATCGTCTAATTCAATTTCAGACATTTATTTTTTATCATCTCCCATCATGAAATTTTTAAAAGTATTTCATTTATTTTTTCTTTGAAATTTTCTGGATTAAATTGCGATGAAATTAATGTTTTTTCATTCAATATTTCATTTAATGGGTAATTATCTTCAGATATATTTAATATATCGGTAAAAATAATTTGATTTTTATTGGAAATGCAAATAAAATTATGGGGTGGTAGTTTATCCGAGATTTTATTTAAATATTGATTAACGAAATTGAAAATGTTGTTATTACAAAAGATAATTAATGAATTTTCATTTGAAATTTTTTGAAGGAACCTTGGGAGTGATTCAATATTAGATATTAATTTAATTTTAGAATAATTAAAATTCATAGAATTATTAATAGAGTTAGTAAATTTAGTATTGTTTGGGTTAGATTTGATAGTGAGTGTTTCATCAATAATTTCGGTATTAAATTCTGAAGTATTTTTTGGTAATAAATCCTTAATAGGTGGTAATGGTGGGTTTTTTTTGGGAATCTGAGGATTTGATTGCTCCAATTTCAGGTTTAAATTAAATATTTTATTGATAATTTCCTCAATAAATTTAGTATTATCAGGTTTAATTTCAACAATATCGATCTTCAAGATATCTTCTTTTTTACAAATATAAACAGAGGGTGGTGTAGAATCTGGTAATTTTGGAGTAGTTTTGACAAAAAATTCAAATACAGTATAAAACATATCAAATCCAAATTTTGCAGAAATTCTTTTAACTATCAAATAGTTTCTAATATCATTAATATTATGAAAATCACGCAGATCTTTAGCAAAATAAATCAAAAATTTTTGAGATGTATAACGTGGGTCATATAATTTTCTATTATCGCGTTCTAATTTATATAGCAAGTTTAATTCTTCGTTGGTCGCATTATAGATTTCAAGAAGTTCAGGATAAACATGATTTTTAATCAAATTTTCTAAATAGTTCGTATTTTTGAATGTTATTTTTGAGGGAGAAATAGGTATATTCTGGTATTTTTCATTCAATTCATTCACTTCTTGGTCTATATTTCTATCATGTTCATCTAAAATTCGTCTTAATTGGTCTAGTTTTTCAATTGGGTCATTTTCCAGGTCTAAAATAATTTGTGATTCATTTTCAATAATTACAAAACAAGGGGCATAAGCATTTCTTATAATACTATTTGGATAAGCACTTGTATCATAATAATAAGGGATAATTTTAAAGAATTCACAAGCTTTTATAAAATCATTGAAATATTTTGAAGTTTCTGGAACCATTAAATTAATAAAATAAATGGCAGCAAATGATTTACTTTCTATTAAATCTTCTAATTGTTGAGTTGCAAGTCCAACTACATTTGGGGGTATCTCAAATTTTGAGGATTCACTATTATCTAATATATTTTTATCAGGAATTAAAATAGGTGCTGGGTTATTAGTATTTTCAGGATAAGATTTTCTAATAAAAAGGTCATCAAAAAGTGCATTTAAAATTTGGGTATTAGTAATATCAGATTTTAGTTTTAGAATGGTACTGTCAAATATTTGGTCATCAATTTCTTGATCTTCATCTGTATATATTATTAAAGCGTAAATTTCGTTTCCGCCACGGTTCTGTTCGTTTGGGATTATAAATCTTTTTCCATAAATTTTTCCAGAATATTCTGGGATTGTAAAGGAAAACATTTCAATATTTTTAAAGGAGAGAGCAGAGGATGCGATTTTTTTAAGAATATCATCATTAAAAGTACTAGCGGTGTCAATGTTGTATTTTGGGAGGTAGCCTTTATTATTATCAAAATGAGCGAGCATTACGCCAGCATTACCAGAAATTTTTTGGTCGGGGGTATTTGTTTCAATTGTATTATTTTGAGCTATTTTATTTAATTCAAGAGAGTCTTCATATTCAGCTATAAATTTATTTGATGTAGTATTTTCAACAAGATTAACTGGAGTTTGAGTTTCTATTGTTTGAGGGGATTTTTTATCATTTTTTGGATATTTTAAAGGTCCTTCAATTTGAAGAGTTAATTTTTCATATAAATCGATAAGGGCATCAATTATTTCTTTTCTTCCAGAAAAACCAATAGTTCCTTTTTTCTCCTTAATTTTTTCATAAAAAAATTGGAAACGCTTAAGTTGCTCTTCATTTATCAGTTGATATCCTTTTTCGGTCAATAATTTATGAGTTTGAACTAAATCTGGAATTTTACTGGATACTTCATAGTTTTTTGCTATCAGATAATCTAATAAGATTTTTATTGCTTCAAATCCCAAGATATAATATCTATCAAAATCACGAATTGGGTCTAAATTTTGAGTTAATTGAATTTTCTCATTGACTGCATATATAAGCTCATTTTTTTCAAGAGAAATTGAGTTTTCTTCGTCATTTAAATGTTTTGCTATAATGTGCTCGGTTTGAGATAGTTCATTAACCTTTTTCTGCTCATTTAAATCAGGGATAATTTCTTTCAAGTTATTTTCCGAGGAAGTTTTGACATTTTTGAATTCAAATTGCCCATCTTCAATATTGATAAATAGAGTTTGACCTTCTTGTAAATTCCATATTGATGATTTAAGGTCATTCCATAATTTAAATAATTCTTGTTTTATAGATGCGTTATTTTCTCCCTTATTTATTAATTCGAGAATAAATTTATTATTCAAAATTATATCTTTATAGTCGCTCATTAATAATAACATAGCTCTTGTTTTCCAATTGAGCCCTTCTACAATTGGCCTTTTAATTATGTCTCTATAAAATGACAAATCAGAAACTTTGGCTGTACCATATTGTTTTTCTATTACTGCAGCTAAAATATAATCAAGGATTTTTTCAGCAGGAGTATCGTGCTGTTCTTTAAAAATTTGTTCAACTTGTTTGAAAAAAATATGTTTATCAAAATTATTATCTGAATTAAGTGAATTTATTTTTGTAGGAGTGATCATTCCACAAGTCTTAAAGATTTTAATAATTTTTGGAATTAATTTATCAAAAACTTGGTAAGAAAAGCTACCATTTTTAGCCATACGATAAATATAATTGAAAATTTTAGGTTGGAGCATGTCTTCATGACGGTTCAAGAACAATTTTTGATACATTTTTTCTACATCTGAAATTTTTTCGCTAGAAGTTGCTGAATAAGCTGCAGCTACTGAGGTCTCGAGTAACTTGGGTAATAGTAGTCTTAAGTTTATTATATCCTTTTCAAGTAAAGCTTTTCTAAACTTTAAATAATTATTTTTAAATCTTTGTTTGTAATGACCAATATTTTCTTTAATTTCATCTTTTTTTATGGTCGAATTTGAATGAAGGTTTGAAATATTCATTTGCTGTTTATTAAAATTAATTTCTTGACTAATTTGAATTTGGTTTGAAGAATCCTCAACAATGATTGAGCTTGCTTCAAGTTCAGAATATGCGTTTTCTATCAATTCACCCTGTAATTCCTTTTTTAATATGAAATACTGTAAAATTCTCGAACCAATACAGGCGGAATAAATTGTAATAAATGCAATGATAAATCCAAATGGTGAAAATAAAGAAGAAATAATGGACGAATAATTAATATAATAATTAGTAGAAGTGATTAACAGTGAAATAATAAGATAAATGACCCAAGATTTCTCAATTTTATAATTAATGGTCAATATTTTTTCATGTATTTTTTTATCCCGGATATTATTATCTTGG
>SUPR01000021.1 GCA_005191425.1 Candidatus Helarchaeota ASGARD archaeon Hel_GB_B
ATAGTTTTAGGACCTTGATATTCACCGAAAACTTCTCTTAATATATTACAAATTTCTTCAATAGTAGCATAAGATTTTACTGTTTCAATCATGATAGGCATAATATTTTCATCTGATTGAGCTATTTCTTTTAGTTTCTTTAGGTTTTTCTCTACAAGAGCTTCATCGCGGTTTCTTTTTAACTCGTTTAATGATTCAATAGCTCTTTTTTCGATGTCCATGTCCAATTCAAAAACATTTAATTTGGGTTCTTCATCGTTCTTAAATATGTTTATACCAATTACTTTATCGGTACCATTTTCAATTCTTTGTTGAAATCTGTATGCATTTTCTTGTATTTTTTCCTGAATATATCCTTGTTCTATGGCGTTAGGCATTCCGCCCATCTTAATAATTTCATTAATATATTTCATTGCTTCTTCTTCTAATTTCGATGTCAAATATTCGATATAAAATGACCCACCAAGCGGGTCGACCACATCAGGAATACCTGTTTCATAAGCTATAACCTGTTGGGTTCTTAGTGAAAGCCTGACAGATTCTTTAGTAGGAATTGCTAATGCTTCATCATATCCACAGGTATGTAGTGATTGTGTCCCTCCTAAAATAGCAGCTAACGCTTGTATTGCTACTCGGATAATATTCACCTCAGGTTGTTGCGCAGTTAATGTTCCGCCAGCAGTTTGGGTATGAAATCTTAACCTATAAGAATTTGGATCTTTAGCATTATATTTTTCTTTTATAATTTTAGCCCATAATCTTCTAGCAGCTCGTAATTTTGCTATTTCTTCGAAAAAATAATTATGAGTACAGAACATAAAAGACAACCTTGGAGCAAAATCATCGATTTTAATTCCTCGCTTTAATACCTCATTTATATAAGCGATACCATCAGCGAGCGTAAAAGCAATTTCTTGAACAGCATCAGAACCTGCTTCTCTAATATGATAGCCACAGATGCTTATAGTATTAAATTTAGGTAGATATTTAGAACAATATTCTATAACATCGGCAGTAAGTCTGAGTGCATGTTTAGGGGGAAAAATATAAGCTCCTCGAGCAACATATTCTTTTAAGATATCATTTTGAACAGTTCCCCTTAATTTTTCTTGCGGTACTCCCTGTTTTTCTCCGACGGCAATATACATTGCTAGAAGGACAACCGTAGGAGCATTTATTGTCATACTTGTCGATACTTGATCAAGGGGAATATCATTAAAGACTTCTTCAAAATCTTTTAATGAATTTATTGTAACTCCGACTCTTCCTACCTCCCCTTGACAGAGTTCGTTATCAGAATTATAGCCCATTTGTGTTGGTAAATCAAATGCCACTGATAGACCTTTCTGACCTTGTGACAATAAAAATTTAAACCGTTGATTAGTTTGTTTAGCGTCTGCAAATCCCGCATATTGCCGCATTGTCCATAATCGACCCCGATACATGGTCGGATAAACACCTCTGAGAAACGGAAAATCTCCAGGAAACCCCAAATCTTTAATATAATCAAGATTAGCGATATCTTCAGGAGTATAAATTTGTTTTAAAGAAATACCTGAAGGAGTTTCAAACTTTTCTTTTAATTCACCTTTTTTCAAATATTTTTTAAGAATATTGTCTTCCCATACTTTTCTTTTCTCTTTAATTTTAGAAATATCATCCATTGAAAACATTACTTAAATCCTCCTTTAAGTTATTGGTACAAAAATATAAGTATATATTTCTTTTCCATCTAAATCATCACAGATTTTCTCAAATTTTGGTTTTAATTTCATTCCAATTTGTAACCCTTTTTGCGATGATATCTGCCCCAGAGCTTTAATTCCATTCTCAAATTCTACTATCCCTAAAGCATAGGATTTTTTATCCCTAAATTCCATTGGAGGGGCATATAAGATAGTGTATGATATTAATGTAGGAGTGCCAACTACATTGATTTTTTCAAATTTATTGTTTTTACATTTGATACACCTTAAATGGCTTTTATATTGAATAAAGCCACATTTATTACATTTAATCCATTCAATCTTATTATCGTCCATTTAAATCACATTCTTTCCACTAAAATTGAAACAATATTATTACCAAATCCGCCAAAATTACAAGTTATACCAGT
Organism: Candidatus Helarchaeota ASGARD archaeon Hel_GB_B; assembly: GCA_005191425.1. Lineage (GTDB taxonomy): Archaea > Asgardarchaeota > Lokiarchaeia > Helarchaeales > HEL-GB-B > HEL-GB-B. The sequence continues at coordinate 2,117 of SUPR01000021.1, forward strand.
AGTAGCTCCAGAGACTTGTCTTTTTCCTGCTTCTTCTCTTAATTGCCAGAATAGTTCAACAACTTGAGCAACGCCTGTAGCGCCTAAAGGATGCCCCCTAGCTTTTAATCCTCCAGATGGGTTGATCGGTATTTTTCCACCAATTTGAGTAAGACCTTCACTTGCTGCTTTAGCACCTTCGCCCTTCTTAAAAAATCCAATATCTTCGCTTTCGACCACTTCTAAAATTTCAAAAGCGTCATGAAGTTCCGCAACATCAATGTCCTTTGGTGTTTTTTTTGCCATTTTATAAGCTAGATCTGAACAAGTTCGTAAAGCTTTTAAAGTAGTTATATCTTCCCGTTCATAAATAATATGAGTATCAGTAGCTTGTCCTATACCTTTAATTAATATAGGAGTATCACAATACTTTTTTGCAATTTCAGCATTACATAAAACTAATGCAGCAGCCCCATCAGAAATAGGACATATATGAAATAATCTTAGAGGGTCGGCTATTATAGGATTTCTTGAATTATCCTTTAGGAATTCTTTTATATTAGCCCAATTTCCTTTTCCTTTTTTAATTGCACTTTCCATAAATTCCTGGATGGTTTTTTGAAAATGAGCATAAGGATTTAAAGACCCATTTTTATGGTTTTTTATGGCAATATCATCAAGCCATTCTAATTTGGCATTATATTTATGAAGGTAGGCACGAGTCAGTAGTCCACCAAAGGATGGAAGAGAAACACCATGTAAACGCTCAGCTTCATGGTGCGTAATAGTGGCAACAATTGAAGTTATAAATCCGGGTGTTGTTATATGAGTCATTTTCTCGCCCCCAACAACTAAGACAAGATCGCTCATGCCCGAAGCAATAGCTTGATAACCTGCTTTAATTGCAGAACCACCACTTGCAGGGCCATTCTTTATATGGTCAGCAGCAGCGGGAATTAAATTTATTCTGTCTACAAGAGCACTTGCAATTCCAGTATAATTGTTAAATTTACCCGGACACATAGCCCCAACATAAACAGAATCGAAATTGTCAGCATATGTATTAGAATTTTCTAATGCTTGAAGTGAAGCATCACATAATAGTTCTAACAGGCCCTCTTTCGACCTACCAAACTTCGTGTGTCCTACTCCAATGATAGCTACGCTCTTCATATAAATCACTTAATTATAAGTTAAATATATAATAAGATTTTAATTTAATTGATTTGTGTTTAGTAATGTGAAATCAAAAAAGTTTTAAAAATAAAATAAGAATGAGGGTTATAGATGAGCGAGAAACCGAGAATTAGGTTTTATATGGCAAAACCCGGTCTGGACGGACATGACCGGGGTGCTAAAGTAGTGTCAATGGCACTAAGAGATGCGGGTATAGAAGTGATTTATTCTGGATTACATCAGACTCCATCTCAAATTGTCGAGGCAGCTATCCAAGAAGATGCCGATGTAATAGGACTGTCTATCCTTAGTGGTGCTCACATGACATTGATCCCCAAAATTATTGAATTAGCAAAGAAGAAAAAGTTTCTTGATGATAAAAGATTTATTTTAGCAGGTGGTACTATAGTATTACCAAAGGATATTAAAAAATTAAAAGAATTAGGAGTATCCGAAATATTTGGCCCTGGATCAAATACAAAAAAAATTGTTGAATATGTTTATAGCTTATTTAAAGGCAAATAATTTTACAATTTATATCTAATTATTATAATTTTATCTATTTTTGAATTTTATGAGGAAAATTCTTATAATTATATTCAAATACAATTGTGTTTCCAGAATTATAGCCAATTGATAAATTATATTTGAAAAAAATATTTAATTTGATTATATATTCAAGTAGTAAGAAATTTTTAATTATCTTTTTTAATGAAAAGGTTTGATATAAAAATGAATGAAAAATTCTTTTTAAGGTTTGTAATGGCGATATTAGGAACTGGTAATGATTTAAACGCTAAAGTAGTATCAATAGCATTTAGAGATAGTGGATTTGAAATAGTTTATCTAGGTGATAATAATACACCAGATGAAATAGTACGAGCCGCTTTACAAGAAGATGTAGATGCAATATATTTATCAGTTCCGGAGAAATCCAGCGTAAATTTAATTAAGGAGACCCTAGATATTGCAAAAAATAGTAATTTCTTTGATTCATCTAAGAAATTTATTTTTGCAGGAGGGGTTGACTTATCTAATGATGAAATTCAAAAATTGAAGGACTATGGATTAACTGAAATATATAGACCAAGTAAAAAAACTCATGAAATCGTTGAAAATATTTTAAAATTATTTGAAAACAATTGATAATATTAATAAATTAATAAATAATATAATAATAGGCGAAATTTATGTATAGAAATGATAATATTGATGAACTATTAAATAGATTTTTCAATAAAGATAGAATGGCATTGGCTAGAGTTATTACATATTTAGAAAGTTATCCCGATAAAGCTCATGAAATTCTTAAACGTATTTTCCCAAAATCAGGGAATACATATGTAATTGGACTAACAGGAGTGCCTGGAGCAGGTAAAAGCACGCTGATATCAAGGTTGGCTCAGGAAGTCCGAAAACGAGGCAAATCAGTGGGCGTTGTTTGTGTAGATCCTTCAAGTCCGTTTTCAGGGGGCGCATTTTTAGGCGATAGATGTAGAATGAATGCACAAGAATTAGTAAGTGATGATGGTATTTTTATTAGAAGTTTAGCATCAAGAGGACAGCTTGGAGGCTTATCTAGGGCAACTGACGATGTTGTAACAGCTTTTGATGCATTTGGAATGGATTATGTCATTGTAGAGACCGTAGGCGCGGGTCAATCAGAAGTATCAATTAAGGATTTAGCATATACCACAATTGTTGTTTTTGTCCCAAATCTTGGTGATTCTATTCAAGCTCAAAAAGCAGGGATTGTTGAGATCGGCGATATTCTTGTAATTAATAAATCAGATTTAGGCGGAGACCACTTAAAAGTTCAACTAGAACAAATGCTAGATACATATACAAGGCAAACAGGTTGGAGACCCCCAATTGTAAGGACTATTGCCGTTGAAAATAAGGGAATTAACGAGTTATTTGATGAAATTGAACGACATAAGAGACATATTGAATTATCAGGTATTCTCGAGAAAAAGTGGAAAGAACGATTTAAAAATAGATTTTATAATGCACTCGAATATAAAATATTAAAAGCATTTTATGATAAATATTCTCAAATCGATGAAATTAATGGTGAAATAAATAAAGTCTTAGACAAAAAAGAAGATCTATATTCTAGCGTTGATATTGTATTTAATAAAATAATAACAAAAATTAAAGAGGAATCATAATATGTCCGATAGAAAAAGGTTGTCAAAAGGCATCGTTCAAGTTTATTTCGGGACAGGTAAAGGAAAAACAACTACTGCTCTTGGACAAGGATTAAGATCTGCCGGCCATGGATTTAAAATCTATATGATCCAATTTATGAAAGGTAATGTAAAATATGGTGAATTAAATGCTGTTAAAAAATTCGATAATTTTACCATAGAACAATTTGGCAGCCCTGAATTAATAGCAGTCCCTGATGAATTTGATATGTCAGAAGGCGAGCGAGCATTGAAAAGAGCCGAAGAAATAATTACAAGTGACGATTATGATATAGTAATCTTGGACGAAGCCGGAGTTGCATGTGATATGGGAATAATTGATGTAGATAAACTTATTAACATTCTAGATAAAAAACCACCATTAGTGGAAGTAATAATTACTGGAAGAATGATGCACCCAAAACTTCTGGAATATGCAGACCTTGTTACAGAAATGCGGATGATTAAACATCCATATGTTTCTCAAGGCTTAGAAGCAAGATTTGGAATTGAACATTAAATAATTTAAAAAAAGCACACTTCAAAAAATAGCATTTTTTGGTCTGAAAATGAATATTAACCACGTAATTTTATTGATAATCGATGATTTTAGATATGACCACTTTATTTCTTTGTTAAAAGAAAATAAATTACCAAATCTTGGTAAACTTAAAAATAACGCAATTTGGGGGAAATCAATAACTACATTTCCTTCAGTAACAATTCCAGCACATCTGACAATTATGACTGGACTTTATCAAGATTCTTATAATATTCCATTAATGCAATGGTATGACAGAATTCAAAAAAAGATTAAAAATTATTCAGTTGGACTTCAAGCTTTTGAAATTTATGAAGATATTGGAGATATAGAAACTATTTTTGAAAAAATTAATGGAGCAACATGTAATATTTTTGAACCAATACATAGGGGCGCATTATATAATTATCCAGGAAAATTAAAAGCCATAGGAAAATATCTTTATTATAAATATATTAGTGATTTAAATAAGACCAATGAAATAATCACAAATAGAATCCTCAAGATATTTAAAAATCCACGAAAATTTTTTCCAAACAGCCAAGGATCCCCACCAATCTTTTGCGCGGGATGGTTTCTAGCTACAGATATGATTCTTCATACATTTGGAGTAGATTCTAAAGAATATTTGGCTAGTTTACAAAGTGTTGATAAGGCTATTGGTAAACTAATAACTGGTCTAAAAGAACTAAATTATTTGGATTCAACTGCAATAATAGTAGTTTCAGACCATGGAAATTATACGGCAAAAGAATTATATAATCCCCAACTGGATTTTAAAAGATACAATTTATTTCCTTTACAACCTAAAAAAGGTAAAGGCGATTATGATATTGCTGATGGCTCAATTTTAGCTCTTTATTTAAGTGGAGATAATGATAAAACTTTTAAAACTGAATCAAAACTCCGGAATTATAAAAACAAAATTGATGTAATTGAAGTAATTAAAAATTTAAAAGGTGTGAAATGGATAGCTTTTAGAAGTGATAACATCTCAAATACAAAAGGTACATATATTTTTTTGAGAAAAATTCGGGAAAAATGGGAAAAAGCCTATTTTCACTATAATGATATGAAGGTCCGATATGAACCTGAAAAATTGGACTTATTAGGTTATGACAAATCAAAAGAAAACCATAAATGGCTTGATTATGAAAAATATTATACTCTTGATGAATGGCTGAAATATACTCACGACCTTGATTTTCCAATGTTCCCAGACCAAATACATAGAAATTTTATGAATAAAAATTCATGTGATATCTTTATTTCAAGTATGGCCGAAATAGTTTATAATTCAGTCCATGGAAAAGTAAAAAATAATTACCATATCTATGCCCATGACGTTGCATTGTCTTGTTCTATGCAAGTTCCTTTATTAATTTATAACCCAAATTTAAAAGAGAAACAAATACCTTTTTCAAAAACTTCTGACCTAGTTCCAACTATATTAAAATTATTAAACTATAAAATAGACCCTAAATTACCCGGAATAGATCTAATTAACAAAAAATATAATTAATATTTCCTTCTTGATTTTGAAAAAAATTCATTTTTTCTATTTTAATTCTTTTTTTTGTTTTTTTTTCAAATTTTCATAGAAGTTATTTTGAGAACAATTAAATTTTTATAGTCATAAATTAATTTATTTTTATATAATATATCATAAAAAACTAATAATTTGGAGGTAATTTTTTCAATGGCTGAAAAAAGTGCTTTAGTAACTGGAGCAAGCGGACATTGTGGTACTTTTATGGTTAAATTATTAAAGGAAAAAGGTTGGCATGTTGTTGCTACAGATCTTAAGAAACAAGAGCAAGACCAATTATTTCAAGGCGCAAAAAAGTTTTTCGATAAGCAATTTTTGAGCACCTTTATGGACAAGGATGATGTATTTATCGAGGCTGATTTGACAAAAAAAGAAACGTTAAAACCCTTATTTGATTATGATTTTGATACCATTTTTTCAATTGCTTCGTTATATGATTATTTCGCACTATTAGACGATTTGATGCGCATTAATGTCGGTGGCTTGAAAAATTTAATTGAAATGACACTTGAAAAAGGTAATGTAAAACGATTTCTTCACTGGAGTACATGCGGTGTTTATGGAGAACCTAAATATAAAAAAGAGAAAGGATTCCCATTACCTGCTGATGAAACTGCGCCATATGATCCACCAAATAATTATTCAATTACAAAAGCAGAACAAGAGAAATTATTATACAAGTATTATGAAGAACAGAAACTTCCAATAATTATTATAAGACCGGCTCCAATTGTTGGGCCATATCAATCATATGGTGGTTTTCATACATTCTTTATACAATATGCAGTAGGGACAACGGTAATTCCTGCAATTTATCCAAGGAAAAAGAAGCTAAGATTTCCATGTATTCATGTAGAAGATTTAGTTAGAGCAGCATATCATTTAGCAACATATGAACCTGTAGATAAAGTCATTGGAGAACCTTTTAATGTAGTCCATGATTCTCCTTATGAAGAAGACTTTATTCAATTATGCGGAGATACTATGGGTTTGAGATATTTTCGAATTCCAATTTGGTTTCCAATGTATAAAGTATTTGCAAAATTAGCTCTCTTATGGAGTGAATACATTGAACATAAAGCAAGGAAACGAGGTGTAAGATCAAAAATAGATGTCCCAATGGTCAAATATATTACCCACAACTACTATTTCTCAAACAAAAAAATAAAAGATCTTGAATTTAGATTCAAATATACGTGGGATCAAGCAATTGTAGATACTATTAATTGGTACTATGACCACGGTTGGTTTGAACGCGGATTTTATAAAAGTTAAGGTGATTAAAATGATGTTATTGGGAATAATATTGTCAGTAATTTTTGGATTTATTAATACCTATATTGCAAAAAAACTTTACTATAGAAATAAGGAAGCATACATGTGGTTAACCTTTATTTTTATTGGTATTCTGTGGATATTAGCAATATTAGCTGCATTTAATATCTGGAATTATTATTGGTTTTTAGGTTATACAGAAGGAAATGATTTTCTATGGAATTGGCCCTTCAATACGTACGGCGGTGGGACAATCAATTTTGATTATACAGCATTATCAGGTTATGAAATATTATTAATTCTAAGTTATCCATTTTGGTATAAATTTGGAGCGACAAGATTTCATCAACTTTTTGGGAGAAGACCTTGGCAAAAAGGCGCAATATATCTATTAACAGTTCCTAAACGTCCTAAAGGTCTTAAAAAGGGTGAAAAAGCAGTACAAGCACCATTATTAGAATTCGATAAAAAAGAATCTAAAGGAATAGACCGAAAAATCGATATTTAATTTTTTTTATCTCTTTTTATTTTAAGTCTTTATTTTAAGAAAAATTGAGTTTTTACAAATTTCGCTACTCCATTGCAAATAATAAAATTATTAAAAATTCTGTTCTTATTTTAAAAATTACCAGAAAATTTTTCATTAATCACTGTAGATCTTCTCCAAATTTATTTTCTGTAGATTTAAAGAGTTTAAAAAGAATAACCAATAAAAATTTAACCAAAATATTTTTATAAAATAAATAATTTCATTATAGTGAAATATTTTTCTATAAGATAAAATTAAAAAATAAATTAAAAATAATAAGAGTAATATAAAACTGAATCGACATAGCAAAAAAATACTATAAATAAAAATTAAAATAATAACAAAAAAATAATAATTATTATTAAAATGGCTAGAAAAATGAAAAAAGATCCTAATTTAATTTTTCTTTTATTGGGTATGACATTAAATAATCTAAAATTAAATAATGAATATAATTTTAACGAATTAAGGAAAAAGGTGGGTATTCATTGGATCACTTTAAAGAAATATGCAAATTTAGTTGTATTTATCCAAAAATATTTTCCAAAAATAGATGTTAATAATAAAAGAAATACAATAAAAATAAATGAAATAAGTGAACGAATAAATGAATTTGATCCGCTAGAAAAACAATTATTAATTTTTTATTTATCCAAAGCTTTTGATGAAAAATCTGCATTAAACCTGGAATTTTATGATGATGAACAATTAAATTCAATTAATATTTTAAAAGAAATTGGTTTTATTAAAGAATATAATAATAAAGCCTATTTATCTTTAGAGGGACGAAATATGGGATATATTTTAATATCAGATATATATAATGAAATGGAAAAGATTATATTAGTCAAATCTGATCAAAAATCCATTACTGAAAAAAATTATACAAATAAATTAAATAAAATTAGAGAAGATATCAATAATTTAAAAATTTTAAATATATATCAAGGGAATGTTCAAAATTTGTCTCAAAATCTTATAATAAATTCGTGAAAGAATTAATAATTTTATTTAAATATTAACATTCTGATTTTAAAAGTTAATTGAAGATGATAAAAATTAGAGATCAATATAATTTTAGAAATAATAAAAGGAAAAAAAATAATATTATTATAAATATTATAAAATTTCAAATTGGAGATAATTTAGAAAATTTAAAAAAATTAGGAGTTATAGATGAATCTCAGGAGGAGATAGAACAAAAAATTATATATGATGGATTAATTTTTAAAAGAACTATTGAAAAATATTTTAAAAATCAGGAATTAAATATTATTTTGGAATTTATAAAAAATTATCCAAAAAAATTACCAATTTTTAATTCTTTAATAATAAAAATAATACTTTATTATCGATACAGTTTTTTTGATTTGTTTTATAAAAATTTAATAGATCTAATGAACTTTACATTAGAAAAATATTATTTATCTGATCAATTTCGCTCTAATGAACTAAATTTAAGAAAGATGCCCTTTAAATTAAGAATTTTAAGTAAGAATTTAATATACTATAGCAAAAAATTGTACAATATTTATCTAAATTTATACAAACAATTTGACTTATGGTATGAAAATCTCTCACATTTAGATGAATTTCTTAGAATAGAAGAATTAAACACTTCAAAAATGATTTTAAAATATATCAATAAAATAAGATTTAATTATATTTCATATATGATTGAAATTTATCATGGATTTTTAAATAAAAATATTGTTTCAAAAGAAAAAATAGAAATTATTAATAAAAGAATTAAAAATACCATAGAATATAATTTATTGAAAAAATATCGAGTTATATATACTAATTTTAAAGAAATAGAAGGAAAATTTGTGGAAATAAAAACATTAAATCCAGAGATTTACAATAATTTAAATATTATAAATAGAGAATTAAATAAAACTTCTAAAGGTATTAACACATTAATAAAAGAATTAAAGCAAAATGATCAAATATATTCCATTCTTGAAAATCTGAAGTTTATAGAAGACTTTGATAGTCCACTATCTTTTTATGAAAATCATTTTAAAAATAAATTGTTAACAAATAAGCCATCGATAAGATTATTAGATATTTTTGATATAAATTTATTAACTGATTTAAACAAACTTTTTGATATTATGAAATATAACTTAATAGTTTCTAAAAAAATAAGTACTTTTAATTTTAATTTTAAGAAAAAATTAATTAAAATAATTGAAAATTCAAAAATCAAAAATTTTTACACAAAACTAACTTTATTTTGTTTATATTTTTCAATATTTAATAAAGAAAAAGTTAGCTCGTTATTTATTGAAATTATTAATGAATTAATAATATCTGAAAAAAATATAGAAGAAATCATTAGTTCCCAAGATCTTTTTTTTAGATTATTTGATCAACAAAAATTATTTTTATTTAATAATGATTATAGACTAAATTTAAATATTATTCGATTAGAAAAAGAATTATTTAATGGTTTTATTAATGAAATTTTTTATCATATTGATAAAAGTCAAAAAAATTTAAATTTTCTTTACTCTATTTTTATTGAAACTTGTAGAAAATTATTTTTAGATAAAAAATTAATAATTTGTGCTAAAATAATAGGTTTTGCGTATAATTTAGGTATATTTAAAAATATTAAAAATAGTGAGGCATCATTCGTTTCTATTTTTAATAAGAAATTTTATGATGTTATAAAAATATTATCTGTTGATAAATCGGATTTTAAATTGGCATTAGAAAATTTAAAATGCTTAAAAGTTATTTCTAAATATACAAAAGATAATTCTTATTATGAAAATGCTTTACAAATAATCAAAGAAATTTGGGCAGAATATTTTATTGATGATAAATTAAATATATTATCAAAATCATAAATCTGAAATTAAAGGGTAAATTTTTATGGATAATACTAAATTTATTAGCTTAAGTTCTATTCGTGGTGGTTCTGGAAAAACTACAATTGCTTTAGGTCTATCGATTAATTTGACAAAATCAGGAAAAAAAGTATTACTTATAGATTTTGATTTGGCAGGACCGTTTCTAGATATAATTTTTAATTATAAACCAATATATACTTTAACTCATTATATTACAAGAAAAAATTTAGACATAGATTCGAAAATCTTGACTAAAAAGGAATTTAACTTGACATTAAAGCATATTATTAAAAATTTTAAAATAAACAACATTAATCTCGATGTAATATTCGCTGATAGAGAATTATATAATATGAAAACATGTTTAAAAATTTTGGAAACAAATGAAGGTCTTGAGTTCGTTTCCAACATTTTCAATGATTTAAAAGAAAATTATAATTATGATTATATTATAATTGATAATGGCCCAGGTATATTAGATACAAATTTAATTTCAAATTTTATATCAAACTTCGTTTTTTTTATATTAAGAAAAAGAAATTCTGAAATAAAAGATCTTGGATATTGGATAAATATTTTTAAAAATGCATTTTCCCAAAGCGATCAATTAATAGAGTGGGGGATTATATTTAATCAAAAAGTAAATAATAAAGTATTAATAAAAAATGACGAAATAAAAGATAAAATTATTTTAGAAATTCCATTTTATCAAGATTTTGGAAAAATTACGGATAATGAATTTAAATATCTGATGAATAACGAGGAACACCCGTTCTTCAAGGACTTAAATTTAATTTTAGATTTCATGAAAAAAGAAACTGAAATAATAGACAAAAATTTATTTTGTGTTAATTGTGGAAGTAAATTAAGATTTTTTAATAAGAATAGAAAAGATTATCAATATTTTTGCAAAAAATGTAATGCATGGGTAAAATCAAAAGGGAGTTAAAGATTTTAGAAAATAATATATCGATCATATAATCTGGATGTTTTCATAAATGGTTGAACTGACTATTATTGATAAAATTAAAGATGATATAAAACTAATGTATTATTTATATAAAATAGATAAAAATGATCATTATAATATGCCTAATTTTATTAATACAGGAAATTTAAAAAATAAACTAATTAAAATGGGTATAATTGAATTTGTATCAAAAAAAAAGCATTTACATGAAAAAACAATTCAAACAACAAAAAAAGGATCTTTAACCATTAGATTTTTAAAGGAAAATAAATATTTTGAGCCATTTGATTTAATTAGTTCAATAGATAATATCGAAACTTTTGAAAAAAAATATTATACTATTTTAGAAAAAAATAAATTAAAAAATGAATTATTAAGAATTCAGGATAATTTTTATTTTCTAAAACATTTAATAAATAAAAGACATAACAACGATAATTTAACTTTTAATATAGAAATTTATATTGCTGGTCATGAAATTTCTAAAAAAATTACATTAAAAATTTTACACATTAACGAATTAGATAATGAAATTTCTATGAAAATTCAGTTTTTTTGTCCGCGTTGCGAGAATACCGTTTTTGTAGAAGATTTAAATTTGAATGAATATAATTGTTATGATCAAAAAAAAATTAAATGTGATAAATGTAATGCTAATATTATTTTTACAAAAAATCTTGAAAGGTGGTACCTTTTAGATGGAGATTGAAATCCATTTTTATAATTTTGATCCATTTTAATAAAATTTAATAATACTACGAGTTATTTTAGAAAATATTTTTTAATATAAATATAATATTATTTATAATATTTCGGACATTCTATTTTAAATTTTTATAAATAGAGAGATTAAAGCAAAAAAGTAATCTTTAAGGAATTATAATTTTTCACAGATTCCACATAAAACCTAGCACCTTAATTCTTTATCTATAAGTAAAAAAATCCATTGAATTAATTTCAAGTTTTTATTAACAGCAATTTTTCCACTATGAAATATTGTAGAATAATATTAGACATGTTATTATATTAAAAAACAGATCAGAGCATATCTAATTTTTTAGACTAAAACTATTAATTTTTTTATGATATACAATTTAAAAAAAAACTCGAAAATTTAAAAATTTTCATTTAACAGATTTAATTTCATCTTTTTCGGTTTTTAGCACAAATTTAAAGATTAAACCTGAAACTAAAAGTGAACTACCTAAAATAGGGCATATAATATAAAAAGCATTTTCCATTCCGAAGAAAGATATTATAAAAAACATAATCATGGTACCAGTAGCGCCAGATAAATTCATAAAAATAGAGTTAACGCCCATATAAGAAGCTTCTTGCTTTTTCTTTATCAGGTCCATTACAATTGACATTGGAAATACGAATATAGCAGCAAGTCCAACAGCAATTAATACAATGAATATTAGTCCTTGTATAAGCATATAACCAAAAGACTTAGTAAAGTAAAATAAAGATCCAAATGGGAAAACTATTCCCATATAAATGAGAGCAAAGACCATTGTCCGTTTTTTACCCCATTTATCTCCTTTAACTAAATAAACCACAAAAAATATACCTATAATTCCGAGTAATAACCCTGCAAATGGCCCAAATTCTTCTTCAGTTGGTAGACCTAAAATGACTGCAGCAATTGGACCTAAAGCTGCCAGGACTAAATTAAAAGCCATATTCCAGAGAAATTGACAGATTTCAAAAATGATAAATTTTTTATTTTTAATTATTTCGATGAATGGAATTTTCTCTTCAGCAGGTTCAAATTGAGATTTAGGTTCTTTTATCATTAAAATTGTTATAAAATTTGAGATAATTAATATTATAGCATAGATTAAAGATACTATTAACCAAGATTTTACCAATAAAATTATAATAGGAGGTAATATTAACCCCAGTGCTGTACCAATTCCACCAAATAGTCCATAAGTTCCAGACATTTTAACTCTATTTTCAGGAAGTGTGATATCAGCCATTAATCCAAGATAGGGAGTATTAAGGGCATTAATGCAAACTGAATAAATAATATAAATTAGCATCAAATATATAATTGCATTATCATAATTGGTTGAGTATGGAAATGTAAGTAATATGAAAAAAATACCAGTTAGTGGCGAAGAGATAGCCATCCAAATTCGCCTTTTTCCCCATTTAGTCCTGGTTTTATCACTTAAATATCCAAAAAGAGGGCCAGCAAATATGCCAATTATTAAGCCAACAGAGATTAACAAAAACCTTATTGCATCTTCATTAAGTGTAAAGTTTAATCCGCCCTCTGAAATATCACCGGTAAGAAAATGAAACATATAAGTAGCAGGAAATGAAAATAAAAGAAAAATACCAAAATTCGAGATGGCATAAAAAATTTTATTCTGTTTCTCTTCCAATTATGAACACCAAATATAGATTTTTTATACAAAATAAAATATTGATTGTTTCTTAAATGTGATTTTGAATTTGTATGTTAATTCAAAAATAGGAAATTAATTTTTAAGTATATCTAATAAAAAATATTTTATTATTATTAAAATTTTCAAGAAACAACTTAAACTTATTTTAAGTATTTTTTACTGAAAAAATAATTTAAATCAAATAGAAATAGAGTCGATGCAAGCTATTTATAAAAAAATTTATAAAAGACAAAAATTTACTTAAATTATAAAAGCGAATGAATAAAAAATATCGATATAAAATTTTGGAATTTCTGCATCGGTTATAGGAATTTAAGATTTAAATTTAAAAACAAATTAACACTATTAAACAGCACGGACAATTTCTGAATTTTGCTATATATATGTCTGCGTGTACTTAATCTTCCAGTGTTAAGATTATAACTGTAGAATCTATAGAATATCAATTTGGTTTAAATAATAGTTTAAAATTTTATTCCCCACACTTCTTGGAGGTGCTAAGAATAAAAGGTGAGACATATGAATGCCCAAAATATTACCAATGGAGACACAACAATTTTCAAGAAGAAAAATTATTATCCAAAGTTTAAAATTTTTAAAGAGACATTCCTTTCTTTAATTTTTGATTTAGGTGGATTAATTGCTGGAGCCATTATGGGATATTATGTTAGCCTCATTTCGGTGAAAACATGGGCTATAGCGATTTATCCAATTGTTTTAACTGGGAGGGGGGCATTAAACGGTATTTTAGGCGGAAAACTTAGTACAGGACTTCATCTCGGATTGATTAATACAAATATTAAAAAAAACACGAAGTATTTTTATTCTTTATTAGCCTCATTATGTTTAATTTCTTTAATTACTAGTTTTATCGTAGGAATAATAGCTTTTATCATTACAGGTGCATTAATTGAAGATTTGTACACAATAGTCATTTCATGTATCGCAATTCAAGCTCTTACAATTTTAATAACGATACCGATCACATCAGTACTTGGTTTTATTACCTTCAAACGGGGCATTGACCCAGATATTGTTGTCTTCCCAATTTCATCTACAGTGGCAGATATTTGGGCAACAATTTCTTATTTAATTACGTTATCAATGGTTTTTTGGTTCGGTTCACTTGGTATGTCCATAATTTATTTTATAAGTTTATTTTTCATAATTTTTGTAATTGTCCTAGCATTTTTATTTAGAAGAGAACGGGAGTATTGGTACACTTTAAAAGAAGCACTATTCACGATACTCATAATAACATTAATTTCTGCAATATCGGGATTCTCTCTTTCAAAAATGAGAGATTATATCAAAAAAAGTCCAGGAATAATTGTGGTTTATCCAGCTCTAATTGATACACTGGGTGATGCAGCTGCAATTTTTGGATCGATTTCTACTACAAAATTATTTATAGGTTTTATTAAGTCAAAAATTGGTCAGATACGAAGACAAACAGGCATTCTATCACAGATTTTAATTGCTACCTTTCTATTTTATATAATATATGGTTTTATCGCATTTATTTACGAAAAAACTCTTATCTCCTTCTTTATGCCTATTTTTTCATTTTTATTATGTTTTCCGATAGTAATTATCATAACATTCATAATGGCTATTCTAACATTTACTAAAGGGATGAATCCAGATAATTTTGTAATACCTATTGAAACAGCTTTGACTGATGCTATTTTTACTGTTGTTATAGCCACCCTTATAATTCTACTTTATTAATTTCAAAAATAAAATCAAATAAAAAGTATTGTAATAGTAGGACTATCAGTTATCATTTTACTCGGATGCCCTTGATTCTTTTATTTATGTTAATTAAATATTATGAAGAGTTTGAATCGGAAATTTTATATCTAAAAAACCTTTACAATCAATATTTGTGAATTTTAGATAAAAAAAAGTAAATTAAGTAATTTAAAAATATGAATAAATTAATTATAAAACATATTTTATCGTTAGAATAGAGAAAAAAGATAAAGTTTTAACAAGTTCTTCTATTCTATTTTAAAATTAAAATTGTTTAGAGTTAGAATAAAAAAAATTAATGATTTATTTAAAATAAATTGTTAATTGGTCTAATAAGAATCTTCTAACATTTTTTCATATTTATCTTTTAACTTGAAGTAAATATATGCGGGAATAAAGCCGTTCCAAAATTGAAATTCGATGTTTCTTAATTTAGTTTTTATAGAATTGATGGTAATAGATGATTTTTTAAATATTGATTTGTTTGACTTAGTATTATTGGAGACAGGATCTTGGGTTATGATTTTTAGAAAAACTTCTTTACCATAATCACAATGAATACTTGATATCATTTGGTTAATTACATGTTTTGGTAATTTATCTTCTAAAATGGCATAGATTTTAGACAAAATTAATAATTGATTTTGATTTAAGATATTAGACCATCCTGGATCGTCTTTTCGAATAATACATAGAGATTTTTTAACATGATAATTTTTGAGTTTTTCTTTACAAGTTTTATTTTTATCACATTTTTCGCATATATAATGGTCATAAGAAACTTTTCCTGTAAAAATATTTATATTAAAAAGACCTTTTGCCGTTAAAATTTCAATTCTCTTATTATTTTTTATATTAAAACCGAGTTCCGTTAAAACTTCTTTAAACTTTTCATTTTGTTTCTTAATTTCTAAGTTCATTTCTCTTCGTTTTTCTAAAGTATAGCCAAAATAATCTAATGATAAATTACCAATTTGTTGGAAGAGATTATCTAAATTTAAATCATCTCTATTGATTTCATAATATATAGAATGATATAAATTGCAGATTTCATCTATTCGGTCATTCATAGCAGCGGAGATTTCTGCATCATCTAAAGTGTATCCAATTAAAAAGGTAGGAACTGGCCCCAATATATTTCTAGCTTCAATAATCCAATTGGGAAGATTATTTATGTCGTCCATTTTATTCATTTCAAAAAATAATAATATAGCACAAGAGCCGTGGTAAAATGAAGTTCTAAAAAATCTGAACCGTTCATTTGCCGAAATGTCCCAAATAGAAAATGTTAATTCGTCATATTCTAACATTTCTTCTTTAATATAGATGTTGCACCCAATAACATTAGAATAATCCCGGTTAAAGCAACTGTGAAGATACTTTTTTAAAATAATACTTTTATTTTTACTGCCCAACACAATTACTTTAAATTTAAAAGAACCCAATTTGAAATATCTACCATTAATTTTTATTTTTTTTCTACTCTAATATATATAAAATTTAGAAAAATAAAAAAATTTGGTTTCAAATAGCAATTTTTATTTTTTATAGAGATAAATTAACACTAAATAAATTATAAAAAGAAACCCAATAACTATTGTGCCGAAATAAAATATTCTTAAATATTCTAGATGTAATTCAATTGGAACATCCCATTGTAAGAAATACAAGATAGGAATTATTATTTGAAAAAACGTTATGATATATGAAATAAAATAAGTTAAATTATCTTGATGAAATGGAAAATTACGATGATTATTTTTTGAGAATATTTTGTTTTCTATTTTTATAAGTGTAATCAAACCAACAGGGATAATAATTGGAAATCCTAAAAATACATTTCTATATACATCGGACGCTAATGCTATTTGAAAAACAAAAAATGGTACCATAATTGAAGAGTATTTTAAAAATGAGTCGTTATTTAGATTATGTGTTTTATATATGCTGGGTAAGACTAAAATCCAAATTAAGGAAAATGTAATTAACACACCAAAAACTGAATTCGGCCAATGCGCAATGTGATATCCAATCCAAATATTTTCGTATGTAGAGCCAGAGTAGGGAATAAAAGACCTTAAGAATAAATAAATTATGGTAGGAGGAATTGAAATAATAATAGTCTTAATTATTTTATATCCTTTATAACCTTTCGTAATCATAGCATAAATAGGAATTAAAAATATTATCGTTTCTTTATTGAGAATCCCAATACCCAAAATTAACATCATCAAAATTATTTCTTTTGTACCTTTAATTTTACCTCTGGAAATATTTAATAAAATAATACAACCAATTAAAAATAAAAGATATTGCAGTGGATCAACAAAAATTGTATAATAAAATAAATAAAAATTAGGTACTGAGACTAAAAAAATAATTGTACCTATTAAAGCATAGAAATTTTTGAAACCTAATAGTTTTAAATAGTGAAAAAACAATAATGCTGTTATAAAAATACAGATGAAAGTAAACAACCAATATCCAATCAATGGATCCAATGGAAGCAAATAAATAATTGATGGGGTCAATATTCGATAGCAAAAAGGAGCATCTATTGCAGAGTTAAATGGAAAAATGCTCATATAATAGTAATGCCAAGCATCACCCCAGGGATGACCTAATGTCCCGGGATAACCGCGGCTTATTAAATTTAAATGGAATGGGGCTGTTAATAACGCCATTGAAATGGTAATTAACAAAATAAAAAGATATATAGTAATTATTTTACTAAAATTTTTTAATTTGCCCATTAAACTCATCTAATAAATTTTAAGATTTAAGCCAGAATCTCTAGAATAATTTTACCTATTAAATAATTTCTTTAAATTATTCTTAACTTTTACTACATTTTCAAAAACTTTATCATCGTCATAAAAATGATGAGGTTCAATAATTATAAAAAGATTTGAGTTCGGAATTATATCTTTAAATTTTTCAAAATCATTACCAATATGCACCGCAATTAGACGATCTTTAAAATTTCTTAGAATTCTAAGACTATATCTCGCTGAATAATTTATACCATGTTCATAATCAAAAATGAATTTTAAATTTTGAAGGTCTGGATCGGAAAAAATCTGTTGTAAATAACCAATTTTTGATGTCATTCGAAAATCGCTATGGGTCATATTTTCAATTCCCATAGTTATTCCAATATCTTCACATTTTTTAATGAGCATTTTAAAAACATCAATCGTTCGCTTAAGTGCGACTTTTCTCTGTTTTAATTCAAATTTAGAATTTGACCTGAATGAATTTTGACCCCCATGAAATAAACAATATTCAATCTTGTCAAATTCGCTGGCAAAATCAATTGTACTTAATAAAATTTCAATAGATTTTTCTCGAATCCAAGGGTTGTAACTTGAAATATTAATGTCCTTGATAGGAGCATGAATTGAAATTTTAAAATTATAACTTTGAATAAGATCTAGTATATTTTTCTTAATTTTTGGAAATTTTTCAAATAATTCAGGATGTTCAGGTTGAATTTCAAGCCCATCTAAATTATTATTATTAAGTTCTTCGCATATTTTTTTAATAGAATATCCCCATGTGGCTCTATCTAATCCTAATAAGATTTTATGACGATTCATCATATATTTTAAGTATAGAATATATAATAAATTTATGTGTATGAATCAATGGCAGACTAGAAGAGAAAAATTAGTCGATTTATTGTCAAATGTGAATCGACCAATAGACATTAATCAAATCTCGGAGATTTTAGAAGTCTTAGATAAGAAAATTATTATTAATGACCTTGAACATATAGACAAAAGTATAGGATATTCAAATAAAAAATTAATTGTAATCAATCCTCAATGTAAAAACTGTGGGTTTATATTCAAAAAGAAATTTAAAATTCCATCAAAATGTCCAAGATGTAAAAAATCTAGGATTAGCTTACCACAATTTCAAATAGTATAGATTAAATTAAATGGAATTAATCAATATTATAAAGGTATTTTAAAACATTTTTTATATGCTTATAAAAATTTAATGAAAATTGCCCACAGCCCAACTTTTTTATATGAGGGTGCTCTTTTAAATAGTTTAAAATTGAAATATAATCTTCTTTTTCCAATAGATTATTGTTAAGTGAATTACGGATATTTGAAAATGCTTTAACTAAATTTAAATAAATTGTGTTCACTAAAATCTTAAAATTATTAATCTTCAAATATTTTATATGTTCACTATTTAATCTTTCATCAATTATAGCTAATAAAACAAATGCTTTTTGAGCATCATCTAAATTTATAAATCGTTTTATAGTAAATTCGTTATTAAATTCTTTTATTTCTTTCTCGTTAATTTTTATTATTTCGTCCATAATTTTTCTTATTTTTTTAATACGCTCATTATATGTATTTTCATTAATTAAAGTATTTTTTCTCATCCAATGTAAAATTTCTTGCATTATTTTCTCTGTTTCACTCCAATTTAACACGAAAATGACCTTTATCTTTTAATAATATAGATTTGCTTAAACATTTATAACAAGGTTTTTATACATTTTAATTAAAGATAAAACTATTCATAACATCATTTTTCTAAATTAGACTTTTATTTCATTTATTATTCATTTTAATATTAAAAGGTGTTATAAGTATCATTCAAAATGAATCAGAAAAATTAAGGTGGATAAAATCTATTAAAAAAACTCTTCGACGTGATGAAACACAAGTCATAAAATTTAAAGAACTCAGGACATACAATTATTTAACCAATGCAATAGAATTAATTAAAGAAATCCTTAAAGACGAAGAGAAAAAATGGATCCGAATCTCTAACTTACAAGATATCATAAAAAAGGAATATAAAATAAAAATCGCGCAACCTAGTATTAGAGGACTTATTAAAAGAGTTGTTGAAGACAAAAACTTTAAAATCTTTCCCCAAAAAAGAGATAAAAATTTTCCTAATGAACAATGGGTATCTTTTAGGGGGACATTAAAAAAAGCTAAATATCGTTGTGGTGTCTGCTATACACCAATAGATAAAATATTTTATACTATGGAGAGTTCAAGAGAAATTATTCGGGCTGAATGCCCAAACCCGGAATGTAATACATATTTAAAACCGAAACAATTTGGTCAGAATTTAATCCCATATGAAATAACAGAATGTCAATTTTGTAAAGAGAAAAAACCAATATATTTAACATGCCCTACTTGTAATTTATATTTATGTAAAAAATGTATAGTATACCACGAAAAAGTCTTGCACCTGCACCCAGAAATTCCGGTAGGTACTAGATGTAATGGGTGTCAATCATTATATATAGAATTACAATGTAGCATTTGTGAAAACTGGTATTGCGCCCGTTGTTTTCCTAAAAATCGAGAATATTTTGAATACTGGTATAAAGATGTTTACATTGATAACCCATTAAAAATTGACGAAAATTCAATTAAAAATTTATTAGATACAATATGCATAAAGTGTATTGATTTTTTATTTAATTGCGATAATTGTGATACTAAAAATGACCCAGAATCCTGTAAACAATGTATTATAAAATCAAGAATAAGAATTTATGACCTGGCAATAAAAAAGCTAGAAAAAGATTTAAAAAAATAAAAATGATGATGAATAAAATTGACAGACTCTTTGTTTAACAATTATGAAAAATTTGATGCTTATAATAAAAGAAACCTCAAAAGCTTATTAATTGGAATAATTCTAGCTATTTCTGGCTTTAGTATTTTAATTTACGATAAATTAAATTCATATTACTCTTATTATTCTGCTTTAATCTTTTTATCATTATTACTTATATGTACCAGTCCATTATTTATTTCTAATCTTTTTACAGAATTAAAATCAAGAAACATTGGAGAGATTGGAAATAGAATTAAAAATTTTATCATTTTGGAAGTAATATTTATTGCAATTTCTTTTAATTTAATTTTTATTTTTTAAATTAATCTCAAAAAATTCCATTATTTTTAAATTTTAGGACTTAAATTTAATCTTTAGGATGCCAATTATTATAGTAGATCTTGATAAATGTATTGGTTGTGGTAAATGTAGTGATATATGTATTAAAGCAGTATTCGAAACAATAAAACTTGAAAAATATAATTATATGACGAAATATTTTGCAGCTCACCCTGAAAATTGCCTTTTTTGTTGTTTATGTGTAGGAAGCTGTCCAGAATTAGCAATAACTCTTAAAAAGAAAACTTTTAATGAAATAAAGTCTTTTTAACTCTCAATGAATTTTTAATAAAAATTCAGATATTTAAAAGAAGAATTAATCAAATCTTGAATTCAATATATAATATTAAGGGAGAGTTTTTTTAATTTATTTAAAAGATAAATTTTAAAATATTTATAATTAATTTTATTTGACTTTTTTAGGTTATTTAATTAAATAATTAGATTTTTTAAAATTTAATTAAATCTTAGATATTATTAAAGAAAAATAAATGATAATGGAGATTATCATTATGAATTAAATTTTTTTCAAAAAAAGTTTAAATTATTTGAATATAGATAATTATTAATTAATTTCTTGGATTATTTGATAATTGAAATTTATTTTAGATATGAAATAAAATTGAGTATTTCATAAATAAGAAAGGTTACTAAAATTCGAGGCATTTTAATGATCAAGGAATACAAATTTAAAGTCGTTCTTTTAGGTGACCAAGGAGTAGGTAAAACAAGTATTATTGATAGATATGTCAATAACAGGTTTAAAGATAAATATCAGCCAACATTAGGGGTCGATTTTCTCATTAAGGATATTGAACTCAATGATGCTAAAATAAAATTAATTATTTGGGATATTGGGGGAGAAATTCAATGGAGAAATAAATTAAATCTGTATCTAAATGGAGCAGACAGCGCAATAATTGTTTTTGATTTGACGCGGGCAGATACATTTAAAAGTCTCAAATTTTGGCATGAAAAAGTCTTAAAAATTGCCGGCCGAATTCCTTATATTTTCGTAGGAAATAAAATGGACCTTGAGAAAAATCGAAATGTGAGTTTGTCCCAGGTTACGACATTTATTAAAAGGAAGAGTTATCCATTATATTTAGAAACATCGGCTAAATCTGGTGAAAAAATACAGAAATTATTTTTACGAATTACTGAAGAAATGCTGAGATTTAAAGAAAAAAAGAATAAATAAATAATTTTTAATGGTCTAGAATTATTTTTAAATCAATATAAAATATTTAAGAGTAAATTAAAAAAGGTTGAAAAAATTCAAATTTTAGAGTTGGTAGTATGACGTATAATGAATCAGATTTCGAGTTAATAAAAAAGTTGACGGAAACACCTGGTATTGCAGGGCATGAAGATGATATAAGAAAATTAATCTATGATGAAATTAAGGATTATTGTGATAAAATTATTGTTGATAAATTGGGGAATTTAATTTGTCTAAAAAAGGGCGTTGATAATGGGCCAAAAATAATGATTGCGGCTCATATGGACACAATCGGTTTTATGGTAAAATATATCGATAAGAATGGATTTATACGAATTGAACCGGTTGGTGGAATTGATTCTAGAATCACAATTGGTCAATCAGTTATAATTTTTCATAACAAAGAGAGAATAAATGGAGTAATTGCTGCGAAGCCAATTCATCTATTAGATTTAGAGGAAAGAAATAAAGTTAAAAAAATTAATGAACTCCATTTGGATATAGGGGCTAAGTCTAAGGAAGATGCTGAAAACTTAGTATCAATTGGCGATTTTTTAACCTTTAATTATAAATTTAAAAGGCTGGCAAATACTGTTTTTACTTCTGGAGGGCTTGATGATAGAGCTGGATGTATGGTATTAATACAAACGCTTAAATCTCTAAAAGACGTCAAGCATTTAAATGACCTTTATTTTGTATTTTGTTCACAAGAAGAAATAGGGACTCGAGGAGCCATTCCGTCAGCATTCAGAATAAACCCAGATATTGGATTTGTATGTGAGGTTACTCATGCAATTGACTTTCCAGAAATTAAAAAAGAAAAATATGGAGATATTAAACTTGGTGGTGGTCCAGTAATCGATATGGGGCCAAATATTAACCCAAAATTGTTTAAGAAAATTGTTAAAATAGCTAAAGATAAAAATATACCATTTCAATTAAAAGTAAGTGGCCGACCTACACCAACTGATTTGAGAAGTATCCAAATGACTCATGAGGGTGTTGCTACCGCATTAATTTCAATCCCACTTCGATATATGCACACAACAATCGAGGTAATGGATCTAGAAGATATTAACTCGACAATATCATTATTTACAAAATTACTTCCCATGCTAAAAAAGGACATCGATTTAAAATTATAAAATATATTTAATTACGTTTGTCAGACTCTCAGTAAATGGTTTGATATATTCATTGATCACCTTAACTGCATCGGGGTTATTGTTAAAGGTAACTAAATAAAAAATTTGATTTGATACTTTTAATGTCTTAAAAAAAAGCCATCCGTCCATTTGCGCCTGTATAAAATCAGGTACTTTCATTTTATAGGACCTTAATTTTTGTGCCATATTTGCGAAATAGGGGCCACAAACATGACAAATATTCAGTGATTCGTCATCTTTACTTGCTTCAGATAGAGCAAGAATATTATAATCTAAAAGAATTATTGATAATGAGTCTGTTTTTTCTAAAAACTCATTTAAATAATCATTTAATACATTCGATTTTGGAAATACATTCCTTAAGCTCTTTGAAAATACAAATAATAACTCTTCTCTATCAAAAATAGTAGTTTCATAAAATTTGAATTTTTGAGGCAAATCAGCAAATAAATTTTTCATTGTTTTCACATTTTTTCTAATTCTATCATTGTTCCTGATGTCGGGATCGCTCTTATGGAGAAAAAATGTGATTTGTGGTAAGGACTCCCTGTCCTTCTCTAATAGTTCCCAAATTTTTAGAAAATATTCTATTGAATCAATAAATCGGACATCATCTTGAATATCTATAACCCAAAAAATTTGGTTTGTATTCTCAAAATATTCTCTATGCTCCAAATATTTTTGTTGAAATTTTTTTTGACCGCCTAAATCCCAAACATAAATTGGTAGCCCAAGTATATTAAATAAACGTTTTGTTTCAAAACTTAAAGTTGGTTTTATATTTTCTATTTTATTGTAAGCATTTTCAAGCGCATATAAAATTGAGGTTTTTCCGCTATTGTCTAGGCCTATGAACATTATTTTTAGAATCTCTTTATCTGCATCCATTTTAGACACTTTCAAATAGAATTTAAAAAATGTAAATCGATATGAGTATCTTTTTTTAAATTATTAAATATTTATCCGTAAATTAAGATTTTAATTTTCCGAAAATTTTACAATTATTTTATATAATATTCCATTATTTTTAACTCATTTCGATATTTTCTTCATTAGTAAAACAAAATGGTAGAAGTAAAAAGCATTATTTCATTGATATTAATAAATTGGCATTCAAACATATTTTAAGATAAATTCAAGGTTATTTGAGAAAAGTTTCTTTAGAATATTTGGTCCTAAATTTTTAATTTAAAAAATTATTGTTTGAGATTAGGATAAATACGCTGTTATTCTTCTATAAAATTTTATTTTCTCAATTAATATTAATCGATAAAAAATATGAGTTTAAATATGAACCATTAGAAAAATTGGTAAATCATAGTAAATTAATCAAATTGCGTATAAAATTGAAATAATTTTATTAAATAATATTTAAAAAAAGGAATTAATTTGATTAGAAATTTAGAAGGGTCTCAAAATTTGGAACTTTCAATAGAAAAACAAGAAAATTATTTGCCTAACGAGAATTTAGCATTTGAAATCACAAAAAGGCTAGCATTTCCTAGATTAATTGGCTCAGATGGAGAAAAAAAAGCGATTTTTATTGTGAAAGACGAATTCAGAAAAATCGGACTTGAACCAATTAGTGAAAAATTTCAAACTTCATTTGCTAATTGGGTAATTATTAGATTATTGTTCTTAATTTTAGGGACAGGATTAATAGCGAGTTCAATAATGTTTTTCTATTATCCGTTTATAACATCTTTAATTTCCATTTTATATATTTTTATTTGTTTATATTTATCTAAATTGTCCGGCGTAATTGGTACATTTGGAAAAACATATATTACAGAAAATATCATCGGAAAATTAAATTCAAAACTTGCAAATGCGAATGTTGTCTTAATGGCACATTGGGATTCCAAAGGTCAGAAATTTTCAGGGTCAGTCAGAATTATTACAATGATAATTTCTTTATTTGGAGTAATAGTTATTTCCACATTATATTTAATATTCGGGGTTCTTTATTTACTGGGATTCTATAATTCACTAATAAACTATGGATTATTTATTGGGACAATTTGTGTAATTAGTATAAGTTTTATAAATGTATTAAATAAAATAACTAACTGTTCACCTGGAGCTATAGATAACGCAGCATCAGTGGCGTCTTTATTGACTTTAGCACGTTATTTCCATTATACTAATAATATTAAAAACCTTAATCTCTATTTTGTCGCTACAGGAAGTGAAGAACTTAATCTGGCAGGAGCTTCCTCATTTATAAAAAAACATAAACTGGAATTTGAAGAGATCCCCACTTATTTCATTAATTTTGACTTAATTGGTGGGAGTGAAAAATTATTAATGATAAATTCCTATGGTTTTCCCAAAAAAACTACCTCTTTATTTCTCTATAATTTATTTAAAATGGAAAGTAAAAAATTAAACATCCCTTTCAAAGCCATGTATCTTCCATTTGGAGCTTGGTGCGACTTAATGCCAATATTAAATGAAGGGTTCGATGGTTGTTGGATTGCATCAGAAGGTACATTTTCGCTAGCACATACAACTAATGACTCAATATACAATGTGTCCAAAAAAGGCTTGAAAAATGGTATAGACTTGACTATTGAAGTCATTAAAAAAATTGATCGAATTTACCAGAATTTTATCAAATAATTTTTCTATTTTTTTAATTTATAATTGAAATTTTTGTAGAAATTATCAATAAGCTTTATTTAACAACATTATTTTTTTCAAAGTTTTCAAATTTAATTTTAATATATCAATTTAGACCATAAAATTTGTCAACAAAATTATACTCTATTTTTCAAACTATTGATTTTACTACATATTTTATTAAAATAATTTATAGAAAAAATTAACTATGATCGTAATACATAAATCAATGCATCTCAATATCATTTATTTAGGTGATTTAGATATTATTTAAAAAAGATTGTCTGTTATTTGCTAAAGAAAAACCTGATTCTTACTATGAACTAATTATAGCGGACCCACCTTATAATGATTGTATTAAAGCGGAATGGGATAACCAATGGAAAGATGATAATGAATATTTAAACTGGTTAGAAGTTCGTATTAAAGAATTTAGTAGGATTCTAAAACCAAATGGAAACCTTCTAATGTACTGTAAACGGCAATTCAGTCATCATATTAAGATTATTCTAGACCAATATTTATACGAGCGGAGAATGATAATATGGGTTAGACGGAGAAATATGGACATAACTCGGGGTAAAACTTTAGCCAGTGGCTATGAACCTATTTTATGGTATAGTAAATCTGATCAATTTATTTTTAATTCAAAAGAAGCAAAAATTAAACCTCCAAAACGATTACTTCAAAGACCTGAATACCAAAAAGGTGGACGCTTGGAAAAGGGAATTTCTTTGACAGATGCCTGGACAGATATACCAGCATTACCCCATAATAGTAAAGAAAAAACGGAGCACCCAACGCAAAAACCCCTAAAAATTTCAAAAAGGATTGTAAAAATATTTTCAACCCCCAGTGGAACAGTCTATATACCATTTGCAGGTAGTGGTAGTGAGGTCTTGGCTTGTATTTTTTTAAATAGAAAATGGGACGCCACTGAAATCAACCCAACATATATAAATTTGATTAAAAAAAGGCTCAAAAATTGTCCTACAAGCATTGAACGATGGCTCCCCGTAAAAGAGAAAATTAATTGACTTTTAGCACCAAAAATTCATAATTAATTTAACGTTATTTTAGAATTTGAAATTTTATAGTTTTAAGATTTTTGATTAATAGATTAATGATATTCATCAATCCGCTTAAAAATAAAATAATTTAGTAGATTTTCTTTTTAATACCCAAATTAAGCTATCATTAGGTTATATCTATACGGTTATGATGCGCAGTATTTAAAAAATAACTTAATATGACCAATTTTCAGGTTAATTATATAATAACTGGAAAATATTAGAAAAAATGAGATATTGGAGAGAGTATTTAATGATCAAATAGTATAAATTAATTTAAATTACTGTGTATTACTAGGATAACAACTATTTCTGAATGATTTTATTTTAAAATGATATTTATATTCTTGATTATCTATAAAATATAATATATTAATTATTAAATATTAATCGTGATTATAGTGCATAGAGGAAGATCAAAAAAAAGAATAGCAATTACAATTATTTTTATAGTTTCTGCTTTTATATCAATGGGATCATTTGTTGGACTTTATTATTTTTATTTACTGGGGCTAATATATTTAGGAATTTCATTAATAATTATATCGGGAATTATTTTATTAATTAGTATTTGTCTATTTTTTTCGCAATCAAGGGAATCTGACATTTTTCTCTCAAGATTTGAAAAAAAAGAAGAACAAAAAATTGAGAAAGAAACTTTTGAAGCAAATAAAGATGAATACGAATATATTAAAAGATATTTTGAAGCTCCGCCCAAGAAGGCACCTTCAATAAAAGATCTTATTGAATATCTAAGTGAATTCGAAAAAATCTCAATAACAGACATTACTAACCACTTTTATCCAAGAGATTTAATAGAAAATAAGGCTATGTTTGGAAATGTTTCTTGGAAAATTAAAGAGAAAATTTGGGATAACTATAGAAAAATTAAAAATGTAATAGAATTGATGATCTCAGAAAAAAAAATAGAAGGGTTTTTACGATAATTGGATATAGAACTATATTATTTTAATCCAAATTATAATAAAAATTAAGAAATTTGAAAATAATTCTAAATTTTAATTGAAAATAAAATTCTAATAATAAATAAGGTGTGGGTATAGAAATTTTGCCAATTACTTTAAGAGAAAATTAATAGCAGTTGAGATTTAAATCGAGAATTTCAAAAATAATATTGTAGAGACGATTATTTTTAAATTATAAAATAAAAATGGAAAAAGTTAATTAATCTGAAAGAAAATAGGTTTTTTGGGCTATGAACGACAAAAAATTGGTTGAATTAGATCAACACATTAAAGATAAGATTATTGAAATATTAACAGGACAGTGGTTAACTAGACCAGAAATTTTTGAAAAATTACCAAGGCTTACAAAAATAGAAGATGTACGACTTATAAACAATTTTATTGAATCGCAAATAAATGAAGGAATTATTTCAAAAAAAATAATAGGTCATAGGCTTTCCTTTGGTATTTTTAAAAAGGAAGACTTAGAACCAGATATAAATAATCGTTCTGAAAATGAAATTAAATTAAAATCAAAAGCTTTACTAAAAAATTGGAGTGATACTGGATTAAGAGTAAAAGTTGGTAAAACAATTTATATAGACCCTGATTCAAAGAAAAAAGTTAAGCCAAATAAAAATGTTAAAGTCGGTAACAATTACTTTTTAGTGATAGATGGTAATAATGACTTCAAACTAAAATCTAAAGAAAATAATTGGCATGGAAAGGGGACACAAGAAGACCCATATATTGTTGAAAATTTAATCATAGATGGAAATTCTAAAAAGGATGGTATTTTAATTAAAAATACTGATATTTGGTTCATTTTACATGAATGCTCAGTAAGAAGCTGTAAAAACTTCGGGATTTCACTTGAAAATGTTAAAAATTGCATAATAATAAAAAATAGAATTGTATTAAATAGTGGAACCGGATTAATTTTAAGAAATTCCTCTAAAATTCAAGTAGATAACAATTATTTTTTGAATAATTTAATAGGAATTGAAATTAGTAACTCAGATTTAAATGAAATAAAAGCAAATGAAATAAATACCAATTCACAATCAGGAATTGTAATCGAATCCTCATTAAATAATAACCTTGTTGATAATTTATATTCTTATAATGGAATTGGAATTGATATTAAGCAATCAAATAATTGTATTATTAAAGGGTGTGAAATTAAATTAAATAAAAAAATTGGATTAAGACTAATTGATTGCTCAGAAAATGAAATCATTGAAAATATGATAATAAAAAATGGGACTGGAATTGAAATAATTAATTCTAATGTTAATCAAATACATAAAAATCAAATAAAGTTTAATCAAAATGATGGAATTGCTCTATTTAACTCATACGAAAATTTAATTGAAATGAATATGGCTATTAAAAATAAATGTGGAATATATTTAGACAGATGCGCTAAAAATATAATAAAAAATAATTTAACAGAATATAACCAAGAAAATGGAATATATCTTTTTCAATCATACGAAAATGAAGTCGCATAATTTCAATACTTCAAGTATATTTTGTTCCATGACTTTTTAAATTTTTTTCCTGCTAGTTAAATCTTTAATTCAAGTGAAAGACCTTTTTTATCGAAATTAAGGTGTACAAACTATGACTGAATTCAATAAAAAAAATGCCTTAAAAATTATTAACAGCGTTGCACCAATTCGTATATGCGATATTGGAGGATGGACAGACACATGGTTTTCAGAATTTGGTAAGATATTTAATATTGGAGTATATCCATATGCCGAAGTTCAAGTTGAGATCTATTCTATGAAAGAAAATAACCAAATAATTATACAAGCAGAGAATTTTGGGGATCGATATATCGTTGACCATGAAAATATGCAATACAAACACCCATTAATCGAAGCTTCAATTAAAAAAATGAACTTACCTAAAAACTTAACTTATCAAATTAACATATTTTCTGAAGCGCCTATAGGTGCATCAACTGGTACTTCTTCAGCTGTTTCTGTTGCTTTAATTGGCGCCTTAAACCATTTTAATAGGTCCAATTTAAACCTTAAAGATATTGCGTATACAGCTCATTATATTGAAACAAAAATGCTGAATCAACAGAGCGGAATTCAAGATCAAATATGTTCTGCTTTTGGCGGAATAAATTTCATTGATATGTATAAATACCCCTATGCAAGAATACATAAAATTAAATTACCAAATCCGATTTGGTGGGAATTAGAACGAAGATTATTATTAATTTATTTAGGTAAATCACACAATTCTTCAAAAATGCATGAAAAAGTAATTAAGGAATTAGAAAATGAATGCCCGAATAATAGGAAATTAAATGATTTAAGAAAATTAGCTTTAAAAGCAGTAAATGCAATTAGAAAAGGAGATTTTAATGAATTTGGAGAAATAATGGTAAAAAATACATTAGCCCAAGAACAACTCCATTATGAATTAATATCAAAGGAAGCTCGCAAAGTTATTGAAATTGCAAAAGAATATGGCGCTTTGGGATATAAAATTAACGGTGCTGGAGGCGATGGCGGTTCATTAACAATATTATGCAATCCATTATCCCATATTAAAAGAAATATGATAAGATCAATTGAAGATGAAAATAAGATTTTTAAAAATATACCTATTTACTTAAGTAGAAGAGGTTTGAGAGTTTGGGAATCATTAAATTAAGATTATTTACTTAAAAAATCTTCATAAGTAGTTATTGTAATTTATTTCTTTTGTAAATACTATAATAAACTTCTATTAAATATGAGTTTTAATAATTTATGTTCATTTCTGACTTATTTTAACATTAAATTTTTAAAAAATTAAATTTATAGACTAATATTTCGCTATTATTCTTGAATTTCAAAAATATTTCCAAAAAAATCTTTAATAAATAAATAATAACCATTTCCTTGTGGCTTATCAATTTTAATTACATCAACCCCTAAAGATTTTGCTTTTTGATAAAAAACGTCTCTATTCTCGATTACAATC
The DNA here is from genome assembly GCA_005191425.1 of Candidatus Helarchaeota ASGARD archaeon Hel_GB_B. Taxonomy (GTDB): domain Archaea; phylum Asgardarchaeota; class Lokiarchaeia; order Helarchaeales; family HEL-GB-B; genus HEL-GB-B. Next base: position 33,346 of record SUPR01000021.1, read on the forward strand.
CCTAAATGGTTAATAGATTTTTCTTGCTTTATTTCTTTATTTGAAATGAAGACTTCAATATCAATTTCTTTAGATTTATATCTTATGACTTTTAATTCCTCGTTTATTGAAAAAATTTTATTCATTAATTCTTTAGAAATAATAAAACTATATGCTTTGTCCATACCTAATAATTCCATATAAAATTTGTCACTTTCTTCTTCTGAGTTCGATAAAATAGCATAATGATTAAATTTCATTAATTATTAACACCTTTATTTATATTTGATAATTAAATTTAAATATTAATTTTTAAAAATTTTATATCACCTTCCAATTTAGTTTCTTATGTTGAGAAAATTAAATTTTTTTTAATGATTACATAAAAATTCTAAGAAATTTCTATTTTAATAAAAAAATTTAATAAATAAAATGAAAATGTTTCGTTAGAATTCATAGACCATTAAAATACATTTGTTATTAAAATTTTAAAGGCTTGACGCTAATTGGAAGATATAACGAAAATGGATCTAATATTTTTAGGACTTTTATATATTTTTCAAGTTTTGACTTTATGGTTGTATAATTATATTGCCATTTATTTTGGCACTTCGATCGCTGAATTCTTAACAGGTGTGTCGCAATGGCCGGGTATTGCAGATCTCCTTACTAATTATGGTACTACATACACTTTTATAATCGGAATATTTTGTTTGATAAGTGGTATTGGTCTTATTAAAGAGAGAGCTTGGGCTTGGGGGTCTGCCATGGTCGTTTTAACGTTTATTATAGCTCAGACGGCAATTTCAACTATTGGGTCTATTCTAACTTATAATTGGTTTAATGCAAATACATTTATCAACATTACAATATTACTAATAGCAATAATGGGAATAATACTAGAAAAACCATGGAAATCCGAAAATAAAATAGAAAAAAGGATTAAAGTCGCCTCAATTAGCTATGAAAAAATTAATATTGAAAAATTATCCAAGGTTATTAAAATAAAAAAGAATGATTTAGTAGACCGTATTACAGAAATGATTTGTGAAAACATTATTAGCGGACGAATTACACTCCCATATATTTATTTTGATTGTGAAACTAACAAAAGAAGACTTAGTAAAAGTTCGACTCCTAAAAAAAAGAAAAAAAAGAGTAAAAATAAAAAAACACAAATAAATAAAAAAAATTCCCCAAATAAAGAAGAAAAAAAGTAGAATGAATTAATAATCCCTAAAGGACAAATTTACAAAAGTAATTTTCTAAATTAATTAGAATAATGATTTGAAATAATATAAAAATAATAATAAATAAATTTTTTCCCCTTTTTAATTAAAATTGTTTTGCTGGATTATTGAAAAAATAGAAACAATACTATTTGCATAGATTTTAAATTGGATTTAATAGATTTTTTTAAAATAAGAAACTATAGACCAAAAATTTAAAAATATATTTTAAAATCATTTAAATGACTCTAAAAGCATTTCTTTTAAAAAAAATGTTGAAAATAATGGTGATTTATTATGCCAAAAATCACGGTTGATGAAAGTAAATGTACTGGTTGTGGTACTTGCGCAGAAAATTGCCCTTCGGAAGTTTATGAAATAATTGACAATAAATCAAAAGTAGTCAACCCAGATGAATGCATTGAATGCTTAGCTTGCGTTGAAAATTGTCCTGAAGGAGCGATTACAGTCGAGTCTGATTAAATAAAGATTAAATATTCTATTTTTCTTCTTTTTTTATATTTTTTAAATTTAATTCTTTTTGCTACTAAGATATACGGAATAAATAGATTATTGCTTGTTTATTCTAAAAGAGACTCTTTTTATAGTATGTTATTTAAAGAATTTAACTTGACCAAATTTTCTTTTTGAATATTAAATAAACAATTTTAAGATTAAAAATAATTTGCAACAAATATTTAACTCATTTTTATTTTACTACATTAATTTATAAGGCTAAATCATTGTAAAAAATGATAGAATTAAATAATGAAAAAATGCAGATTTGATTTTTTGATAAACATTTTTATTGAATTAAAGTCAAGGAATATAGAAAAATGTTATCAGTTCAAGAAACAAACAATTTAATCGAATATACAAGTAAAATATTTGATAAATTATTTGCAGGCAGATTTCTGGTCGAATCAAAATTATTTCCAGTCTCAGAATATGTATTAGTTGCTTGCGTAAATGCATATGAAAAGTTTTATGAGCAATTAAAGAAATTAAATGATAAGATTTCGGCAAAACAAATTGCAAGAAGGGAAAAAGGTAAATTATTTACTGAAATTACGCCATTACATATTTTTGATGTTCATATGTTTCCGTTATTTGGACGGATGTGTAGAATTTCAAATGTTTTTCATAATGACCCAATGAAAGAAAGTGAAGAGAAATTTGACCAAATAAGATATATATTGACATTTTGGAAAGAATTAGCGAGCGAATATTACGGGGGGCCTTTATCAGTTGATGAGATGGACGGTAAATGTCAAATTGCTTCTTCAGATTCATTGAATATTATTAAAGACCATTTACAAAGCCCATCTGACCAAAAAGAAGTAAGTCAAGTCCGAAAAATGGTGGCTCATCTAGAGCAATTGGCTTTTTTAGATGAATGTGAGTCAAGAATGAAAATTAGTAATCATGGTCCTTATTATACTGATTTAAATGAAAAAATTGTTGTTACTGAGATAATACATCTTTATGATGGTAAAAAAGCCCAATGGCCATGGTCTGAAACTAAAGATTTCGCGCCATATTCAAATTTATTGATTGCCTATCAATTAAGTGAGAATGTCAAATGTAAATTCAATGATTGGGGTACTTTGATTACAGACCCGATTGATTTTAAAAGATATATCACAAAATACTGTCTAATTTCTAAAAAAAATAATAAGTTAATCCAACTTGGACTTGATGATGTTAAAGATTTTGAAACATATTCTAAATCTGCCCATAAAGAACTTTACATAAAATTTGCAAAATGGTCAAAAAAGGAACGACTAGAAGCAGGAGCATTAGTATATAATAAAAACTTCGATAGATTTACAAATATTGTTAATATAACAGATAAAATAGACTGGAGTATTAGCGAAAATGTGAAAAATTTTGAACTTAAACATTTTTTAAATAATGAAATTATAGATTTTAGAGTAGGTAATTGGGTAATGCGGTCTAACAGAAAAAGAAAAATTCATCCGACCTACTTTAAAAGAGAAATAGTTGATTTAAAGCGGATTGGAGGTAAATTTTGAATGATCAATGAAATTGATGAAAATTTACATGATTATCCTAAAAAAAAGAATTGGCGTGAAAGCTATTATTATAATTTTATGGACGAAAAAAACAATATCTTCGGAGTTTGTACATACGGCATAATGCCCAATGAAATGGAAGCACATTATTTAGTTTCTATTTGGATAAATAATAAATTATTATTTTTTCCAGAGCACCGAAAAATTAGTGATTTTACATTAAATCCATTCCAAGAAATGAAAATGGAATTTAAAAAACCATTGAAAGAAATAGTAATGGATTATTCTAATCAAAAGAGAAAATTTAAATTAGAATTTATTTTTAAGGGACGATCTCCCATTTATAAATATAAAGGATGGAAATTCGAAGATATCTTGGAACAAGAACACTATGAGCAATCAGGTGAAATTATTGGAAAAATTACAGTTAAAGACATAGTATATAATTTTTCAGGACTTGGTCAACGTGACCATAGTTGGGGTGTACGCGATTGGGTTAATATCGACCATTGGTCATGGATTTCAGCTCAATTTTCGAATTGGATAATTAATTGCTGGATAGTAGAAATACAAGGTAAAAAAAGATATGATGGGTTTATCTCGAAAAATGGTAAAATTATTGAATTAAGATCTGTTCAAATAAAAAATTTTATGAAAAATGGCGATAAAGTCCCAGAATCATCGGAAATAACGATCGAAACATTAGAGAGCGATAAAATTATATTGAAGTCAAATAAAAAATACCATTTAATATTACCACAAACTTCTAAAGAAGGTTATGCAGAGATTTTTGAAACGATATCAGAATTTAAATCAAATTTATCCAATGAAAAGGGATATGGAGTAGTAGAATACTTAAAAAAATTTTGAAAAAAAAAAGTATTCATTGATGTTAGTTTTTAATTATAATCTTCCCATTCTCCATTATCGTTTAATATTTTAATTTTTATTGTCCCATCGCTGTAAAATTCAGCATAACTAGGATTTACATGTTGCCAAGCTCCAGTATTATATATTAAACGGTTATCTTCCTTTAAGATTTCTACTTTGTGAGTATGCCCGAAAATTATATGAGTTATTTCTGTATCGCCGAGAACTTCTTTTATTTTTGCTTCTGAATTTATTAATTGATCTCTATAATTATCAATATCTTTAAAATTGGTATAATATTTCATTATAACTTTTTTCTTCCTCGACTTTAATTTCAAATTAAATTTTTTCTCTAATATTTCTTGATTTTTTTCTAATTCGTCATCAAGATTTATTGGTTCATTTGTCTTTTCTCTTTTTAAGACTACATTCCACAAATAATTAAAAAATTCCTTAATGATATCGGGAGCTGACAAACAAAAATCCCAAATAGAAGAAGCTAATTTGGTCTTTTCTGGGAAAAATTGATGTCCATGGGTTAATAATATGTGAAATTTTTTGCCCAAATTTTCTGTTTTTTGCAGCGTTATTGTATTAATTGGATTGCTATTAAATATATTTTTCTTATTATATATGGAAATTTCCCAACCCCTTGTATTATTATGGATATATAGGTACTGTCCAATTGTTAGTTCATTAAGAAATTTTGCATTTAAATTAATTTCCTTGAATTTTTTAATAAGTTTTCGTTTTTGTTTTAAAAATTTCTTATCAAGATTTCCTGAAACAGATATATCATGGTTTCCTAAGGTCAGAACAACCGCAACTCCATGGTTCAAAATTGCATCAATATCTTCTAGGATCTCTTTATAATCATGGGCAATATCTTTATAACTATCGCAAACTAGATCAAAAATATCTCCGAGAATTATGAATGCTTTTAGATCATTCTTAAATCCTTCGTTATTATTTAAATCATCTAGAATTTTATGGATGAATTCTTGAATTAATTTTACTCTAGCACCTGAAGCTCCTAAATGTGTGTCTGACATTATTATTATCATTGGGTTTGAATTTTTCATCCACTACGCCAACTCTTAATTACTTTTTCTTTTTTTAAGTATTTTTTATTCAGAATCGTTAATCTTTTAATATAAATATTTTTAAACCATAAACCTTCCATATCTTTGATTCTTTTTTATATGATTTTTAACAATGTCTTATTATATAAATCTCATCATATAAATTCCTTATGCTAATAATCACAAAATTATATTTTCATTCTGATTTGAAAAAAAAAGGTTTATCTTAATAATAAGAATAAAATAATTTTAATCAAAAATTTTTTATATTATCTATTAAGAATGAAGTCTATATAAATAGAAGTGAATAAAAAGATGCCAAAAAAGAAAACTACAAAATCCACTAAAAAAGGAAAAAGTACTACTCGACAGAAAAAGTCGACATCGGCTCCAAAAAAATGGACTGTAAAAGCAGTGAGAACGGATCTAAAGCGACGGGATATACTAATTCCGGACGAACTTGAAGAAAATATTATTGCAGAGATACAAAAGATGAAATATTTAACTGCTAATGAAATTGCAAAGAAGTATAACTTAAGAGTTTCTACTGCAAAAGAATTTTTAAAATTAATGTATGAAAAAAAGATGATTAAATTATATTTAAGTTCAAGAAGACTTAAAATATATACTGCTTCTTAAATAACTTCAAAATTCCAGTCATTTAAAATTAAATCTTTTAAAATATTTTTTGAATCCTCTTCAAAAATTATTGAAAAAATTTTTCCAAGATGCTTACACAAGGTATATCTTTTTGAACACTTATGCATCCAATATAGGCAATTGTGTTTTATTACTTTTTTGTGGATATTAATTTCAATTATATAATTTTTTTCGATTATCCGATATTTCTTAATAATTGAATCTTGTTGAATAATACGGATATTTTTTGAAGGTATTTTTAATGCTTCTTCTAAATAATCCTCCTCCATAAAATATAATAGTAAATCTTTTATTGATTTATTTTTAAAAAATTCATTTTGCTCGGATGGATTTAATTTTCTAATTTCTTGAATTGATTTCAGGTTTATTACCTTTTTCTCAATCAATAATTAAATTGCTTGCCAGCTTTTGTTTGAGATTGTTTTTACTAATCCTTTTTCTTTTAGTTTGTTTAAAATTTGGACTACCTGATTTTGATTAACTTTATTTTTACAAATTCGTACTATAGCCCGAGGCCTATGAGGTTCAGTCTTTATTGCCGAAAGGACTAATTCTTCATATAAATTAAGAATATCTTCTTCATTGGTTTTCTTAATATTACTTTTTTTAACTTTACTCAATTGAATTCACTTCCTTGATCTGTACACTTGATTTTTTGTAAAAAATTATAAGATAATTATAAATCGAAATATTTTCGAATCTTATAAAATTTTTTATTGATTGAGATGAATATAATATTAACAAAAATTTTTAATTGATTATCAATATTATATTTGATCTTTAAAAAGTTGAATAGATTCTTTATTGATTCCCTTACAAAATCTATCACGTTCTTATATTTTTGATAAAAAATTCAAATTTCCATCAGTTTTCAATTTTGTTTTTGAATTTAAATGTTTTCATTTTCAAGTCATAACTTATAATTAATAAAAATGAATTT
>SUPR01000022.1 GCA_005191425.1 Candidatus Helarchaeota ASGARD archaeon Hel_GB_B
TGAAAATGGTGATGTTATAAAAATAGATATTAGGAGACGTGAATTAAAGTTAGAACTTACTGAGGAAGAAATTATGAGCCGGTTTTCAAAATGGAGACCGCCAGCGCCCAAAATTAAGACCGGTTTTTTAATATATTATGCAAGAAATGTTAAATCTGCAAAATTTGGTGCTGTTCTTAAATAAAAGATAGATTTAAATCTAATTTATTAAAAATAAAATTACATAAAAGGAATTTATTGACAAAAATTATTAACCTTTTTAAAATAAATAACAGATAGAAAAATATAATAAATGTGAAAAAAGCCAGTCAATAAATATTTCGACAAAAAAAATAAGAAAAAGATAAAAATAAAGAATAAGAAAAGAGAATAAACAATGAAAAATAATAATAAATTCTGTTATTTTATGAAAGAGGTACCGTCAATTGCTTATTTTAGCATGGAGATAGGGTTAGCATCAGACATACCAACATATTCAGGGGGTTTGGGAGTATTAGCGGGTGATATATTATATAAGGCGGTAGACCTTGAGATACCGATGGTAGCGGTGACACTATGTTATGCTGCAGGTTATTTTTATCAGATGATCGGTCCGTATGGAGACCAAATTAGTAAGAATATTAGGTGGCAATTTTCTTCAAATTTTGATAAGCTCCCAATAGTTATTCCAATAAAGATACAGGGGAAAGAGTTTAAGATTGGGACGTGGGTTTATAATATTATAGGAAAAAGGAACGGATTTGTAATTCCAGTATTTTTATTAGATTCAGATGTAGAAGGAAATGAGGAATGGTTTAAAAGGATTACCCATACGCTGTATACAGCACATCCATTTATGAGAATTGTGCAGGAGGCGATTTTAGGGATTGGAGGGGTGCGTTTACTTGAAGAGATGTGTTTTAACAAAATTAAAACTTATCATTTAAATGAGGGGCACGCTGCTTTTGTAACTTTTGAATTATTAAAAAAGTTAAAAAATTTAGAAGAAGTTAAAAAGAAGGTAATTTTTACAACGCATACACCAGTCCCTGCCGGACATGAACGATTTGATTATAATTTAGTATATGATGTTTTAAGAGATATAGTCCCTGAAAATATTAAGGAATTAGCGGGAAATGACAATTTAAATATGACAAAGTTAGCATTAAATATGACAAGATATGTGAATGCAGTTTCAAAAAGACATTTAGAAGTTACCAAAAACATGTTTCCGGAATATAAAATTGATGCAATAACAAATGGGATAAATATATTTAGGTGGTTATCACCGTATATTAAAGAATTATTGGACGAAACGATGCCTGAGTTCAGGTATGACCCGCAAGTATTGATGAATGCCCCGATAGAATTGGACTCACACGACCTATGGACAGCCCATAAAAAGTCTAAGGATGATTTAATAGATTATCAAAGTTCTCATAGTTATGTATTGTTTGACTCGAAAATATTGACTGTTGGGTTTGGAAGAAGATTTACAAGTTATAAAAGGCCCACCTTAATTTTTAAAGATTTGGACCGCCTTGGGAAAATAAGTAAGGGTAAAGTACAGTTTTTATTTGCGGGTAAGGCGCATCCAATGGACAATGAAGGAAAATATTTAATAAAACAAATTTATGAATTTTCCAATTATTTGTGGGATAATTATAGAGTAAGTGTTGCATTTTTAGAAAATTATGATATGGACTTAGCCCGGTTAATGGTAGCTGGTTGCGATCTTTGGTTAAATACTCCGTTAATAGATAATGAAGCGAGTGGGACTTCGGGGATGAAGGCAGCATTAAACGGGACATTAAATTGTTCGACCTTAGATGGGTGGTGGATTGAGGGGTATAAAATGAACAAATTAGCAGGATGGACGATATGTCCTGGGGTTGAAGGGAATAAATGTAGAGAAGATAGCGACCAAGCAATGAGTCAAGCTTTTTATAATATTTTAGAAAACGAAGTTATACCCACTTTTTATGGGGAGCGAGACCTTTGGATTAAACGTATGAAAAATGCAATATTTCTTGCATCTTATTTTAATTGTGATCGAGCAGTAAAGGAATATGCCAGTCGAGCTTGGAATTTAGAAATGCAGCCAAGGTGGAGACAAAAAAAGGGAAACTAACTTGGTCGAGTAATTTTAAATAAATTCTTTTATATAATTGGAAACAAAAATAATTTAATAGAGATCTTGAAAAAGAATTAGTTTTAGAAAAAGGAGTCCATTATATGAAGATAATAAGAGTAGATTTAAGTACTTTTAAACATAAAATAGAAGAGTTGCCATTAAAATATCAGAGATTTGGTGGTAGAGTATTAACTTCGAATATAATTTATAATGAAGTGGACCCAAGTTGCGACCCATTGAGTGGTGGAAATAAATTAATATTTGCAAATGGGTTATTAATAGGAACTGGGTTTCCAAATTCATCAAGGTTGTCAATAGGTGGAAAATCGCCTTTAACAGGTGGAATTAAGGAGTCGAATACTGGAGGGTTGGCAGCATATAGGATGTTTGAAAATGGGTTAAGGGCGTTAATTTTAGAAAATAAGCCAAGTGATGACCATTTATATATAATTTTAATAGACAATGGGAATATAGAAATAATAGAAATGGACGAGCTTAGAGGTAAAGGAAATTACGAAACAGTTGAAATATTAAAGAAAAAGTTTGGTAAAAAGAATGGGATATTAAGTATAGGTCCAGCTGGCGAAATGATGTTAAAGGCGGCTTCAATAAATTCAACTAATTTATATTATTATCCGGACAGAATTGCAGGTAGGGGGGGACTTGGGGCGGTAATGGGAAGTAAACGAATAAAAGCGATAATAATTAAGCCAGTTAAAAAGAAACCTGAAATAACATATAAAGATGAAAAAAAATTTAATGAAATCAAGAAGAAATTTATAAAAGAATTGATTGAAACTAAAAAAGGACTCGCTAAATATGGTACCGCAGGTTTAACTGAATTCTCAAGTACAATAGGTGGGCTTCCTACAAGGAATTTCAAGCAAGGTTCTTTTGAAGGAGTAAATAATATTAGTCATATTAAATTGAACGAGATACTCAAAACTAGAGGTGGTAAACATGGATTACCATGCAGTCCTTATTGTGTAATTAGGTGTTCAAATATATTCATTGATAAAAATGGAAAGAGACTTACAAAAATTGAGTATGAAACTATTGCTATGAATGGTGCAAATTTAAATATAAATGACCTCGATTCAATTGCCAGTATTAATTACTTATATAACGATTTGGGGCTTGATTCTATTGAAATGGGAGACAGTTTTGGAGTCGCAATGGAGGGGGGACTTTTAGAATTTGGCGATAGTAATAAGGTAATTGAGTTATTAAAAGAGCTATATAAAATGCCAGCAAAAACGGAAGAGTCGTGGGGTAGGATAATTGCAAATGGTTGCGTTGAAGTTGGAAAAAAGCTTGGGGTTAAAAGAGTACCTGCAGTTAAGGGACAAGGTCTACCAGCATATGACCCTAGAGTATATAAGGGTATGGGAGTAACATTTTCAACAAGTCCGATGGGTGCTGACCATACAGCTGGGCCTGCTATTGCAGGTAGAAAAGGTATGGATCGAGAAAAGGATTACGGAGCTTTATCTGAAGCTAATTCCAAATTAGAACTTTCCCATGATTTGCAACTAATGAGTTTATTATGTGATTGTATGGGGTGTTGCTTTTTTATAGGTCCAACAATTGATGTTATGGAAATTTTTGTAGATTCATTGAATGCTTTAAATGGCTGGGAATTAAAATTGGAAGACCTATTAGATATAGCCCGAAATACAATAAAAAGAGAAAGAGAATTCAATAAAAATGCTGGAATTAAAGACCAAGATAAGTTACCTGAATTCTTTTATAAAGAAAAATTAAGCCCGACTGGAAATGTATTTGATATTGATAAAGAGGACACTAAAAAATTATGGAGTTATTTATGAATATAATTTAAAGAAGAGGAAGAATGTTAAAGATGTCATTTTCAGGAGATTTAGCTTATAAATTCACTGAAAAAATTGCAATCCCAAGATTGATTGGTACTGAAGGCTGGAAAAAAGCTCAGAACTTGATTAAAGATGAGTTTAAAAAGAATGGATATGAAATACAAGTCCAAAACTTCAAGTCATCGATGTTCATGGTGAATGTTTTATTAAGAGTGGCGATGATACCATTATTGATTATAATAATATTAATTATTTTCGGATATTATTTTTATCCATGGGTTTCCTTAATTTTGTCTGCCTTAATTCTTGGACTTGTCCCAATTATTGGAAAATATGCTACTTCGGGGACAGAATATAAAGAGCCAAAAAAGGGGATAAATTCACAGAATATATTTGTAAAGTTAAAGTCAGAGACTTCTAAGGCAGAAGTTGTATTTATCGGGCATTATGATACTAAAAGCCAAGTATTAAGCATTGTACAGAGGGTAATATGTTTTGTATTATTATTTATTTTTGGATTAATTGCATGTATTTTGTTTTTTATCAGTTCCATTTTCAAGTTGTTTTTATTAACAGAAAATTCAGTGATAACAATCTCAGGACTAGTTTGTGCAATTATAGCGGGGTGCGCGGCAATAATATTGATGACAAATGCAGTCCAAAACAAGTCGCCAGGTGCCTTGGACAATGGGACAGCAGTGGCGACTGTAATTGAATTAAGTAGAGTTTTTAAAGATGCACCTCCAAAAAATATAGATTTAATGTTCTTATGCACAGATGCAGAAGAGCAAGGCGTTTTAGGAGCTTCAGCATTCATTCAAAAATATGAAGACCAATTTAGTAAAGAGAACACATATTTTATAAATTTTGAAGGCCCGGGTGCAAAAGATGTAGATCTAGGTGTTTTAACTTCTTTTGGGATGCCCAAAAAGCAATATACTTCAAAGAAATTAAATACATTAGCTATTCAAGCTGCCGAATCTTTAAATATAAATTTAAAAAAACACTATTGGCCCATTGGGTTATTAGCCGATCATAACCCTATAATGAAACATGGATTTAAAGCTACAATGCTGGGACCTATGACAATTTCGGCGGGTATTCATACCCCAAAAGATACTATGGAAAATGTATCGAGAGAAAATTTGGAAAAAGCGGGAAGAATAGCCCAAAAAATAATAGAACTATTTGACTTAGAACTTAACCAAAAGGACTAATATAGTAGTGTTATAATGAACTTAATTTCTTGTTATAAAAGTAGTTGCTTGTTAAATTAAGTTGAAGACCATAAAAAATAACTAAATTATTATAGGAAATTTAGTGTCTATTCTAATATTAAAATGATTTAGGAACTTTAAGAGGTCCCTATCCTGAGTTAAAACAAATTTATTATTTTCTTTTAATTTAGATGCCAAAACAATAAGTGAAAGATCATTTAATAGTGAGATATATTCATGTTTTTGGATGATTGAATTAAATCGCTTGATTTTTAAAAGTTCATTTTTGACATTTTGAATTTCTTTATTTGGGACTTTACAGAGATAAATACTTTTTATAAAATAAATAAAGTCCTTGTCTAATAAATCGAAATGAAAGGTCAATTCATCAAAAATTCTAATGGAAGTTAGTACCTTTAATTTTGAATTATTTTCATGAAGATAACTGAAAAATTTCGACTTATCATCGTTCCATGAATTGAGTATAAAATTAGAGTCTAATATTAAAATGGTAATTGAATTTCCTTCAAAATGGTCAGAAAGATTAGAAAACTTTATAATTTTTAGTTTATGTTCTTTCTTTATATATTCTTGAATAGCAGCCTTGACTTGATATTCACTTGGAATAATCAAAATATCGTTAAAAACGGAATTAAACCTATTTATGACTTCTTTAAGTGGAATTCCATAAAATTCAGAATGTTTTTGTAAAAATAAGTTTTTAAAATACAGGGGAAGTGACCCATTTAATTGGTTGATGATAGACATTTTAGCTTTAATACCAAAAGATTTTTCTATTTTGGCTAGAAATACATTAAGTATTAAGCGGCTGGTATTATAGGAAGGGTCGTACTTAATTGCAAGTCCAAACATATCATAAAACAAATTTCTAATAGTTTTAAATTTTTTAGTAAGAATTAATTGTTGTTTTGTTAATATATCTTCTAGGATGAAGTCAAATAACTGCAGATTTTTTTCATCACTAAAAGTAATGTCCATTTCTTCGATAAATTCGCGAAAAAGCTTTTTAAGAGTAGCTCTACCAATTCTTATATCAGACATTTATAAGTCAATCCGATGATTATCTAAACTATAACGTAATTAATAGCAAATATTTAGCATTTGTAATAAATAAATACAATGAATGAAATTCTTTACGCTAATGAATTTAATCAATTTGAGGAGTTAATGTGAATTTAATATTTATTTAACATTTGGCAATTTATAAGGAGATAATAAGTTGTCCTGATTCTTGGTATTCGAGTAATAAATCAGCGACCCTATAAGAGGGTACCATTTCAACACCTTCCATCAATTCAGCTGGATCTAACCCAATTATTTTAGCTGCAAGGTCGCAGCAATAAAATTTTATGCCTAAGTTAATACATTCCTTCATTTCATCTTCATATCGCATCCGACCTACTTTATTTTTTTTACCCAACATTATACCCATAGGTCCCCATAAGACAACGACAACTTCAAGCCCTTTTTTTCGGTAATATCGCGCAAACCTAATTATTTCCATAGGAGATGTACTTTCATAAATCATCTGTTTAAGTAAAAGCAAGACTTTCTTGATTTTTGTCAAGATATCATTCACCTTATTACACCATTTACAATTTATTTTTAAATTATAATATTTTCGATAATAGTCTAAAATTTAAGTTAATGATAAGAATTATATTAAAAAGATGAATGATTAAATAAAAGGTTATAATTGAGAAATTAATAATAATTTAGAATGAGAGGAGGTGATTCCATTACGTTAATTTTAGAATTTTCAGAAATAATCACTATCAAATTAGGACAATTCCAATTTAATACATTTATTTTAGATATTTTATCTCAAACTTTAAATTTATGATATGAATAAATTATTTACATAAATTCCCAGCAAAGAACTGTTAAATTAAAGTATGGAAAAATACCGAACTTATAAATCTTCTACTTAAACTAAAAAAATCAATAAGAGAGAATTTAGCCTAATTTTTAAAAAATAAATGAGTAAAAAAAGAGGGAATTAAAGAGGCATATTTTTTATGTTATAAAGCAAGTTGTAAGTCGTATTAAATTGAATTATTTATTAATTTTTTCCAAAAGCCATGCCATATTTTTACCAAGATTCTTGAATGTTTGAATACCCTCATCATCGTTCATAATATCGCCAGGTTTTAAACCGATGCCCAAATTCCAATAACTTGAGCCTGGGACGATCATTTGGTTAATCAAGAAGAAATAATTTAAACTGGAAAATACATGACATGCGCCTTGTCTACGTACCGCTATAACAGCTGCCCCAACTTTTCTTTTAAACATATCATTATTGGCCTTAGCGATAGTGCCTGCTCTATCAATAAACGTCTTCATTCTTGAAGAAACATTTGCAAAATAAGTTGGAGAGCCGAGGATTAGTCCATCAGCCGCTACGACTTTTTCTAGAATCTCATTTAAATCATCATCTTGAGCCATACACATACTATTTCCTTTGCATTGGAAACAAGCTTTACAGGGAAGTATATTTTTGTCTGCTAATTGGATTAATTCAGTTTCAATTCCAGCATTTTGCAGTTCTTCAAAAACTACTTCAATTGCTCGTTTGGTATTTCCATTTTTTCTGGAACTTCCATTAATCCCAATAACTTTCATTTTTCACAACCACATTATTCTGTTTAATTATTTAAAAATCCGGATAGTTTAAATTTATTTATTAGACATCCTAAAATCGATCTAATTCTAATTTGAGAAAAATTGTCCAATTAATAAATTTAGTAAGATAAAATTTTAAGACAAGTTTAAAAAAATATGGTCAAAAAATGACATTTTTATTTTATTATTTATATATAATTTATAAATTTATTAAAAAGCGCAAATAGAGAGAGAATTTTGGTAGATGTTTAAAGTAGCCATACAAAAAGTGTAATATATTCAAATTATTTAGTTAATCAATATTAATCGCTGTATTTTTAAGATCATTATTGATTTCTTAGAGATAGATTATTTTATCTGTGCCTCTTAAATATTTCAAGGAGTCCATCTTACAAAATATTTTGAAAAATATCAAATTCAAAAAAAAGTTTAAAAACTAAATTTAGAATTCTATTTTGAAAATGAGTTAAAATTTATTTGAAAGTTAAAAAACTAAGTTTATTAGGTTACAGAAAATAGGTATAGCAATGAGAATTTTAGTCATTTTAAGTAAAAAATATAGGAGCGTGCTTGAAAATAGGTACCATTTTTAGCAAATTGCTAGCTGGATTTTCGATTTTCTCTATAATTGTGAATATTGGGATTATTCCAATAAATATGATAGGGATTTTTGGTTTAGGGGCATTTTATTGGTTATTAAACAATTATTATATAATTTGGGGGGTCTGTATTATATTGAATATTAGCCTAAATTTTTTATTATGTGATATTACTAACTCTACTGGTAAAAAAATTGTGTATTGGTGTATCAGTTTATGTACATATATTGAAATAATCGTTTGGTTAGACATAGGTTATTTTATCTTGTACAATGTTGCGATTACGCAGATAATATCTTTAATTTTCATGAAGTTCTTATTGCTTATAAGTAATTTTGGGTTGGTCGCATTTAATGTAATTATAAGTCTAATGGACATTATTAATAGCAATAAATCAATATGGAGAAACAGGG
Organism: Candidatus Helarchaeota ASGARD archaeon Hel_GB_B; assembly: GCA_005191425.1. Lineage (GTDB taxonomy): Archaea > Asgardarchaeota > Lokiarchaeia > Helarchaeales > HEL-GB-B > HEL-GB-B. The sequence goes on from SUPR01000022.1 coordinate 8,821, forward strand.
GAGGTGTATTAAAATAAAATTGAAGAATTTTTTACAAATTGTTGCTCAGGTAATTATAATAGGTGGCTTAATATTTTGGATTTTTCCGACAATTTTGATTTTAACGGGTGGAATTTTTGGAGGCCAGTCATTTGAAACGACATTAGATATGTTTCTGCCACAGTTTACTGGATTTTCCGTAATAGTCCTAATTGTTTCTACAGTTTTGAAGTTATTTTTGGTTAAGAAGCGAAAATGGCTTTTATATTTTACATTGGTCATAGGATTAGTTCTAATATTTACAAATCTATTACCACTAACTTCACCATACATTGCGACTAGCGATTTCGATACAAAGTTTAAATCGGCACTTGGAAATGATTATATATCAAAAATCCCACCTGAATTGCGTTCCCAATTTAGGACATATAAATTTTCATTATGGAATTATTATTATTATGGATTTCACGATTTTCAATGCAATTTGACGCTGGACATACCTTATCTAAAAATAGGAAATGACACCTTCAAATTTGACCTGTATAGGCCAATTAATCAAGCAAAGAAATCCCCTGTTGTAATAGCGATACATGGTGGTGGTTGGAGAACGGGCGATAAAGGAATTGAAAATATGTTTCCTTTAAATAAGTACCTTGCGAGTCAAGGATATGTGGTTTGTGATATTCAATATGGACTGGCACCCAATGGATATAACATGTCAGATATAGTCAGTAATATAGGTTTTTTTACAAAATTTTTAGAGAACAAATCTTCTGCATATAAAATAGACCTAAATAAGACCTTTTTCTTAGGGAGGTCTGCAGGGGCGCACTTAGCACTTTTATCTGGGTTGGGTATTAAGAGCCCGCAATTTTCCGGAATTTTTGGGAAATCGATTAATGTTTCAGGGATTATTGACTTTTATGGGCCGACTAATTTATCAATTACATATGATTTGTTTGTTAGATATGGAGAACCATCAATATTTACCTTTTTAATGAATGGGACGCCAAGTTCAAATCCCCAATCATATCATAAATATTCCCCAATAAATATAATAAACACATCGGCACCACCAATATTAATTCTTCATGGTAAAAATGATAAAATCGTATCAATTTCAGAGTCGGAGGTTTTTAAGAATAAATGTGATTTACTGTCAGATACCTGTATATTGCTTGAATTTCCATTTGGTGGACATGGGTTCGATTATTTTTTTCAATCGCAATATAGTCAAATAATTACTTATTATATAGAGAGGTTTATTGGATATTTCAGTAATGTATAATTATGTTCTATTAATTATAACAATTCTTTATTTTTAACCAAGTTGGAATTAATGTAAGTAAATAAATTATAGGTTGAAATAGTAATTACGAATTAATATAATAAAAAGAATTTGGATAGAAATGATTATATGGAAAAAAATAAAGAATTTATTTTATGATATTTTAGAATTTATTTAAAAATAGTTTTATTTCATTATTTTAGTATCTCTACCCATCCCTATGGAGACAATATTATCGGATGTAACTTCATAGTCGCTAGGTGTTTCATGAGTAATATCTAAATTGACACCTTTTATTGCCTCAGAACGTTCTATTCCTAATTTTTCAGGGGTAATACGATTGGTACCAGGATATTTCCATTCAAAAACTCCAGATTTGAAGACAGACTTAGGGATTTTTTTAGGTTCCTTCGACCCAAGAATTTCCACGTTTAAGCTATCGATAGGCATTGGGATACCATCGTCCCATTGTCGTTCAATTGATGCATGCCATATTTCAGGATGTTCGTCTTGCATCCATTTTACTCCAATATCTTCGATCCCTTTAATTGAAAAACAATGTGACTGAAAAAGACCCATTATTCGCAATTGATAATCACGACGTTTCATCATACTCATCATCTGTAAAGTACTGGACCAAGGGATCATTGCTGCATAAAAATCAGGTAATTTGTAAATGCGTTCCGTATTTACCATATCATACATAAGTCCCATAGCATCATAATTACTTAATTCACATATGATATTTATGGCACAAGAAAGCCAAACTATTGTAGAATGATAGGGAGACGACGACCATTGAGGAGTCCGCTCATTCCTAACATCTTTTAAGATATCCATGCAAGCATACGCACATTTTGTAAGATTTTTAGTCCGTTTAGGAATCTCGCGTAGTTTATAACCCAGTTTCATATGTCGCCTGTCTAGAAGTTCATCGTCCTCTTTAACACCAGCAAACCAAAAATCAGCAGGTAATCCGTTCTCCATATGACAATTAATAATGGTGAAAATTTTTTGAGACATGTCATCTACCAAAATAAATGAACTGTCAATACTTTCGCCATGTAATAACTTCATTGCACCTTGTTGAAGGTCGGATCTTGTAAGAATAGCAGGGGGAAATATAGTATAAGTTATAACTTTTTCTGGTTCCTTTATTTTACCATCAATTAATTCTTTTGAAGTCATTATGCTTTCAGTCATCCTAACCCGCATAATCTCTTCAATTATCTCCCTTAAGCTTCTAGTCGCTTTATTCCAAGTTTCCCAGCCAATTTCTTGGTGCATTCTCCAAACATGTCTTGCAATTGGTAAATATTTTTTTGTTCTTAAAGAATCATCAATCTCGCCATAAGTATGAAGCATAAAATTTACCTCGATTAGTCATTATACTTTCTTTCAATAATTTACAACTTATATTATTTTTAAAATCTATGTTTAAATATAAATAATTAAGCAATTCTTGATAATTAAATTATATTAAACCATTAATTAATGAAATATAAATTTAATCATGATAAATAACTGAAACTAAGTTAACAAATCTCAAAAATTTTATTTTTTTAATTTTATAAAAATGAACTTTAAATATCTCAGTTTAAAAAATTGAAAAGGACGATTCTATATAAAAATTCGGTGGTTGAATATAGGATATAAAAAACAATAAAAGAAAAAGGAATTAAATTAAAGTTTTTTAAAAAGTGGTCGGTCCATTGATTATTTTTTAGTTTTATATAGAAGTTAGGAATGATTTATGACTAAATTATTTTGTGGATACCGGCTCTTTCCAGTCCAATGAATAATAAATAACCAAGTAAGTTCATAGAGATTAGAGACCCAGTAAAAATCCCGAGATATGTCAACCAGAACGGCATGTTAAGCAGAAACGGCAAATAAGTCCCGACAATAAAAGTATTAATGAGGTTCATTAATAGAATAATTAATTGGATATAGATATGCCTTTTTTTGCCGGTCAAATTTTTAATTTTATTAAAGAGATAATAGCCCAATGAACCTGCAAGTAAATTAGCTAGAGAACCAAAAATAATATCAATCAGTCCGAGACCACCAATTATATTAGCCAAGATACACCCTATTGTTATTCCAATAGTGCCAGGATAACCGAAGAAGAAAACAGTGGTAAATAGTGCATCAGCGACCCTAACTTGAGGAATATCCCAAGCGATAGGGATTAAAATTACTAGAACAACATAAAGAGCACTAATTATAGCAATTAATGATATATAAATAGATGTATTTTTATTATTTTTTGACAATTTTTTTTCATTCATTAATATTACACCTCGAAACCCGGGGTTTATTGATTAATGTGGCGGAACGCGGTTTGAGGCGTACCCACCCGCCACGAAGTCAATAATTTCTACCTTAAGAATTCTTATATAAATTTTTTCATTAATATTTTATTAATGAAATAAAGATTGGAAAAAGTTCAATAATTATTTAGTAAAGACAGTAAAGACGGAATTTGGTACCAGAAAAATAGAGAACTATTATCTTCAATCAGTATAATAAGTGGTGAAAATAAAATATATAAATAATAAAAAGTTAAAAAGAAATATAATTGAATATAGAGAATACCAGGATTCGATTAGCGATATCTGCTTAGAGAAAAATACATTGGTCATATTACCGACTGCATTAGGAAAAACAATTATAGCGATTTTAACTGCAGTTAAATTATTGGACAAAGATGAGAAAATAAAAATTTTAATGCTTGCACCAACAAGACCTTTAGTTGTCCAGCATTTTAATACATTTAAAAATTTATTAAATTATAATAACAAGGATTTTACCATATTGACGGGAAAAATTTTGCCCAAAAAAAGGCTTATGGCATGGAATTCTGCTAAATTTATATTTGCTACACCACAAGTAATAAGAAACGACTTACAGAACAAAAGATATAATTTAAAAGATATTGGACTTATTATTTTCGATGAGGCGCATCACGCAAGAAAAAACTATGCATATAATTATATTGCTTCGGAATATATTAAAGGATATGAGAAAACGCGAATCTTAGGTTTAACGGCATCTCCAGGAAAAGATGAAGAAAGTATCAATGAAATCTGTGAAAATTTATTTATTGAAGCAATCCAATTTCGCTCGGAATACGATGACGATGTCAAAGATTATATTACGCCAATAACACTTTTTTGGCACAGATTAGAACTACCTGAAGAATATAATTTGATTTTAAAAATACTAAGAGATATGGTAGAAGAGAATATACTTAAATTAAAAAGACAGGGTCTATTGATAATTAAATCTACAAAAATAATAACTAAAAAAGATATATTAGAACTGGGTAAAAAATTAAGAGTAGAATTAAATAGGGCAACAAGGAGAAAAAAGGGATATCTTTATAATGCAATCGTTATTCAATCTGCTTTATTGTCGTTAATGCACGGAATTGAATTAATAGAGACGCAAGGACTATTACCATTTTGTAATTTTCTTAGAAAGATTGAGAAAGATGCATTACAAGGCAAATCAAAATATTCTAAATTAATAGTAGACCATTTAAAATTTGAAAAATTAACCTATTATTGTGAGTTTTATAGGCACATACCAAATCCTAAACTTGAGAAATTAGCGGTACTTATAAAACAAGAATTGCAAAAAAATGCAAATTCAAAAATAATTGTCTTTAGCCAATATAGAGATACAGTAATACGAATCCAAGAATATTTAAAGACAATAGATAATGTCAAGGCAATTAAATTTGTCGGACAAACTTCTAAAGAAAATGACCCAGGACTTAAACAAGATGAACAAGCCAGAATAATTGAGGATTTTAAAGGAGATAAATATAATGTATTAATAGCGACATGTGTAGCGGAAGAGGGACTAGATATTCCAGCAGTAGATAGAGTAATTTTTTTTGAGCCAATTCCAAGTGAAATAAGATATATTCAACGAAAAGGTAGGACAAGTCGACACCATATTGGTCGAGTGGACATACTTCTAAATAAAAATACTATAGATGAAGCATATTTTGGGGCAGCACTCTCTCGCGAGAAAAAGATGAAAAAAATTATTAAAAAATTAAACAAGAAACTAGAAAAATAATAAATATTTATCCAATTTTCAGAGTATTTAAATTAATAAATAAATTAAATTTACAATTTGCAGATATTTCAAAACAATGATTATCAATACAAATAATTAAATTAGATAAATATTAATAGAATTATAATTGTTTAGATTAAAATACCATTTATTTCAATTTTTTAATTTATAATAAAGAATTATTAAAGCTGTTTCTATTTATTATACCATAGTTAATCATTGCAATTGCAATTTTACCACAGCTTTCCATATCGATGTGTGGAATTATATCTTTCACTTTTTGAGGACTTATATTAGTCCCGCATGATTCTAATTTTTTAAATTGGTCTAATGTTATATGGCAAATTAATTTATTGATACCCAATTCTCTAATCATTAGGGATAATTTATCATTTTCACTTTGTACAAATATCCCTTGAACCCCATCTCTTTTTGGAAGTATTATATTCCTTTTTTTTTCTGATTTCTTGAAAAAGTCAGTAATTATAGTTTGCTTTGAGACCATTTTTTATTCATTGAAAATTTAAGTTGACAGATTTTTAAAATTTTGGTTTTTAATCCATTTAAATGGTATTATCAACTAAAATAAAAAATATAAACGAACAACGAATTTTTAACAAAATTCATATCCAATCAAAATCTTTTATTTACATAGTAAAAAAGAATATAAATAATAATAGATTGTTCAAGTTCTAAAATATGAGTTAGATTTTAATAATATTGTCTTTTATTAATTTTATTGAAGATGATTGGAAAAAGATAAAAGTACCATCGAAAATTAATGCTTTTTAAATGTCTTTGAAATAATATTTTTGTTTACAATAAATGCATGATCGAATTTTTTTTCTAAGACATTAATAATATTTTCAAATGCGAGTTTAGCCATTTTAGTGCGTGTTTCAATAGTAGAAGAGCCGATATGGGGAGTAAGGACGACATTATCAAGTTTTAAAAGTGGATTATCATTACTGATAGGTTCAATAGTGTAGACATCAAGACCAGCTCCTGCAATAATTTTGTTTTCGAGTGCCCAGATCAAGAATTTTTCATCGATAACTTTACCTCTGGAAATATTTATTATAAATGCTGTTTTCTTCATTAATTTTAATTCATTTTCGCCGATCATATTTTTAGTCTGGGGGTTTAATGGTACAGCTAAAATAATAAAATCAGATAATTTTAAAAGTTCAGATAATTCTTTAAATTCCATTGAATAAAGTTTTTCTAATTCAAATTTTCTAGTACGACTGTAATAAATAATTTTCATATTAAATCCAACAGACCTTCTTGCAATAGCAGACCCAATACGTCCCATTCCAATGATCCCAAGAGTTTTACTATGGACATCTCTACCTGCAAAAAAAAGTGGATGCCAATCCTTCCATTTATTGTCTAAAATAAAGTTATGGGCTTCGATAATTCTGCGGCTAATTGCCATAAGTAATGCCCAAGCAAGATCAGCCGTGGTCTCTGTTAATACTTCCGGGGTATTAGTAACGATAATATTTCGGTCTGTAGCTGCATCTATATCTATATTATCATATCCGACCGCGAAATTACTGATAACCTTAAGGTTTGGCCCAGCAGAGTCCATTATTTCGGCATCTATCTTATTTCTTAAAGTACATATAATGCCATCAATACCCGGCACTAATTTAAGTAATTCTTTTTTAGATAATTTTCCTCCGGTATTAATATTAAACTTAAAATTAGTTCCAAACTTTTCCAAATTTTCAAATGGAAGTTTTCTAGTGATCAATATTTTATACATAAGGTACACCAATTGGAATAAAAAATAAAATGTAAATACAATTTTCATTTAGTTGAGAAATAATTTAAGAGTCCGTAATATATCCCAAGAACCGCTTTGATCATAGAATCTATAAAATTTCGTATAACAAACATTTGTACAATTAAAACAAAGATTATGGTAAAAACAATAGTCATTGTTGCAGCTAGTACCTCATGAGCAATATAAAAAGAAAAACCATTCATAAGTAATACCACAGTGATTACGATCCTTAATACATTTGCACTATAGATACCCAATATCATAATAGAGCCACCAAGTAATTTTTTCCACCATTTTGTTGGAGTTGCAATCACAAGAGCTGTTAAAAGAGCTATAGCTTCAATACCAGTACAAAGTTTGATTACTTCTAAAGAAAAGGGATAGTCCAAGGGAGGGACATTTGGATAAATAATAACATGCCCAGCGTTTATAATAGTAAATGCAGGGGCTATATTGAAAATTGAAAGAAATTGCGATGCGCCTTCACTTGTTGCATATCGAAGCCATAAGTCAAATGTCCAGATCTGTCCAGGTCCCCAACCATAAGGTATATTGAATAAAATATAGAAAAATTCAATAATTTCAGAGAGATACAAAATAAATAAAGTTAATAATATAACAGTACCAAAATAAATAATCGATTGGGTAAGAGTCCAACGTTCTGATTTGGAATCTTTTGGTGTTACATCAATAATTTTATCTTTATCAATATTATTTGACATCATTTTTAATTCATTTTGAAATATTTGATTTAAGTCATTAATTTTATTAATAATTTGAAGACTGAGGCTGCGATTATACCAAATAAACCAATAATACTAATGAAACTAAAAAAGCCAGGGTCAAAAACAAAAGCCCCAGAGATATCTACAAAATATAGTTGATGCATAGGTGATAAGAAAATTAAATAGAACGAATTTAATGCAATACAATAAGAAAAAGTGCCAACAATTATAAGATAGGTAGGGTCTGGTAAGTTTTTCATAATTTTAGCACGCCAAATTTTGTTTTCATTTAACCAAGAGTTAAACAATTCAAATAATACAAAAATAATCACAATTAGAGTAATAATAAAAACATAGATATTAAAATAGGAAATTAATATGATTTTTGATATTATAGGAAATAGTAAATACAAAATTAATACAGATATTACTGCTAAACTTGAAAAAACAACTTTTAAATTCACCTTTTTTTCATTCTGCTTTATTCGTTTAATGATACTGAATATACTAAGCCCAAATAAAAAATTGAAAATGAAATTAGAAATAGACCAGCTTATTAAATTCTCCCATAGACTATAAAAATATGGATAAAAAATGCCCCATATAATTAATGGAATTGTTATGATAAAGAATCCAACGACCAATTTTAACCAATTACTGCTTTTATGATTCATTAAGTATTTCTTGGTATAATAATAAAGAAATGCACTCATTAAGAATGCTGGAACAAACCAGAATAATTTTGGTATTCCTGCAAAAGTCATCGTGAAAATAATATTGAATATATTAGTTATTTCTATATTTAAAAAGCCAAAACTCAATAATATATAATTAAGTTCAATACAAAATAAACTGAAATATAAACTTATAGTATAAATTATAATAATTATGACCCAAATTCGATAGCTTGTTTGAAAACTAGACAAAATGTATCGATACAACCGGAGAGATAAAACGATGGAACCCAATAAAATGATAATTAAAAAAATAATCCACAATATAACACCAACACTGCTCATAAATATTACTTCGGGTACCATTTTATCATAAAAATTATATAATTTAAAGAAAAATTCAAATAAAAATACTAAAATATTAAAAGCGTAAATAGTAAATAACCAGCTATTAAGAATTGAATCATGGTAAAGTGTATGAAGGGGAGCCGAACAATGGAGACATTTTTTTAAAACTTTGTTTTCTTTAAATGTATTTTTTTCATGATATTTTAAAAGTAGCATCTGAGCTCCTACCGGTAGTAAAGTCATTAAAACACCCCAAATTGTAGCTGTTGTGAGAGGAACTCTTAAATCCTCAAGAATAAAGACACCAATATACAAGAATAAAATAACAATAATAGCCATTAACAATTTTTCAATAGATATCCGTTGTATAGAAGTATGAGCACAATCAACACAATATAATCGCCCACATTTTTTACATTGTAGCCATGTGGGGAGAAGATCTATATTCTTTTTTTCATGTACTTTTCCACAATTATTACAAGCATTTTCAAGATTATTATCCATTGTATTTTTATGGTAGAATTTTGAAATAATAAAATTTATGGTTTATAAAATTATGAGAATTATTCTTGAAATAAAAAACGATTAAATTGCCAGTTTTTTAAGTTCCATTAAAAATAAAGTATTAGTATAAAATCAAAATGAGAATCCGAGTAGAATTAGAGTAATTAACTTGAAATAATAAGAGATATTAAAATTATAATTAAAAAATTATTTTAAAAATAAAAAAGTTGGAATTATATTAAATTAAGACCAAAATTCTTTTGCTATTTCGTTAAGGCCCAATGATTGTAATTTTTCTTTAGAAGGTTTTCCTGTATTTAAGTCCCAATCTCGTAATTGATAATATTCTTTGAGCATAAAATCGATGTCAACAGTATTTCCTTTAGCCCCACCTTCAGAAAGCGGCTCAGAGGTAATTCGTTTAGGTAATATATCATCTTGGGGTGTAGCACCAAATTTAATGTTAAATGCACGCCGTAAATTAGTGATCCGTTCACCAATTTTCATAAAGTCGTCCATTTTTAATGATTTATTTAAGACTATGTTGTAGAATTCCAATTGATTTTTGATCATTTTTCCTGTTGATGGAAAACTGCAAGTAATAAGGGAGCCCATTATAGCATTATAATCTTGAATTTTAATTACAGCATCGGCTTGACCCTCAGGTTTTGTTCTATTTGGAGCTTTTTTTACACCGATTGTAGGTAGTGGTAGGTTTACAAGGCTCATGGAGATTAGCTGATTGGCAGTAGAATGCCGGGCGCCGACTAATTCGGTAGCATATTGCAGTCCCATTCCATTGATAGCCCGGGGGTCATGCATAGGCATTTCTAAGCCTTTAACATGAATTGCGAAGTCTTCAGAGCCTTTACCAATCTTTTTAGAAGCTCTCATTACTCCGTCAGCAAGAATGCTCCCAAACCCTTCTTTCTTAGAGATTTGGTCTATTAATTTTAGAACACTCTCCATATTTCCCCAACTTAAGTCCATTCCGACCTCTTCTTCTGTAATAAGCCCTTTTTCAAATGCTTCCATTGCCCATGAAATAACGGACCCACAAGATATAGTATCAAGTCCCAAATCGTTACATTTAACATTAGCATCTAGAATTGGTTGTAATTCTCCGTTTAAAAGCATGGTACCGAATGCAGCAATAGTTTCATATTCAGGTCCTTTACCTTCATATTTGTCATATTTGATCCACCTATGACAATGGACATTACACCCAAAGCAAGTAGGAGTTTTAGTAGTAATTTTTGAAAAAGCAGATGCGTCAATTTTTTTTACGTCAAATTTACCTTTAGCCCAGTTTTTAATAGGGGTATCACCAATTACTATTCCCATACTCATACCACTAACAGTCCCCATTTGTGAGAAAGCGCTAACTACCATATCTTTGTTAATATTTTTTAGATATTTAGGTAATAGTTCTTTAAACTTATCTGGATTAGCAATGCTAATGCTATTTTTAACTGAAGCTTTTACTGCGACACCTTTCAAATTTTTAGAACCCATCACAGCACCCATGCCAGTCCTGCCAGCTGCTCGTTTGTCGTTCATTATACTTGCAAAAAGTACTTGGTTCTCACCAGCTGGTCCAATGCAAGATACCCGAATTTTTGGGTCATGATAATAATCTCTAATTACCTTTTCAGTTTTTGTAGTAGTTTTTTTCCAGATTTTAAGTTTCTTAGCATCTACTAAGTTTACTTCTTCATTTATAATAGTCAATAATACTGGTTTCTCACTTTTACCCTCAAAAATTATCCCATCAAATCCGGAGAACTTTAATTCCGGGCCGAAAAAGCCACCAGCATTAGAATCACCAATTCCTATACAAAGTGGACTTTTAGCAGCAATCTCAAATTTACTGGATATTAGTCCGGTTAATGGCCCAGTCATATAAATTAATTTATTTTCTGGTTCCAGTCCTTTAACTGATGGGTCTAGTTCATCATATAATATCCGAGTAGCGAGCCCCAGTCCACCAATATAATCATTTAATAAGTCTTTGTTTAAATTTTCACTTTTAATTGACTGATCGGTCAGATTTACTCTCAATATTTTACCCATATAACCATCCATATAATCACATCCCAATTATTTTAATCAATCAAATTGGAAACTTTTGCGAGGATTTCAGCTTGACTCTTCTTATTTTCAAGATTTGTTTTCAAGATGTTTACTAATTTAATTGCACCAGTAGGACAGACTTTAGCGCACTGGGGATCTCCGTCACATAGGTCGCATTTTAATGGGACTGTAAACATTGCACCTTCTGATTTAATGTTGACCAAGAATAATTCGTTAGTAGGACATGCATCTATGCACATTTTTGCACAATCATGACAAATTTTCAGTTTATTAATACCCTTCTCAGATTTTTCATTAGAATAAATATCTAAATCGATATATACAAGTCCAGTTTCGTCCTTTTTTAAAATATTCTTATCGCAAGCTTTAACACAAGGCGCATCAGTACAATTAAAACAAATTGAACTTCTATTAATGACACCATTTTCTACTTTAAACCTTGTTTTGTTTAATTTTTTCCCGTATTTAATTAAATCATCTATTCTATCATTTAAATGACAGACCATTATACAATTTCCGCAACCAATACATTCACCAATGTCAACAACAATCAAATCCTCTCTAGCTTCCATTTTTTTTCACCAAGAATTACATTATAACAATAATTTTTCTGCAATTTGCATTTTCTTTTTATAAGTCAATTTATCTGGTTCCTCAAATGATAATGCATGGGTCGGACATATCTCTACACATTGAGGCTGTAAGGGCTCGCATAAATCACATTTAAAGACCCTACCAGTTGCGTCCAGACCAATAGCACCAAAAGGACATGCAATAGCACATGCTTTACAATTTATGCATTTATTTTTATCAATTATTACTCGACCAGTTTCATCTCGGCTGATGGCCCCAACGGTACAAACTTGCATACATACTGCATCGTCACACTGAAAACAATATATAGGCACATTTACAGCTTCCTTTACTTCAATTACTTCAATCCCCGATTTCATTGGATTCACTTCATCACCATGGTATAAACTGCAAACTACTTCACATAATTTACACCCTATACACTTTTCAATATCAACGGTTAATATCATCCTAATCTTGTCTCCTTTTTCAACTCACTTTATTAATATTTGGTTAATTTATTAATTCTATTTTGAAATCTTGTTATAACGAATTAATTTCTTAAATTCAATTCTAATTTAATTTTTTTAATTAACTAATTTCTTACTTTATCAGAATATTAAATTTTTTCAATTTTAGAATTTACATGATTGATTTATAAAGAACCCGATCCATTTGATATTTTTCTGAAAATTGAAATAGAACAAATTTGAGTCAAATTAATTGCATTAATTTAAATATAAATTTAACTTAACATTTTAACATTAGAATAAAGAATTGAAGTAATTGATCATTTTCAAATATAAAATTTCGGTTTAGAGAATAATAATTTTGTAAAATAAGGTAAAAATCAATTTTGCTAATTGGGATAAAGCAATTTTTTAAATTTCTTCCCTGAAGGTAAACATCATACAAAATATAGACCCGAACAATTTTAGAAAAAACATGAATTTACTTTAGACTTTATTAATTTGGTTTTTTTCCGTTAATTTTTATCAATAATGATTAGAAAATATCTTAAATTCGTTTAAAAAACGCAATATAAATTAATAATTAAAAAGAGCAAAAAATTTAATTGATTATTAAAAATTAAACTCTTTTTATGTCCATTCGAATCATTTTGTTTTTTTCCATTTTGTCGATCAATTCGCTAAGTTTATCGCCATCTATTTCTAATTTTTCTTCGATTTCTTCAATAGTCCTTGTACCATCGCATAGTTTTGCAATTTGATATTCTAAATTAGACATTAACCTCAATTGAACAGCCATTGGGGGGATTTTTTTCGTTAATATTGGGACAAAATCGGGGTTACCAGAATAATTTATCTTAATATATTTTTTCTTTTTATATTCATCTAATATATTCCAAACAGTCAAAACATCCACGTTTGCTTTATCTGCTATTTGTTTTACAGTATTTTCACCATCACATAAGTTCAATACTACAATATCTTTAAGAGGGAATTTGTCTTTTTTTCGGATCTTTTTAATTAGTTGAGGTATTACTTTTACTTCTTCTTCCTCTTCCGCTTTTTTTATCTCTTCTTTAGGTGGTGGTGCGACTTCTTCAATAACTTCAGCTTCCTCAGGTTGTTCTTGACCTTCAAGTGGTTCCAAAACAATGAGTGGGTCTATTTCACTGGCATATTTAGCCATACGCTTTTTGAATGCTAATAATTGCCCTACAAGTCCCTGTTTCATAAACATAACTAAAACTATCTTGGGACTGATCTTAAAAAAAACCATATTTAAGCCGCTAATCGGAATACTGTGATCTCCAACTCTTAGAAAATTGAAATTTTTATTGACAAAACTTGAAATAAAATCGCTATATTTATCAATTGCCTCATCTTTATATTTAATTTTGCCATATTTATCTATTATTCCAATATATGGGCGACTTGTAAGCATAGGTCCAATTTCTGATGCAATACGTTTTGTAATCTGATAAAGTGCTTCTTCTACCATCTCAAACGCGACCAAATTTTATCAATTCTATTTTATAATCTGTTTAAATATCTAATTCCTTTTGTTTATATTTAATTAAAATTACAATTAATACTTTAACTCTTTTTTTAATTTAAAATTATTCAATTTTTTTTACTCCATATCCCCATTCTTAATAAGAGGATAAAAAGAAAATCTTTTAAAAAACCTAAACGAATATTCTTTGATACTTAATTATTTTCATTTAAAAATAGTGAATAAAATGGTAAATACAAATCATCAATTACCAATTCTCCATATTGAAGCCAAAACATTAGGAGAAGCTTGGATAAAAACATTACATGCAGTCTGGAAATATGGGAAATTCATGCCAAACCATTATGAGGAAGCGCCAAGTAAAGAAGCAAGTGTTATCGTCAATGTGACAGACCCCTTAAGTGAACCTAAGATACATCAAGCTGATGCCATTGCTTTGAAATGCTGCAAACTTGATGGTGGGTCATACATTAAGGAAATCATTGAAGGAACTCTTGATTCAAAGGTCGATGAAGGACATCTTTCATATACTTATCACCGCAGGTTGCAAAGTTGGGGAAAATCAGTCCCAAAACATAGTGAAATTCTTAAAAAACTTGGTATCCCATTTTGTGAGTTTGAAGATGGAATTGATCAAATTCAATTCTTAATTGAAAAAGCTAAAGAGGAATCAATTTCAAGAAAATTACAAATTACTACGTGGATACCCTGGAAGGACTTAAAAATTTCGGGAGCTCCATGTCTACAACGCTTATGGTTTAGAATTGTAAATGATGAATCTCTTATACTCGAGACTGCTTGGAGATCTCGTGACCTTTTTAAAGCATGGGGCAGTAACGTTAATGGGATGGTAGCTTTAGGTAAATTAATTGCAGATAAATTGGGACTTGAGCTCATTCAATATGTAGATTTTAGTAATTCATTGCATATTTATGGCTCAGATTTTGAAGAAGTAACTAAAATATTCCAAATTATGGAGAAAAGAGGAATAAAAATTTGATATAAATCAAAATTAGGTTCAAATACAATATTAAAATGAAAAATATTTGAAATAACCATTAAAATACTATAATTTTTATTTAAAATAAAATTTGCATTGAATTTAATAATCCTAAATGCTTGGAAAATTAATAATTGATGGTTATAATCTTGTTAAATAATTTAATACTACAAAAACAACTTTTTCTTACCACCTTTTTTATTAAATAACATTATCTTGAAAAACAATTTTTTCCACTTTTGTATATTCCTATATGAAAGAAAATATTGATATGAAATAAATAATCAAAAAGTTTTCAACTATTTAGTTAATTATTTAAAATATCTTATTTTTTATCACTAAATTTAATAGATACTAAGACCTCAAATCTGTTCAAACGAACTGAATTTCGATAAAAAACAATAAAATTTAAATTAATTTAATTGAACATAAATAAAATATTATGTATACAAACTCCAGATGAGATGTGAGAAAGAATTAAGACATGTATTGAAGTGTAAAATAAAAAAGGTAAAAGATATTTCACTTACTCTACATAATTCATTTTAAATGCTATAATTTTTTTTATGAGCTCATTAGAAGAAGAAAATAATTATAAAATTAATTCTTTAAGAGAGATTGCAAAGGTTTTCATATTAAATTGAAAAATACAAAATCTATGAAACGAAAAAAGTTAAAACAATCAAGAAGTTGTTAAAGGAACAATATAATTATTTTCATAATTATTATTAGTTTCAATTTGTTCTATACTTGTAATTGAAGGTTCAATATAATTTGTTTTTACTTGATTTTTTTCGCTTGATGGAAATTTAATGTCTATAAACTGGATTCTACCAGAACCAAATGGTAGAAAATTTATTGTAACTTTAATTTTTATTTCTGGTTTATCTTTCTTCAATCCATTTACCTCCAAAACTTCTTCCTTCATAACCAATAATGGGAGATTGTCTTTGTAATTCTTGTAGAACCAATTGTTGTAATTGTTCCTGAACTTGTTTTATTAGATTTTGCAATATTATTTGGGATTGTTGAGGAATCTGATCTGGTTTTATTGTTGGTGGAAGGGATAAGTTTAGGTTAATATTTAATTGAATATTTGCGGGTATTTTTCGTTTTAAATTTAGATGATAACTAGTCCTAAACACATGAAGCTTCTTAACACTTTCTATTAAAGCTACTGGTTCATTTGTTATCAATTTTTCATCATTGTTTTCTAATTCAATCTCAATAAATAATGGATCATTTAACTTTAAATAATTCTCGTATTTTAAATATAAATCCCAAATAAGTGTTTCTATTTCTGGGTCGGGAAACATAATTGGGAGTCCAATATCAAGTGCTTCTTTTCTCCCAATGGTATGACCATGGGAATATATCTTTTCGGTGAGAATCTCAATGATCGTGTTAATTTTTTCTTCATCCAATCGCATGTTGCGGGATGATAAGAGCTTTCTAGCAACAAGTCTTATGTGTGAGTGTTGTCTATTCACCCGCCCCAATGTCAAGGGGCTAATTTGTTTGACCAAGTTTTCAACAACTTGTGCTAATGGCTCTTGATCATTTATGTTAGCTCGTTCCTTCAGAAATGAAATGAAAGAATTGACATCTTCAACTGAAATTTCTTGTGCAGGTAAGGAACCTTCACTAACAGTTGCTTTTACTAATGTTGGATCAATCGGACCTAATTCCGCTTTTTTTCCCATAATAATATTATCTGCACCCAAAGAAAGCAATGTAGCTGCGCTTTGAGCTTTATAGGGAATTAAAACGTTAAATTCATCACAAAACTCCCTAATCATTGTAGTTATTCGCCAAGGAACGCTAATATCTCCGCCTCTACTATATATGAATATGTCAATTTTTTTATTCTTTTCTGGTAGTTCTAAATTGATCAAGTGGTCATACAATGATCTTACCACGTCTTCAGCTATTCTAGAACCAAATGGCTTGCGATCTCTAGTGAAATATACGATCACTTTACTATTTCTTTTATTTTCTAATTGTTTTATTAATTGAACTCCAATTTTATTTTCGCTTATGGATCGTATCCCGTATATATTATTTATTTATTATAATTTTTTGGTATATTAATCAAATAGGAATTAAATATTATATATTCGACAAAATTATTTTAAGTTTTTATTATTTAAATAACACCTTCTTTCCTTAAGATTATAAAAAAATACAAGAAGAGAATTTATAGATTTTCTTAATAATTGTCTTTTAAGATTTGATATAATACGCCATCAATTAACATGCAAACAGACCAATTATTTCGATATATCCGCCGAGATTTTTAATATATAAAAAAGGATTTACACCGATTAAGACAATAATGATCCCAATTATTCCAATAATTAAGGAAGTAATTTCTCCTTTTTCATTTTCTTTCAGTACTAAGATTCCATCAAGTAATGCAAAAACATTGAAAATGAAAGAAATAACAGATTCAGATATAAATATTGTCGGAAATACTCTAGATATCCAAGTAACGGGGGGAGTATAGGTTAAATTCAAAGTAAAACTAGTTATAATTGATTAAATATTACCAATTAATAATAGAATTCTTTTTATTATACTAAAGACGTTTTCGCTCTTTTGCTTTTCTACTAAATCTTTACATCTCTCATATTAATTAAACTTTTTCAATTTATTTATATATCCTTGTTCTATCGTTTTCTAACATCATTAATATTCGTTCCTCATTCTGATTAATTGTACCAAGAGAATTACAGATATCCAAATATGAATTTTAAATTGTAGTAAAAAAAATTGTTTTAATTATTCTGTAAAAAAAGTTACATATCTTAAAATAAAATACTGCTCCTTAGATATGGTCTTATATAAGAATATTGACATGGTTTGATAGGATTTTAGAGAAGTTTTAAGTTTATAAAAAAGAGAAATGATGTTTTTTAACTTAAAATCACTTTCTTTTTATAAATTTTTGAAAAAAAATTATGAAAGATTTTATATTTGTTAAATTTATAAAAATATTTGATAACGATGAAATTTTCAGAATCGGATATACAAAAAATATATGATAATGCTTCAAAATATTTGGCTTTTATGGAATTAGATGCTCTATTTGGGAGGTCTACTGAAAATTCGGTTTATAGGAAGAGAGCTATTTCGTTATTAAACTTGACATCAAATTCTTCAGTATTAGAAATAGCATGTGGTATTGGATATAATTTTAAAATAGTACAAAGTTATTTAAAAGGAAAAGGACATTATGTGGCGATTGATATTTCATCAAATTCATTGGCTATAGCTAATGGGAAGGTTAAATACAATAACTGGACAAATATGGAGCTTATTAATACGAGTATTACGAGATATAATCCCAGAATTAAATTTGATGCCATATTATGTACTTATGCATTAACGATCGTGCCGGACTATAAAAAGACTATTGATAAAATGCATGACCTTTTAGCACCAAATGGTAGAATTGCAATTATCGGAATGAAGTTAAGTAAAAGATATCCGTATAAAATATTTAATTTTTTATTGGAAAAAATTAGTATATCTGCTCGAATAGACTACAGGCGGGAGGTCATACCATATATTGCTTCTAAATTTAAGATAGACCATTATGAGAGCATTTTTATGGACTTTTACTATATATTAAGTGGCACACATAAAAATCAATAATAATTTGGGGTATTTGATTATTTTATGTATGAGGTTTAAGTTTGTATATAATCTTGCTTCTAAATAGATCTGATTTCGAATAAATTAGATCACTTCATCAAATCGTTTCTTAACAAATGAAATTCTGAATGTATTGATTATAACTAATAAAGTAATTCCAAGGTCTCCTATCCCAACAGCCATCCATAGAGTCATCAGTCCTAGAAATGTTAGAATTATAAATAGAAATTTTAAAACAATTGTGGAATAGATATTTTCTTTCATAATCTTATTTGTCTTTTTGCTTATGTCAAGTAAAGTTATAATTTTTCCGATGTTGTCATTCATTAAAATAACATCAGCAGTTTCTAGCGAAATATCACTTCCAATTCCACCCATTGCGATCCCAATATCTGCAGAGGCTAGAGCAGGGGCATCATTGATACCATCACCGACCATTGCAACTGTTTTATTTTTATTAATAAGGTTTTTAATAGTCTCTTGTTTTTCATCAGGTTTTAGCTCATAAAAAACTTGGTCTATTCCAAGTTCTTTTTGCAATGCTCTGACAGTATTTTTATTATCTCCTGAAATCATGATTGTTTTAATATTTCTAGCTTTTAGTTCATGGATTACTTGCTGGGAATAATCACGTATTGTATCCCGGAGTGAAATTAAACCAATGATTTGACGACTATTTCCAAACAAGACTACAGTTTTTCCCTCATTTTGATATCGATTTAATAATTTTTCTGGAACGGATATTTTTAGTTCATCAAAGAGAGATTTATTTCCAACATAAAATCTATTTCCATTAACTGAACCTGAAATACCTTTTCCGATAATAGATTTAAAAGATTCGATGGGTATTTCAGGTGATATCCCTCTTTTTTCTGCACCAGATACAATTGCTCTTGAAATAGGGTGTTCAGAGAGGTTTTCTAAAGAGGCAGCAATTTTAAACCATTGATCAAAGTCATTATTGAGTGAAATAATATCTTTAACTTCAAGAGAACCTTTAGTCAGAGTGCCAGTTTTATCAAATGCTATTATCTGTAATTTATTGAGGTCTTCGATAAATTTCCCACCTTTAATAAGTATTCCGTTTTTTGCGCCACTAGTCAAAGCAGAAATCATTGAAATTGGCATAGATAATGCAAGTGCACATGGACATGAGATCACTAAAATGATAAGTCCTTTATAAACCCATTCATTAATTGGTAATTGAAAAATTAAAGGTGGAATTAGCATCATAAAAATTGCAAGAAAAATCATTATAGGTGTATAATATTTAGAGAATTTATCTATAAACCGCTGAGTTTTACTCTGCTTATTTCGAGCATTATCAATTATCTCTTTTATTTTGGCAAGGAGTGTTTGGTCTGAACTTTTAGTAACTTGGACTTCTAAATATCCCTCAAAATTAATAGTACCTGCAAATACAGTGTCCCCAATTTGCTTAAAAACAGGAATTGATTCACCGGTAAGAGAAGATTCATTAATTGTAGAAGCCCCTTTTATAATTATTCCGTCCAGAGGGATGCTGTTTCCAGGTTTTATTTGGATAATATCGCCTACTTTAACGCTGTGAGTATGCATCTCTTTAAATGACCCACTAATTTTTACCACAGCAATATCAGGCGCAATTTTCATCAATGAAGTAATTGAATTTTTTGACCGGTCTGTAGCATAATTTTCAAGGAATTCTGCAATAAAAAATAGGAACATTACACTCGCACCTTCGCCTCCATGACCAATTAAAAAAGACCCAATTGCAGCAATTGTCATTAAGATGTTAATAGTGATTTTGTGGTCAATTAAATTTGAAATACCTTCTTTTACTATATTATAACCACTTACTATAACTGCAACAGCAGCAAAAATCTGGCTAAATATGAATAAATTTAAAAAATTACCAAAAAGAATTGATAAAAATAAGAAAATGCTCGAAATTATTATAATAAATATGCTTTTTTTTCTAGTATAATGCTCGATTTTTTTATCCAGAGCAATATTTTTTTCGCAGATTTCACAATATTTAATTTCCAATATTTGCACCAATTTAATAAAAAAATCAATTGTTTATTAAATTAATGCTAAGAAAATAACAAATATTAATATTATATTATTAAGAATATATTATTTAATTAATAATAAAAATTTGTAAAATTAATTTTAAACCATAATTAGAGGAACAAAAATGCCAATTGTAAGTGTATCGCTCACTAGTACGATATTAAATGATTTAGAAAAGTTAATTAAAAAAAGAGGTTATTATAGCAGGTCTGAAGCTATAAGAGATGCCATTAGAGCTATGCTACTCGACTATGACTTGTCTTTAAAAAATGAGGATATGGTCTTTGCTATGATCATTGTAGTAAATGATTTTGTCCGAGAGGATGTCGAAATTAGGTTGTCCAAATTAAGACACGAATTTAACAATTTAATTATTGAAGATATTCATCGACATATAAAAGAGCAGTATTGCATCGAAATTTTTCTAGCCGAAGGAAGAAATTCAGAAGTCAGTGATCTGATAGGTAGGATTAGAGGAATAAAAGGAGTGAACCAAGTAAAATATTTAGTTTTACCATTTTTCTTATAAAATAAAGTATTATTTTTGAGAAAAGTTAAATTTAAAATAAAAATATTATCCAAAAAAATATTTTAAAAAAAAAGATAAGTTGTGATTAATTAAATATCTTCATGAGTATATTCCATTGGTATATTTAATTTGGGTAATTGACTTGATATCATTTGATAATGTTTGTGAAATAGCAAAATTCTCCGAATATTTTCAACATTCATTAGTACTGCAATTATAATTAATACTATAAAGGGAACATACAATAGAGCACCTATCAGGATTATAATCATCCGGACATCCCTGCCTAACCTGAAATAAGAGGAATTAGGAGTGGTCAGTTTTTTCATTAAGCCATCATATTTATCAGCGGTATAGCTGTTCATAAAAGACCCAATAATAGCAAGAAACCCAATTAATAACATAACAAAATTCGGGGATAAATTGAACACAAAGATTGTTAGTCCAAAAAGTAATAGAGCATCAGCGTACCGGTCGAGAACAGCATCAAACCAACCGCCAAATTCAGAGGTCTGCATTTTTAATCGGGCTATTTCGCCATCACAACCATCAATTATAGAAGCAAATTGAGCAAATACTGCGCCAATGATTAAGTTGGGATAACCACCTAAAAAGAAGAAAATGGAACCAATAGCAGCTAAGAGAAATGTAAACAAAGAAATTATATTGGGAGTTATATTTGTTTTTAAAAGTAATTTTGTAATTTTTGTAGAGATTGGTCTATTAATATAACGAGATACCGGTCCATCGGATTTCTTTTTAAGATTTGAGATTAATAGTCTTTTTGCCTTTTTGTAAGAGAGTTTGTCGTCGATGTCAATCCAATATTTATCCTTAATATCAAAAACTTTGGCATTACCTCTTTCAGCGAGAATTTTAATTCCGCCGGATAATGAGTCATCACCATTTTCTATAGATTCTTCAAGAGCATCAAAGATGATTGGAGAACAAAGAAAGATCCCAGTATCAAAAGCATTAAAATTGTCAATATTTTTGCCAATATCCAGAATTAAATCATCATATACTAATACTTTAGTAACATCATCAATGTCTATGTTTCTATTGGAATCGATATTATAGTCAACAACGAGTTTAATTTCTTCGTCTTCAATATCTTCCTTCAATAAATCTACCAAGATAGATGGGTCGAAAATGTGGTCAGACATTAATAATACAAAATTTTCGTTGAGGTATTTTTTTGATTTAAGCACAGATATGCCGTTTCCTTTTTTCCATTCAAAATTATACAAGTAATTTATTTTAATATCCTTTTTTATGCTCAATTTGTCCAGAAATTCGCGTACTTTATGGTCGTTATAGCCAATAACAATATAAAAGTCAGTTAGGCCTGCTTCTTTAGCGCTCAATATGACCCGTTCAATCAATTTTAGTCCTAAGATAGACAATAAAGGTTTTGACTCGCAGACATCAGATAGTCTACTTCCCCTGCCAGCAGCAATTATTAAGCATTTGGTTATCGGGAATTTTTCTTTATAGAGAATAAGTTTTTGTGTACTTTCACTAATACTATAAGTATTGTCTTTTGTATAAACATCTCTTATAGTAAATAAA
The DNA here is from genome assembly GCA_005191425.1 of Candidatus Helarchaeota ASGARD archaeon Hel_GB_B. Lineage (GTDB taxonomy): Archaea > Asgardarchaeota > Lokiarchaeia > Helarchaeales > HEL-GB-B > HEL-GB-B. The sequence continues at coordinate 31,686 of SUPR01000022.1, forward strand.
TTGTCGGACTCGAATTCATTTGGTTCATCTTTAAATTGTGGAGTATTTTGAAAATCTGACGGAATAATCGAAATCACCTACTGTAATTTTATAATAATAGAGAGTCAATTGACGTAAATGTATATCAAAACTGTGGAAAGATCCCAATCTAAAGTTAATTTATGTAAAAAGAGTGGAACTGATTGATAGTCAGTTTATTTCTTTAAAATATAGTAAGGTTGGGTTCATTTCAAACAGCTTTAAATTGAAATTTAATCAATCAATTTTTCCACTCATAGACGCACATTAATAGTTTATATGAATTAATCAAATTTACAAGTTTAATATATAGAAATTAATATAAAAATTTTACTATAATGAAGACAAATTTGCCCTTTAAATTATATATAAAAAATATCAAAACCAAATTACAAATTTTCAGAAAAAAGATTTTGGTAAAGAATTAATTTTAAGAAATTATTAATTACAGCAACAAATGATAATAAATGAAATATTTCATTTTTAATTTTGAAATATCAATTGTTATTAATAGATTATAGACGTTTTCAATTATTTTAAAATGTAAATATCGAGGAACAACTATAAAAACGAAATAGTTATTTCATTTTAATCTAAATTATAGATTTTAACTTGATCATGGAAAAATAAAAATTAAAAATTTGAGGCTCAATTTTAAAGGTGTAATTTGAATAGTGGATCACCATATAGCATATAACTAGCCCAGAGAATTTCGTTTAGCCCATATTTATTTACAATCATTTTTCTAGCATATCTTAGGGCGCTTCCGACAGAGTGCTCCCTTGAAACTAAGTTTTTATAGAATTCTATAGCGAAATCAATACTGATATCGTCATTAACATATGTAAATGTCCCAATATAATTTTTAATTCCACCCATTAAAAAGCCGGATGCAATTCCAAAGATTTCACTCTGAAATTTTTTAGTATCACCAATTGATTCTGCACCGGATTCGCAGGCATTTGCAAATACAATCGGGGGTGCATTTATTAATGCCATATCAGAAGCCTTCAAAATTTCATTTGTTTTTATATCAATTACCCACCCACTTTCACTGGGATTATTTTTATTGAAATAGGAATGCCCAGCATAATGGACTAAATCATAGGTAGTCAAATCAGAAAATAATAATTGAGTGTTCACTTCTTTACCTTTTCTATATGTAATATTTATCCCATCTATTTTTGATAATGCTTTATATATTGCATCACATTCCTTAATAGCTCCTTCTAAGGTTTCAGTTGGGTCTGCAATTAATAGGACATTTAATGGATATGATAAACTCCGCGTGGTAGAACTTTGGATATAAAATTTTGGAGAAACTACGACTTGCCGTCCAATGTTATATTTTAGACCAAAAAAATCACTACCATCATAACATAACTCCCAAGGTATATTTAAGAGATTATCGTCCAATTTTAAGAAAATATTCTCCGATGAAAACTTTTTTAAGCGATCCGAAACTTTGTCCAGCAAAATATTATAAATCGAAGCACCTAAATCCTTGATTCCTGAGAAATTTTCAGATTTACCAAATAATACGAAGTCTTTTAATGCATTTGAGAAAATTTTAAGTTGTTTATTTGAAATATTTTTTTCTTGAATTACAGAAATTGTTTCATTAGTTGTAAGATCAATATAATTAATATTACCTTTTCTTAAAACGCTTAATCTTATTGGAAATGATTTTTCAATTTTTAATTTTGCAGCTTGAAAAACGAAATTCTCAAAAAATTTGTTCCAATCACCATAGTTATAGAGAGAAAATATAATTTCAGTTAAATTAGTGGAAGAATTTAAATAATCAAATACTTTTTGGATCATTGATTGACTAACAGCCTCACTATTATTCTGACCTTTGCCGGTACCCATAGCTGGGAAAGCAATGCTATGAAATCCTAATTCATCAGCTTTTTTCAAACAATAATAAGTAGCTAGCGAAACACCAAACGGTGTGACTACATCTCCTTTTTCTTCATCGAATGTAATAGCATGAAAAACCTTTTTAACAGGCTTTAAATTATAAGCATCGGTAATAATAATAGACCCAAGTCTAACCTTTTGATTTTTCAATTTTTCTAAAGCTTCTTTTTTGATTTTTTCTCCTGCCTTATCTAAAATAGCCCTAGCGACCCCATCATTCATAGTAAGTTTTATATCATCTGAATTTACAACCACATCAGTTTTTAAAGTAGTAATATCGCAATAACAAATAGAAACAGTAGTATTACCCACTTTAATAGATTTTTTTTCCATAATATCATCTGTTTTTTTTATTAAAAATTATTTAGAATCTAGATTTATTAATTTTTTATCACATTTTTAATTAATATTTTTTTTCAAATAATAATTATTGTGATTTTTTCTCCATTTAAAATTTAAATAAAGATAAGAATTAATTTGTTTTTAATTTTAATCAATTGGTTAGTCAAATTTTTTTTCATATTTCGTTATTTTAAAAGAATAATTAAGGTTTTCAAGAAAAAAGGGAAAAAAAGAAATAAGATCAGTGAAAAAATTTGGGTTATATGATATAAAATTTAAAAAATGAATTAATCTAAGTTTGTCTGTATTAGAAAAATGAGTTTAGATGATATTATGAAATTAAAATTATATTCTAGATATGTATCATTATTAATAAAAAGGATTGATAATTAAAAGTCTAAAATATAGAATTTTTAATTAATTAAAAATCAGTATAAAAAGTTTAACTAAAATTAATAAAATAATATAATATATTGAGAGAAAAAATGGCTTGAATTAGTGAAATAAATTATTTATAATAGCGCAGTTTTTAATAAATCTTTACATGGACATGTACGTTCTGTTGGAATTTTGGGTATAACTCGTTCTAGCAATTTTTTTAGATTTTCGGCATTTTTTTCCATGACAGCCAAAATTTCTTCAATAGAGACGCTATAACGTTTGACATCTCCGCCACAATTTGGACATTTATCGGCATATTCAACAACGCCACATTTTTCACAAATTCCTGCCCAGACATCATAATCAGTGATTGTTGCAATAGAGACATAACATAATTCCAATTCTCGAGCTAATGCAACTTCTGGATATACCGTCATACCAATAATATCGCCACCCCATTGTCTAAACATCTTGGACTCAGCCCTGGTCGAAAATCTTGGCCCTTCAATACAGACATAAGTCCCACTATTATGGACTTTAATTCCTAAAGCTTTCGCTTCATTATAACATATTTCTCGTAATTCAGGACAGAATGGAGCAGCAACATCTATATGACAAACCTGTCCGCCTTCGTAAAATGTGTCTAATCTTTTTTTTGTCCTGTCAATAAATTGGTCTGTAATAACAAAATCACCCGTATCAAATCCTAACCTTAAACTCCCTACAGCCCCGGGACCTATAACCCTTGTAACTCCCAATTCCTTTAAAGCCCATAAATTCGCCCTATTAGGGACTTTATGTGGAGGAATTTTATGCCCCCTACCATGCCTTGGAATAAAGGCAACTTTTTTACCCTTAAAAATTCCAACAGTTATTAAATCAGAAGTTCTTCCATATGGTGTATAAACTTTTAGGTCTATCGCATCCTCAAGTAATTCTGGGTCATATACGCCAGTCCCACCAATTATACCAATTTCAGCAGTTTCATCTTTCCTTAAACTCATCACCAATCACTTCTAAATACTATGGATAATAAAATTTTGAGATATTTGATAGAAAAGATTTAATTCTAAAAGAACTGATCCAAATTATTATATATAATTTTTTCAAGTCCAAAAAATCAATTTTGAAAAAATTGAATAGTATTTGATTTATTAAGTGAAGTTTCAAGATTTTTAATATTTTGAAAGTAATTATTTAGAGGCAGACAAATTTCTTAAGCCATTTAATAATAATTTATGTAAATAAAATTTTGTTAATGATGTTTTAATAAGGTTAAATGCAAATTTAGGAAACTTAAGTATAAAATGCTTGATATATAAATTTTTCATTATATTTTTAAGGACTTTTGGGTTCGTATCGGATAATTTAAATTCGAAATTCATCCAATCTAAGCCCCAATCCTCTAATTTCAATGGTGGATTAAAAAGTCCATTTTTAATGACATAATCATAAAGAAAAGTCCCCGGATATGGAACAAAGATTTTAACCAAAAGATTATCAGGCATTAATTTGTAAATAAATTTCCTTGTAAGTAGTAAATCAGTCTGTTTTTCGGTCGGAAGACCTAGAATAAACGATGTTGAACTTTTAATTTTTACTTTTTTACATAGATTAACTGCGTCCATTGCTTGTTGAAGCGTAATGTCTTTTTTAATAAAATTCAAAATTCTTGGTGAACCTGACTCAATTCCAAAATAAATTTGATTACAACCAGCAATCTTTAATAATCTTGCCATATTTCTGGTTAAAAGGTCAACTCGACAATCTATAGCGAATGTTATATCTAATTTATTTTTATATATATTTCTACAAATATCCATTACCCGTTTATTATTCACAACAAAATTATCGTCCCTAAAATTAATTTTATCTATTTTAAATTTCTCCTTTAAAAAAGAAATCTCTTCAATTACTCTGTCAGCGCTTTTTGACCGCCATTTTCTATTGTTGAATATCGTATTATAGCAAAAGCCACACCTAAACGGACAACCTCGAGAAGTCTGGATTGAAAAAATTTCAGATGCGTTATTTTCCCAGCCCATTAAAGTATTTTTATATTTTCTAACATCTATAAGTTCCCAAGCTGGAAATGGAAGCGAATCTAAATCCTCTATAAATTTTCTGGGCGCATTTTCTCTGATTTTAATTCCATCATCTTTTGTTTCTTTCCAAATAAGTCCCTTAACATTTTCTAAATTTCGGTGATTTTCAATGGAATTGGCCAAATCAACTATTGTTTCCTCACCCTCCCCAACAACTACCATATCAATTTTAGAATTTTTAATAGTTTGAATTGGTAATAACGATGGATGAATTCCACCCCAAACTATAGGTATACCTTGATCATGGTAATACCCAGACATTCTTAATGCATCTAAAATCATTGGCCCCGTAAATGATGTTATACCTACCATTTCAGGATCAAATTTTTTACATTCTTTAAATCCATCATTCTCAACATTATGGTCATAAATCATAACTTTATGTCCAGCTTCCCTTAAAACAGAAGCCAAACTTAATAGCCCCAATGGTGCTGCTGCAGCTATCGTAATACCTTTACTATAATTACGAGTTGTTGGATTGATAAGTAATATTCGCATATAAACCGATTTTTACTTCCTTTTTTTAGATTATTAATCTTTCTTAATGCTTTTTTCATATGAAAAACTAATAGAAAAAGATCACTTTAAAAAATAAATTAATTGAACATATCCTCTAAAAAAACTACTTTTAAAATACATTTAGCATAAAAACAACTATAAATCTACATAAAACATCATAATAAATTAAACCTAAATAAAAAAAATAGCAATTCGAAATTTAATAACATATTGATTTTGGCATTGAAATTAAGTTCCCCTTGATTATAAAAAAAGAAAAAATATAATTTCTAGGTCTGAGGAACAGGGACATCTAGGAATTCAAAAGAAATCCAGACTTTAAAGTCACCGATTTTAACCTGCATCTTACCATTAGTAATGTCAATTGTTAGGTCATTATCCTGATAGTAATCATCATATAATCTCGAACATAATTCATGATCGGAACTTGATATTGTTTCAGAGATGTTTTTATAACTGACATTATTCAATTTTATTGGTGGTGGATTAGCAGTATAGTTTTTTGTAATATTAGCGATGTTAATGTGATATTTTGGATTATAATTAATGGATACAAGTCCGCCCAAAGCATTGACTGAACAGCCATCCGGGTCGTCAAAATAGATACTATATTCTAAATAAGTAATATTAATTGAGAAATCGAATGGGTTATATATAGTTGCATTGACATAAGCGTTCATTGAATAAGAAATTGATGGATACGAACTCCAATCGACTTTTAACTCAATGAAATTTAATCTTACTTGAGTTATCAAATCGTCATGGATACCCGTCAAGTTGACTATTGAATTATAAGATGTGTTCACAGTACTTTTCATTCCGTCCACCTTAATGTTAATAGTCCCATTTAGTACGAGTTCGATGGTATTTCTATTAATATGCTGGGACAGGAGGTCTTCGACAGCACTCATATTTTTTTCACCAGATATTATGATTTGGACGGGAATGTTACTATTTCCGGGAATTAAATTAATTGATTTAGCAGTAAGGTTTCCAATCCATTCGGTCTTATAAGTCGTGTTTAATGTTGCATTTAAGGACACAGATAAGGGGGTTGGATTATTTACCATAAGAGTGGCATTTAAGGTTAGAGTTTTTGCAGTTGAGTTGGTCAAACTAATACTATTTATTCCATAATTAAAGGGAGGACTAGCAGGAAGAGTTATGTTCTTTTTATATCCATCGACCATATTAGAAATCACATTAGAGCCGTTAGCGACACCAATAAAAGTAATATTAATTTCTGTCCCAGACAAGTAATTAGTTAAGATATTAGATAATAAAGTTGCATTGGTCAATGTAAATGTTACATTTACCAAATATTTTTCAGTCCCGCTATAAACAGTTAAATTTGGAAATGAGACTGTACCAAGTTGTTCACCATTGTAGGAGGTATTAAAATAGATATTAGAGATATTAACAGGTCCACTTGTTGGGTTATATATTTCCAACATGACATCTAAGTCAAATGAATCATTTGAGCAATCAGTTAGATTTATTGCTAAAATTACGCAATCAAATGCTTCCAGACCTGGCATTAAAACAGACAAATTTAATTTACTAATATAATACAATAATATATTATTTTTACTGGGAATTCCGGTAATGTTTAATAAGATATCAGTATTGTTTAATAGCTGGTCTACCATATTATCAAAACGCGTAGAATTTACAAGAGAAACTATGCCAATTATGGTGATATTTTTAATACCTTCTTGAATTGAAAGTTGAGGTATTATAAGTTCACCTAAAATTTCATTTTGCCATGAAATATTAAAATGGACATCATTTAAGTTGAGTTTTAGAGTGGACGGATTTTCTATTTCAGTCGTTATGTTTGCTCTGAATTTTGTAGAGCTAGCGTTGAGAATAGAAAAACTAACTATTGTAAAATTTAACTGGTTATTCATACCGTTAAGAGAAATTGTTTTTGAAACAGGCTTGGTTATTGAGAAACCTAAAGCAGTAATAAAAGCATTGCCAGTCAATTCAACTTTAACGGTCGCATTTGTAATGAAATCATTGACAAACATATTGAAATTGTTATTATTTTTAACGGTTATATTAACAGTCTGGTTGAAATGAGTTGTGACTCCGGTAATACTTATTTCGGTGATCTGACCAGTCCCCAATTCAAGATTTAAATATTTAATAGTAAAAGACATTGGGTGCAATATTGCATTAATTCCAGAAGGGTTTGTAATAGTCCCGCTGATTTTTACTTCCATTGTGTCGTTATTAACACCTGAGACTTCGGCGGAATCAACGGAGACATCTGCATTTGCAAGTGCATTGTTACTTTGCATATTAAATATAAACCATAGTCCGATACCTAGACCAGAGATGCTTGCTCCTGCAATTATTATAAACAATATTATTGCATTAGTTTTAGTAAACTTCATAGATTTTATTTTAGAATTTTCATCTTAAAATCTTTATTATTTTAACTAAAGTTCGACACATCAAGTTATCTGAGAATTTATATATAAATCAGACTGGTATATATTAATTTTTTTGTTA
>SUPR01000023.1 GCA_005191425.1 Candidatus Helarchaeota ASGARD archaeon Hel_GB_B
ACTCCAATCAATGATACTTGTAATAATAGCACCGGATTGTGATATTAAGGCAATATTACCTTCCAATGGATAAACATTAGTGAATGATGCATTTAAATTATTATGGACATCGATAAATCCCAATACATTGGGACCTAAAGCATTTATCCCATATTTTTTACATGTTTTATATAACTTTTTCTCTAAATTTGCACCTTCAATCCCAATCTCTTTAAAACCCGCAGTAATTATAACAATTTTTTTAATACCTTTTTTACCACATTCTTCTGCGACTTGAACACAGAATTTGGCTGGAATTACAAAAATTGCAAGGTCAATATTATTTGGGATCGAAAGTACGCTTGGATAACATTTTAATCCAAGTATATTTTCTTCTTTTAAATTGATTGGAAAGACTTCACCTTTAAATTTCTCGATTATATTTTTTAATATGGCAAATCCTACTTTTTTTGGATTTTTTGAAGCCCCAATTATAGCTACCGAATTGATATCAAAGAAATTCCCAAGTCGCATTAACTTAAAATAGTAAGTTATTTGCTTAAATATAATTTGGTTAATATAACTAATACAAAGAAAATAGATCAAAAATAAAAAAATTTTAAAAGAGATATATAAATGAAAAGAGATACAATAAAATACCTATTTATTTTGAGTTATTTATCTTTTTTTCAATTTTTGGACATATAAAGGATATTAAACCTGCTGAAATTCCCCAAAGTATTGATACCCAGAAGCCGCCACCACATATTATTGAGAAAATTGAGATTACCATGACAATAATACCCCCGATAAAATATTTTCTCATAAAAATTAGAACTCCACCAACGATAATAATTGCTGCACTTAAAAAAGAGAGAACTACAGCTAATATTACACCGGAAACACCAACATAGAGAAAATTAAAAGGGGCAGTTAAATCTTGTACCCATGATTCACCAAGCGCTAAGTCAAATACCATATATAAGATACCCTCTAATATTAACCAAAATCCTGAAACTATAGCTAAAGTAGCAGTTGCACCTGCTGTAGCGGGTTTTTTAATTTCAGTCATTAAATATAACACCTCTTTATTATAATTCTTCTAAAGCGGAAAGAATTTGAGCAAAAACTTGTTGATCATTAAAGTGACATTGTGATATTGCGCTATTTGGACAAGCAGCTGCGCATGTTCCGCAGCCTTTACATAGAACTTGATTGATTGAGGACACTAAATGACTTTTTCCAGGGGCTCTTACCATAGAAATAGCTTGATATGGACATAAATTAACACATGTTCTGCAACCTGTACATTTTGTTATGTCTACCACTGAATAATAAGGTTCAATTTCAACTTTGCCTTTGCCCATTAGAGCTATAGCACTTGCTGCGGCACCTTTGGCTTGAGCGACTGTATCAGGTATATCTTTGGGCCCTTGAGCAACACCTGCAACAAAAATACCGTCTGATAGTGTATCTACAGGTCTTAATTTAGGATGTGCTTCCATAATAAAGCCCATATCAGTTGATAACCTCAAAATACCGATAATTTCTTTAGCATCTTCTCTTGCCACGATTGCTGTTGCTAAAACTACCATATTTACCTCTAATTCTATTAAACGATTTAAAAACGTGTCTTCCAATCTAGCAATTAAATTTTTCGTTTTTGGGTCTTCTCTAATTTCTGCGACTCTACCTCTAATATAATTTACACCATATTCTCTTTGAACAATCTCATAAAATTCTTCATAGCCTTTACCGAATGCCCTAACATCGATAAAAGACACATAGATTTCTGCTTCAGGATGTTTTTCTTTATATTGTCTTGCTTGTTTTGCGGTATACATACAACAGACTCTACTACAATATGGCATCTGTCCATCTTGTAGATTTCTTGACCCTACACAATGAATAAATAATACTTTTTTAGGTTCAGTAAGGTCAGAAGGACGTTTTACTTTACCACCAGTTGGTCCGAAACTACTAAGTAATCGTTCCATTTGAATTCCGGTAATAACATTTTCATATCGTCCATATCCATATTCCTCTATTTTTGGAATATACGGGTCATAACCAGTGGTAATAATAATTGTTCCGATTTTTAAGGTAAGTGTTTCGGGTTTTTGGTCAAAGTCAATAGCTTTAGATTCACATACGCGTATGCATAATCCACATTCTATACATTTATCTCTATCAATAGTATAAATTAGGGGTACAGCTTGTGGAAATGGTAAATATGCGGCTTTTCGTGGTGCCATACCTTGATCAAATTCATTTGGTGCATAAACTGGGCAAATTTGAGCGCATTCACCACAACCTGTACATTTATCTTCAATAATATATCTAGGCTTTTTTTCAACAGTAACTTCAAAATTGCCAACAAATCCTTCTACATTTTTAACTTCAGAATATGTTAAAAGTTCAATATTTGGGTGTTGCCCAGTATCGACCATTTTTGGTGTTAGGATACATGCACTACAGTCCATTGTGGGAAAAGTTTTGTCCAGTTGTGCCATTCTACCCCCGATTGTAGTGTCTTTTTCGATAATATATGTTTTATATCCAGCAGTTGCAAGATCTAATGCTGCACTAATACCAGCGATACCCCCACCGACAATTAGACAAGTCGGTTCTACATCGACCTCTTGAGCTAATAATGATTGAAGATTTTTCGCTTTAGCAACTGCTATTCGTACGTGATCTTTTGCTATTTGTAGAGCTTTATCTGGTTGTTTCATATGTACCCAACTATCTTGTTCTCGTATATTGGCTTGTTCAAAGAGGAATTGATTAAGACCAGCTTCTCTACATACTCTTCTAAAGGTCGCTTCATGCATTCTAGGTGAACACGCTGCCACAACTACCCTATTAAGATTTTCTTCCTTTATCTTTTGTTTTATCAATTCTTGACCGGGGTCAGAACACATAAAACGATAATCAGTGGCAAATACAACTCCTGGAATTTTTTTAGCATATTCAACTAATTTTTCAGGAGAAACTACCGCAGCAATATTTGTACCACAATGACAAACAAAAACCCCGACTCTTATTTCATCATTTTTATCAGTTTTTTCTACCAAATTTGTGCACCTGTAATTATATACTTCAAATTATCGTAATGAAAATTATTCTAATTATATAATCGTATATGGCTAAATTTTTATTCGTCTCGTTATAATACTAAATATTAGATTTAAAACTTTTACTGAATTTAAGATTTTTTATGTTAATAATAAAATCAGCCAGATTCATTTCAAAAATGTCCTATAAAATAAAGGTTAAATTTTTACCCGAGATTAATAATAAAATAAGTAAATTTAAAGGTGTTAAAAAATTAATTTTTTTTTTAATATATTATTATATAACAATGAACAAAAGATTTAATTAATTTAATGATTTTAACACATTAAATCCGTCTCATCTTAATTGGAAAAAATAAAAGAAATAAAAATAACACAAAAAATTGGATGAAAATAATGAAGTTATCGGAATTATTATTAAAAGATTCAATGAAATTTACATTATTTGGAGGTAAGGGGGGTGTAGGAAAAACAACTTGTGCTTCTGCTAGTGCTATATGGGCTGCAGATCATGGGAGAGAAACTTTAATAATAAGTACCGATCCTGCTCATTCACTTAGCGATAGTTTTAATTTGGACTTAAGTGGTGGAGAGGTAATACCAGTTCCAGGATTTGAAAATCTTTATGGGCTAGAGATCAACCCAAAATTAGAATTTAAAAAATATCAAGAAACAGTTCAAGCATCACCAGTAGATATCCCAGAAGAATTATCTGGATTTATGGGTGGTATGGACGAGTTTTCATCGTTAACACCTCCAGGGTCTGATGAAGCATTAGCTTTTTCAAAAGTACTAGAATTTATTCAGAGCGGTGAATATGAATATATAATTTTTGATACTGCACCCAGTGGACATACTTTAAGATTATTAAGTTTACCAGATGTCCTTGACAGCTTTTTTGGTAAAATCATTAAAATGAGAATGAAATTTGGACAAATATGGGGAAAATTAAAAGGTTTATTTAGTAGGGGACAAGATGAAGGCCCAAGTAAACTTGAAATGCTAGAAGATCTGAAGGCAAAAATTGAAGCGGCATCAAATGAACTCTCAGATCCAAGTAAAACAGAATTTGTCATCGTTATGATCCCGGAAATGATGGCTATTCTTGAGACGGAACGACTTTTATCTACATTATATGAATATGAAATTCCAGTCCATAACATCATTATAAATATGATCTTACCACCGAACCCAGATTGTAAATTTTGTAGTTCTAGACGAATAATGCAACAAAAAAATCTGGTAGAAATTAGAAATTTATATGACGATTTTAATTTAATAGAGCTATTACTCCAACCGAATGAAATAAGAGGGTTAGACTCGCTTAGGGACTTAGGAAAAATTTTAATTGAATAAAAATAAAATGTTCAGTCCTCTATTAAAGATCCACTTTTTAATTTTAAAATTCGAGAGGCAAAAGACGCAATCATTGAATCGTGGGTCACCATAACAAGTGTTTTTCGTTCTTTTTTGATAATATCACATAGTATTTTTATTATTTTTATACCAGTGTCTTCATCTAAATCACCAGTAGGCTCATCAGCAAGGATTAATAATGGATCATTAGCAAGAGCACGAGCTATTGCGACACGTTGTTGTTCACCGCCCGACAGTTCGTCAGGTTTGTGATAAATTCGTTTATTTAGCCCAACAATTTTTAAAAGATATTCAGCCCTTTTTAACCTATCATGCTTTTTTATTTTGCCTGCTATTAACATTGGTAACTCTACATTATCTATCGCAGTCATAAATGGGATTAAATTATAAAATTGAAAAATATGTGCAAGATAAAATCGCCTTAATTTAACTAGCTCTTTTTTATTAAGTTCAGTTATATCTTCACCGTTAATATATATTTTTCCAGAAGTAGGTGTATCAAGACACCCAATTAAATTAAGAAGGGTTGTTTTTCCACTACCTGAGGGGCCCATTATGGCTAGGATTTCCCCGTTTTTTATGGACATATTTATATTTTTCAATGCAAATATTTCCAAATCACCTAATTGATATTTTTTGTATAAATTACGGATTTCTACAATGTTTTCCATATTTTCACGCTTATTTTTTATTTTTTAACAAATTATTCTCCAATTATCGTAATTATTAACTTACGAGACCTGTTCCGAGTATCTAACTCTACAAAACAGATTTGCTGCCAAGTCCCCAATGTAAGAGAGGAATTTGAAAAAGGCACCGTTAAAGAGGGGCCTAATAAACTTGCTCGTACATGTGAATGACCATTGTCATCGTGCCACGTTTCATGATGATAATAATATTCCTTTTTAGGAGCAACTCGCTCTAGCATCAGTGGAAAATCTTTTTTTAACCCAGGTTCATATTCAATTGTAATGATACTACCAGTAGCGCCTGGAATAAAAATATTAATAATACCGTTTTTAACACCAGATTTTAAAACTACATTTTGAACCTTTGATGTTATATCGACCATATCAACTTCTCCAGAAGTTGAAATATTAATTGTATCTTTAACTACAACCATTTCCTATTCACGTCCTTATTTTTTATTTAAAAGAAATAATTTTTATTATATATTAAAGATATTAATTTTTGGTGATTATGATAAATATTGATATTAAAAAATTACAAATAAAAACAAATAAATCTATTGAACTGATTGATATAACACAAAAAATAAACGATTTCATAAGAGAATCAGATATAAAAAATGGATTTCTATTAGTTTATACAAAACACACAACAACTGGGATAATAATAAACGAGAATGAAGGTAGATTACTAGAAGATATTAAAAATACACTACAAAAATTGGTGCCTCGTGGTATAGGATATAAACATGACCAGATAGATAATAATGCCCATTCACATATTTTAGCCACATTAATTGGTAATTCAATAAGCATTCCCATTATAAATAGCTCTTTAGCGCTGGGTACATGGCAATCTATTTTATTTGTCGAATTAGATGGCCCTCGGAATAGGACTATTATATTACAACTATTTTTCTAAAATAAAAGTAAAGAAAAAATCATTTTTTCAAAAAAATATAAATTAGAAGGAATTAATTATCTTTGAGAATATTTCAATACAATATTTTAAATTGTCCCAAGATTGTCCATATGTTGAAAGCTTTATGGTTTTTGTAAGACCTGGTTGGATTCCCCAAATTTTATTTCTCTTTAATTCTTCATATAAAAAAAATCCTTTTCGAGGATGTTTATCACTAATTTTTTGAAATGCAGGAGTTTCAAATTTTAAAATATCGTGCTGATGTGGTTTTTGACCCATTTGATATATTTCACCAAGATTTTCCATAGCTTTACTGAAAAATTGAGCTTTTTTAACTTCATCATCCCATTTTTTTACTCTATTAATTACATGCGGAAAAGCTGCCATAATCCCCATCGTTATTACTCCAGGAAGAGTACAACCTAGTAGTTCTATTTCTTTATTATGAAATGTTCGTTTACTCCATTCACTTTGAATTTCCGAACTCTTAAAAATTATTTTATCATAAGGTTCATTTACTAAAAGTAGTCCACTAGGCGCAGGAGATGCGAATGATTTATGGAGTGATGCAGTCATTACATCGGCGCCTAATTTTTTCCCAGAAATTGGCATACGTCCAATACTATAGGCGCCATTTATAACTAATGGAATATCATTTTCATGAGCAATTTTAGATATTTCTTTAGTATCATTTAGATTTCCATAATTATAATCTACGTGAGTTAAAAAAAGTAATTTCGGTTTTTTGCCCGTGTTATTTTTAATTTTTTGAATTAAATCACTAACAATATCAAAATTTAATTCATAGAGTGGTCCACCATTATGAGGTATTTCTACAATATTAACTCCAGCGCGTTCGGCACTGATATAGGTGGTATAATGAGCAAGAGAATCTACGATTATAGTGTCATTTGGAGATGTTAATGCATGTATGGTAGAAAATTGTGCTTGGCGGCAGCCAGGTGTTAACCGTGCTGAATCCATATCACAAAATATAGCTAAATCTTCATGTAAATCACAGATTGGTGGGGTAGAAATTTCATTTAATTTGCCTGTTAAACAAAAATCACAAGTAGAATATCCATCAATAAAATCAATAATAGTCTGTAAAACTTTTGGGTCATTAGGTATTCTTCCACCGGCTTGTATAGGATGTAAATTAATATAATTTTCCTCTATATCTCTAGATATATTTCTATATTTTTGGAGATAGCCTTTTGTAAATTTATTCATCATGAGGATTACCTTTTTTATAAAGAATATTTTCGATTATCAATGAACATGCTAATTTTGCTGTTATTAGCGAAGAATCCATTCTTGGGTTGTATTCAACTATGTCCATTCCATTTGAAATGGGACCTAAAGACCGAATTATCTGTAATATTTCTCGCGATGTAAAACCACCAGGCTCAGGAACTGAAACTCCAGGAGCAAATGCAGGGTCAATTACATCAAGGTCTAAACTTAGATATAGATATTTTATATTTTTAAATTGATTTTTTAAAATTGATATGATATTATTTAGACCAATTTTCTCAATATAATTCATAGAATAAATTGATGGGATTGTATCCTTAGCACTTTTAATTTCTTCAGCTCCTTGTGTATTCCCATGAACCCCAATAATTGCAATATTATCAGGTCTAATATTTTCAATCTCAATAATTCGACGTAAAGATGTAGCCATATTATATTTTTGACCTTTAGGATATTCGTCCATAAAATCTAAATGAGAATCAATCCAAATAAGTCCCACATCTTTTTTGTGACAATTTAAACCTTTAATAATAGGGTATGTAATAAGATGAGTCCCACCAATATAAATTGGATATGCATTTATTGAAGAAATTTGAGAAGATATCTTTTCTATTTCTTCCATAAAAGATTTTAAGTCATTATAATGTTTAATATCACCATAATCTAATACATTAAAATCGTAAAAATTTTTGAATATTTCATAATTCACTCCAGAAAATTGAAGTGATGCTTCACGTATTGTTTTTGGGCCATCTATTGCTCCATTTCCATAAATTGCCCCATAATCTGAAGACACGCCAATTATTACAGTATCATTTTCTGTTAAATTTTCTATCTTATCTAAATTGTATGTACCCATGAAAATGATAATACACCTCTTGAAATTATCTTTATTTTATAGTTATATATTTTATTACTATCTTTAAGAAAAGTTTTTTAATCTCTAAATATTTATTTTGGATAAATAGGTTTATTTCCATTAATAAATACATTTTATTGATTTGAACTAATTTATTTAATAAAATGAGTAATCTTTAAAAAAGAATTTTCTTTTAATACTACTCTAAACTATTCACATTCAAAACTAAAACTAGGATTGAATAAAATGGGTCATAGAAAATTTCACGCACCAAGACATGGAAGTTTGCAATATTATCCAAGAAAAAGAGCTAGAGACCATGTTGGAAGATTTAGATCATGGCCTGAAATTGATGGGCCTCCAAGAATTCTTGGATTTGCAGGTTATAAAGTTGGAATGACACATATTATAGCTATAGAAAATCGCAAAAATAGCCCATTCTATGGTCATGAACGATTTTTTGCAGTCACCATAATTGAATGTCCACCTTTAGTAGTTTTTGGTCTGAGATTATATAAAAATACTCATGATGGGCTGAAATGTATCGGGGAAGCTTGGGAAGGTGAATTTAAAGATGAATTGGTCAGGTTAATAACTCTTCCTAAAGAATATGATAGTGATAAAGCACTTTTAGACTTGGAAGATAAATTAAAAATGGCAGATGAAATTAGAGTATTAGTCCATACGCAACCTAAATTGACTGGCATAGGTAAGAAGAAGCCCGAAATAATGGAATTTAATGTTGGCGGCGGTACAATACCAGAAAGATGGACATATGTGAAAGAATTATTGGGTAAAGAATTAAAAGTTAGTGAAATTTTCGAATTGGGTAGTTATATTGATGTATCAGCAGTTTCAAAAGGCAAGGGTTATCAAGGAGTTATTAAAAGGTTCGGAATAAAAAGAAAACAACATAAATCTAATAAAACTGTAAGAGAAGTAGGGTGTATAGGGCCGTGGAAACCATCTCGCGTTATGTGGACTGTTCCACGAAGTGGTCAGATGGGATATCACCAGAGAGTGGAATATAATAAACAAATAGTCAAGATTGGAATTGACCCTAAAGAAATTACACCTAAAGGTGATTTCCTCAAATATGGAGTGCTAAAAAACGATTACATTGTTATAAAAGGGTCAGTCCCAGGGCCCAGAAAAAGATTGATTAGGATGAGATTTCCTATAAGACTCCCGAAAAAGGCAACTTTAGCTACTCCAGAAATTGTTTATATCTCATTAGAAAGTAAACAAGGGAACTAACAAGAGGTTTAAAAATGGAGAAAAAGGTCAAAGTTTTAGATTTAGAAGGTAAAGTAGTAAAAGAAATAGATATGCCACCAGTCTTCTCAACTCCATATCGTCCAGATATTATTAAAAGAGCTTTTTTATCATGCCTAACAGGAAGGATACAGCCAAAAGGAACAGACCCAATGGCTGGAAAGCGTACTACAGCAGAATCATGGCACGCAGGACGTGCAGTATCAAGAGTACCCCGAGTTAAAGGAGGCGGGACTCCAAGAGCACAACAAGGTGCATTTGTTCCAGGTACTGTAGGTGGTAGAATTGCATTTCCGCCTCGAGTAGATAAGAAAATTAAAGAAAAAATTAACAAAAAAGAACGAATTTTAGCCATAAAATCCGCTATCGCTGCAACTTCCAAGAAAGAAATAGTAATAAATAGAGGACATAAATTTCAAGATTCTATTGAACTACCAATTGTTATAACCAATGAAATTGAAAACCTCAAAAAAACAAGAGATGTAAAAGAACTGTTTATGAATGTGGGAGTTTGGGATGATATTATTCGTGCATCAAAAAGAAAAATTCGAGCAGGTAAGGGCAAATTCAGGGGAAGAAAATATAAAAAGAAAAAAAGCGTCTTAATTGTAGTAAATGAAAATAAAGGGATTTACCTGGCAGCAAGAAACCACCCAGGAGTTGACATATGTACAATTGATAAAATCAATGCAGAATTACTTGCTCCTGGCGGACATCCTGGCAGATTAATAATTTGGTCAGAAAACGCAATAAAAAAGGCTGGCGAAATCTTTTAACACAAATCTTTAATGAGAAATTTAAAAGAAAACCTCAAAATTATTAAGAATTTCTTTTAATATAATTTTTTTAAGAATATCTCTATATTTTGGTTGTAAAATATGCTGTTTATCAATTAGATCAGAAACAATATCTTCAATTATTTGCTCTATATCATATTTTTCGTCTTCAATTATTTCCTTAATAATATATTTATTTAAATATTTATAGATAGTTCCTTCAATTATTTGCTCGACAATTTCCTTAGAATAATATTTCAATCGAGCATTCCTCCAAAATAATCGCTATTTTATTATTAAGATGTTCTTTTTCAAATTCATATTTTCTTAATTCTTATTAAATATATTAATTCTTTAATACTTATAAAGTAATAGATTTTTTGTCTTTTTATTAGACTACATTTTTACCGACAATATCTTAAACTCATAGATAAATATCAAAAGAACCATTATTTGATGTTAAATATTATTTGAAATAAGATGCCCATTGATTTAAGCAGACTGAACGATAAAAAAATTAATATTATGATTAAAAACATTTTAATTAATGATAAGCAAATGTCTTTTTTTATTTTACATTTAATTTGATAATCAATTTAATGATTTTTTATTTATCACTATTATCTGTAAATATTTAAATCATATTTTTATTTGAAAAAATTAGTTAAATAATTCTAAATAAATTAAAAATGTTTGAAATTTATTGGTTGCATAATTATTTTATGTCCAAATAATTCTAAAGACTTTAAATTTGAGAATGAATTTTATAATATAGAAATATAAATAAAGGAATTCAAATTTCAATTAAAGATTAGATATGATGTCCAAATGAAAATAAAGGTCAAGATACCAAGGAGAGATTTAACTAGAGAAGACAAATTCCAAGAAAGAGTAAAAGAAGAATATATTAAATGGAAAAATAATCTACTTAATAGAGCTAAAAATATAAAAGATTTAAAAGAACTAAGAAAAATTTTTGATGAACTTGATAAAAACCAATTCGACTGGGATTCGGCTGCAGGCGGTTGGTTAGAAAGTAGTGAGCCCTATGAAATCGTATGTATAGCGATTAGACTACCAGGTTTAAAAGAAAACTATGAACGTTATTCAATTTATGGTATTTTGTCCTTTAGTAAGGGATTAACCGATTCATTTGACCATACTGGTGATTTAGAAAGGTTAGTTTATGTAAAAGATGAAAAAGGGAATTATTTTTCTTATTCAACAGTAGGTCATGGCTATTTAGAATTGTTTCCAGAAATTTTAGGAAATAATAGCTCATTTAAAGACTTGATACAAAAAGAAGAATATGTTTTTGAAGTAGGAGACCATTCTTTATGCACTGAAAGAGATGATACAAAAATATTAATTGGAAAAATACCTTTTATAGATATTTTTAGGATCATCAAAACAAATATCTACAAAGATCATATATATAAAGAAATACCATTATTAACAAGCACTGATCTGGAGGAAAAACTTGAAGTAAATTGGTATGATTTTGCTAAAGAAGTTGTCCAAATAGATCAAGCAATTAAAAAAGAATTGAATGAATATTCTAAATTATTTAGAATAAAAAGAGCATTTCACAAGTTTAAAAATTATTTAAAAAAGAAAAAAGAATTAGACCAAATTTATTTTTTAAATGCCGTGAGGTCAACAATTTGGCACATTGCACCTTTAAAACAAGTTAAAATTTTAAATACATTAAAAAAAGAAATGATTAAACATGATTTAGAACATGAAATTGATTCAGAAATTCCTAGGAAACTTGATACTATGTTATATCGACTTGAAAATTTAATAGATTCTGTCGACTTTTTAAAATGGATCGCAGACCATGATCCAAAAAAGTTGCTAAGAAAATTTGAGATTAATGTAATAAAGGACCTTAAACCTTCTGCTATTGAAACATTGCCTTTTGCATTAGGTATGATATTAAATAAGCCATTAGATGATATAGGCTATCCAGAGAAATTGTCGCCTATTGAAAAAGGAAAAAGAATAATATTTTGGATTGGCGGTAATATTTACAGGATTTTAAGGTCACAATTTGCAAATATTAACAAAGGAGTTAGTGATAGATTTAAAAGTATTACAAATATTATAGATAGACTGGCATTTAAAGAAGAAAATGAATAATTCAAAAGTTATCTTCAAAAATATTTAGCTATTTTTTGTTAAATATAATAAAAAATTGATTAAAATAATTATTCTTCATCTAAATTTACTCTAAAATGGTCAATTTCGCCCCATTCTTTAGTTATACCCGCTAAAGTAGTTTCAAATCCATGTAAAAATTCGCGTACTGATCTTTCGGGGTCTCTTGCCTGGGTAATATATCTACCAACAATGATTATGTCAGCTCCCTCTTTTAATGCATCGGTCATTGTAATCGGAGATATCCCACCAGCTACTGCAACTAATAATTTTTTATCTAATCCTTTAATCTCCTTAATTAATTCCCATCTGGGTTTTGTATTGTTAGACTCAGTATCAATTCCGCGGTGCAGGATGACAACATCTGGAATTTGTTTTAATGATTTTATTCGTTCAATAGGATTTTGAACATTCATCATGTCAATTATAGAATATATCCCTAACCTTTTTGCTTCGTGCATAAATATATTCAGAGTGCTATCACTTGCAAGTCCCGATGCAACAACAGCATCGGCAGTTTCTTCAAAAGCTAAGAGGACTTCCACACGACCTACATCTAAAGTCTTTAAATCACAAACTATGAAAGTACTTTTTGCAAGTTTTCTTAAGTCGCTAATAATTTTTGTGCCATATTTTTTTAATAAAGGAGTGCCCACTTCTAATAAAATACGATCACTTTTCGGTATTTCTTTGATTATTTTTTCAATTCTCTCAAAATTTGTAATATCAAGTGCAATTTGAAGATATGGAGGTCTCCACAATCTTGGTACTGTAAAACCCATTATTGGATGCCTTGCACGGTCTTTGTCCCATAAAATACGTTCTAAATTGGGTTTTTTATTTATAGCTCGAGTAATCGCTAGTTTCGTAGCACCATAATTATATGAATAAACTTTTCTAAGATCTGTTGCTTTTGGATGGATGAATACGCTTACAATTAAGACCCAATCTTCGACCTTATCTTTTGGTATAATCCCTTCTTCTACAGAATCTGCAACTGCCTTTGCAACCGCATTTTGACCAGCACCAAATATTTTACTTGCATCTTCCATATTTTTTATTGTGACTTTTGGAATTATTAAGGTATATGGCTTAGGAGGTAAATTTGGTCTAATAACAGCTAATAATGGTGTATGTCCAGCTGATAATTGCGATAATGCATTTGCAAATGCCATTCCAACTGGGCCATCTTTATCGCCAATTAATAAATCAATATGAGCAACTTCCTCTCCTTGACCAAGTAATGCTTCACCAATCAAATACATTTTTCATGCCTATTTTATTTTTATTTTACCATTATTTTTTTACAATTTAATTCAAGAATCCACGAATTAAAATTTTTTGTAATTTGAATTTATTTTCAGACTATAAATTAATTTGGATTAAAATTTTTTAATAAATAAATTTTAAAAAAAACAAGTTTTTAGAATTGTGTTATTTTAAGTTTACTCCATAACTTAATTGGATCTAATAATTATAACCATTAGTGATAATAAATAATTAATAATAAATAATTATTTAATGAAACGAAAATCAAATTATAAAAAATACTAAATTAAAATAATAAAAATTAAACTATAAGTCTTTAATACAGATATTTTGATTATAAAATTAGATTTTATTTTAAGAGTAGCGATAAGAATAACAAAATAAACCATTATAAGAGTTAATTAATCCAAGATTAATATTACCAATTTCCTCATAACCTTTAAAAATATTCATTCTATTAATACTCTAAAATAGTATAAAAACGATTAATTGGGCGTGTAGCTCAGCTAGAAAGGTAATAATTGAAAAATATACCTTGGTGAAGCAGAGCGTTGGACTAACAGAACTATCTGCAGTTAGGACGAAGCTCTTAACATATTTTGGGTGAAACTCAATGGCCGCGGGTTCGACTCCCGTCACGCCCGCCATCCTCCTCTGGAAAGCCATAAATATTAAGAGCCTCGGTGGCTTAGTAGGTAGAGCGACAGCCTCGTAAGCTGTAAGTCGGGGGTTCGAGCCCCCCTCGAGGCTTAAATCAATTTAAAAAGTCTAAATATAATTTAATAATAATTAAAAATGCTTTTTTAAAGATATAAACAATATATTTTATAATATTAGAGTTAATAGGTGAAATCAAATTAGAGAAAAACAAATTGCTATTAAATTAATATTATTAGAAACCTCAATAAAAAGCAAACAAAATTTATTGCGGGGGTGTCCGAGTCTGGTCAAAGGAGCAGGACTGAGGCTCCTGTGGCGAAGGCCTGCAAGGGATCAAAGCCCTTCCCCCGCACCAAAATAATTCATTACTAAGATTTTTAATTTATACAAAATATATTTCGATTTTTAAATATATTCAATTGTAGCACTTGGTTTTGTTGTATAATCATAAAAGACAGCACCTATGGAAGGGATTTTATTTAATTCATTTTTTAATTTCATCAATATTTCTTTTTTCAAAAGTGTTGGAGTTGCAGTCATGAAATCTTTAGTTTCTACACTTCTAATGAGAATTACATAAGGTTTATTGTAATCAAGATTGTCTGAAAGTAGAGCAGCAATTCTAACGATTTGGTTAATTCTACCGGTTATTATACCTTGTAAGTTAAGAATATCGATTGAATTTAGTGTAAACCATAGGTTAACACCATTTTTCATCATTTTAAGCCCAAGAGTATAACGATAAGCTCGTTCATCACCTTTTACGCCAATGGTTTGAGAAGAAAAAATAAATGGTTCAATAAGACTTTCAGGTTCAACAAAATTTGAAACAATATTCTTTATTTCATTATTAATATTCAAGTTATTAATATATTTGTTTGGCAATAATATAGCAAAATATTGAGAGGGGTGTAATGGTTTTAAAATTTTTTCTACTATGTGGTTAGATTCCTGCCAAATTTTTATTTTTTCCGTGTTAATTGGTCCTAAAATTCTTACAGCTCCGGCAGGGCCAGGTTGAGGTTGACGTTCAGAAATTTCTTTAGGGAGCCCTAATTTTCGGGCAAGTATTCTGACTTGGTATTTAAACAAATTTTTAATAGGTTCAACAAGTCTTAATCCCATTTTTTCGGGTAATCCTCCGACATTATGGTGGATTTTAATTATTCCACCATGTTTTTTACCTTTAATTTTATTGGCCTCCCCGCGAGTAGATTCAATTATATCGGGCATAATAGTAGCTTGAATTAGAAATTGAGCATTGACTTTTTTTGCTTCACGTTCAAAAATATCAATAAATGTTTTACCAATTATTTTTCTTTTCTCATCAGAGCCAGTTATACCGTCCAATTTTTTTAGAAATTCATTCGTTGCGTCAATATATCTTATATTTAATCCTAGATTTTTGTACCACTTAATTACTTGCTCACTTTCATTTTTTCGCATTACTCCATTATTAATATGGACACAATAAAGCTGGTCATATTTAAGAACTTTACTGGACAACATTGCCACTGTTGAACTATCGACTCCACCTGAAACAGCACAAATAGCAGTACCATCTTTAATAATATTTTTGATTTCAGTCGACGATTTTTTAATAAAGGAATCTACATTCCATTCTTTTTTCTTACATTTTGCAATATTAAATACGAAATTATTGAGAATTTTTTCTCCTTCTTCTGAATGAGTAACTTCAATATGCCATTGTAAACCATAAATAGGACGAGATAATGATTTTATTCCTGCAATTTCAGTTTGAGGCGTTTTAGCAATAATTTCAAAATCTGGAGGTATTTCAGATATTAAATCAGAATGAGACATCCAACAAATACTTTTTTGCTTAATATTTGTAAATAAAGGATCTTTTAAATTTGAAATTTCTAAATAAGTGAACCCATATTCTCCTTGTTGCCCTTTTTCGACTTTACCGCCGAGTTGTTCAGCAATTAATTGGTTTCCATAACAAATACCCAAAATTGGGATACCTAAATCATAAATTTTTTTATCAAGTTTAGGTGTTCCTGGATCATATACACTATAAGGACCGCCAGATAAAATAATCCCTTTGATATTTTTAGCCATAATTTCCTCAGAAGTAATATTATAGGGGACTATTTCGCTTGATATTCCCAATTCAAAAAAGAATCTTTTAAAATTAAAGACATATTGACCGCCAAAGTCTATAATAATGATTTCTGGGTTATTATTTATCATATAATTTTCACAAAAAGATGGTTAAATAATTTGAATTATTCAATATATTAAAAAGGTTAAATTAAATTATTTCTATATAAATAATTGAAATAAACAGAGAATATTTATGAGGATTATATTAATAATATTGGACGGATGCGCGGTCACTTCGTTAAAGGATGCCCCGACACCATTTTTTGACCGAATATTAGAAGAGGGGGTCGGCGATTTAAATTGTAAAGCTGTTTTTCCTACCGCTACATATACAGGACACTCGTCAATAATAACTGGGTGCTATCCCAATAAGACAGGCATGGTAGCAAATCAATATTATGACCGGGAGCAGAAAATTAGTAAACATTTTGATAATTATGACCCAAATATTCACATTGAAATGCCTACAATTTTTGAATACTTAAAAAAATTAAGACCAATTAGTATTAGCGAGCCAGTTTTTAAAGGAGCATACGATTATGTGAGTATGAAGGAGGTCAATAAAAAGTCTCCACAATTACGAAATGAAATTATTTATAATTTAACCCTGAAATACTTGAAAAATGAGAACATCAAATTTATAATGATTAATTTTTCAGCAGTAGATAGTATAGGAGAAATTTATAGCCCTAATTCTAATAAATATAAAGAAGAGTTAGAAAAAGTGGATAAGTATATTGAGAATATTTATAATATAAGTAAAAAAACAAATGATACATTATTAATTATCACTGCAGACCATGGGTTAACAGATATTAAATCATATTATAATTTACAAGATGATTTATTGAATAATGGACTGAATACAATATGTTTAAATTCGCATAGAATTGCTCATTTATATGTACAGCAGTCCGAGAAAAACGACCTGATTTCATTTTTGAAGAATAATAAAAAGATCAAACATGTCTTTTATGGAAATAAAATCAATGAACTAAAGGTGGAACATAAAAGAACTGGGGATTTAATAGTTGTTGCGGAAGATAAGGTTGAGCTAGAGGTTAAAGGTCTTAAAGGTAGTCATGGGGGATTAAATATAGAAGAAATTACAGTGCCCTTATTATTTTTTGGCATAGAATCATTACAATTTGAATTAAAAAACAGTAAAATAATTGATATATTACCAACTATCCTAAATATTTTAAAGATCCAGGTTAAAAATAGATTAGACGGAAAATCATTATTAATAAAATAATTAAAAATTTGATTTATACTGGAGAGATAGTACCAGCAACTAAAATTATTATAAATAATGAAATACTGATTAATATTATAAAAGCAATTATTTCTTTACTCCGTTTTTGAAAATACAACCCTAATAATAAAAAAATAACTCCTGTCCAATATAGAAAATAAAATCCCCAGATATCAGTCAATTGAATGTATAATGGGACATAACCAATTACGGAATATGGCCACAATCCTTCGAATGCAGCGAAAAATATGTATGCAACAGTAGCAATAAAAGCAGTTAGGAACGAATATGCAGCAATTCTTTGGAATTTTTCTTTTTTATCTTCGTCCATCAAAAACAACACTTTTTTATTCTAAAATATGGTTTAATGACTTAATTATTTTATTATCATGAGGTTTTAAAATTGGATAAAGAAACAGAAAAGGTGAATGCTGCAAAGGCGAGCTTAGAAAATATAAAAGATGGAATGGTCATTGGGATTGGTTCGGGTTCTACTGTTGCTAAATTGATAAAATTATTAGGTAATAAAGCAAAAGAAGAAGAATTAGAAATATTAACTGTACCTACATCATTTCAAGTCCGGCAATTGCTGGTGGAAGCAAAAATTCCGATTACAACATTAGATGAACATCCATTTTTAGATATCGCAATAGATGGTGCAGATGAAGTGGATAGAAATCTAAATTTAATAAAAGGTGGAGGTGCAGCATTAACTCAAGAAAAAATAATTGATTCGTGTACCAAAAATTTAATAATAATTGTAGATAGTGGGAAATTAGTGAATAATCTCGGTGAGAAATTTGCTGTCCCTTTAGAAATTATTCCACAAGCATTACCTTTAGTAAATGATAGATTAAAAATCTTTTCAGATAACTTTGAACTGAGAATGGCAAAAAAGAAATTAGGGCCGATAATAACAGACAATGGTAATTTTATTATCGATATGAGAATACCCGACCTATCAAATAGAAATTTAAAAGAACTAGAGAAAGAATTAAATGTAATACCAGGTGTAATAGAAAATGGGTTGTTTATTGACATGACAAAAATCGTTTATGTCGGAACTCAAGATGGGGCAAAAAAAATTACTATATAAAAATTATATTAAAAAAAGCTCAAATGGCTCTTGTTTTTTATATAAATTAATAATTGTCCTACCATTTTTAGAATTTTTTCTTATTTTAATATCGCCCCTATAATCTGATTTAATTGAAAGCAATTTATTACCTTTATGGACAATTTGGAAATATCGATTTGGATATTCATCGACTTCAAAATGGATGTATTTCTTGGTTAATTTAAATTGAAATTGGACTTTTTGAGGAATAGTCGTAGTATCTTCTTTATCATAGAAAGTCCGCACATCAATATTAAACCCGAGTTTTGATTCTAATTTGTTAATATTAATACCATTTTTACCAATTATATTTGGTCGCATGGACTTATCAACATAAATTCTGATTCGCTGGTCAGATAAAATTTCTACATCAATTTTTCCATTAGGGACATATTTTTTAATTTCATTTTTTACTTTTTCAATTACCAGTTTACTTGCGGGAGATATAAATTTCTTAACTAAAGGCATAACAACAATATTATCTCCAAAAGTATAGATTTCATATAAAAGTTTATTAGTATTAAAATCATATACTTCGATAATGGGTCGAGCAAGGTCAGATTCCATCATTCCCTTGGGTACTCTTACAGTCATTTTAAGATAATATACAGATTCAATTTTACCTTTGTTAATATGAATTATTGTATCGATAATTTGAGGTATCATACCAAATTCAATTTTCCTATTTACAAGCATTCGTTGTATTGCATCAATAGGTGCTGTTGCATGAATTACACCTATCATGCCGATCCCTGCTAGTCGCATATCTGCGTAAATTCCGAAATCTTTTGTTTTTCTAATTTCGTCAAAAATAGTATAGTCAGGGCGGACAAGAAGTATAATACTAGCGGTTTTTTCAAGGTCATTTTCCAATGGAGCATATTGAGTAACTCCTTTAGGAACTTGGAGGTCCCGAGGATTTTCCATAGTTTTTACAATTTTGTTTTGTTGTTCATAAAATGTAGCTAATGCACCAGCAAATGTTGATTTTCCGGATCCAGGTGGTCCACAAATTAAAATTCCTTCGGCAAGAGACCCAAATCGGTTTATTAAAGTTGGCGGTAGGTCATAATCATTTAGAGTTAATTTTTTAATTGGCTTTATTGCTGTAATTTCAATTGAGTCAGAAAAAGGAGGCTCGGTAATTGTAATACGCAAGTCATTTAATTGAGCTACAATTGCTCCTTTATATTCAATTTCAAGAAAACAGCCCTTTTCAGATTTTGCTTTTTCTGTTATTACCCGAATTAATTCTTCAATTGTGTGTAAATCAATTGGTTTCTCTCTTAATTTTATTAATTTCCAATTTCCGGGAGTACCAACTTTAGCCATTGGTGGAAGACCCTCTTTAAGATGCAATGACATCGTATCCTTGGTAAAATATTCATTAATATCAACTTTTGGATGACTTTTTTCCTCTTTAATTAATTTAACCTCAATACCTTGAGCTCTCGCAATATCACTCTGGATTCTATCACTTGTTATTAGTATAGAACCCGAAGGCTTGGCAAAATCACGTATTATACTATCTAACTCTCCTCCAGATGCTAATTTAATCTGTTCAAGTGTGGGACGATTACCAGTAATATCCAATTTAATTTGTTTTTCCTTACACAAATTACGAATATTATTTAATTCTTTTATTCCTAAATGTCCAGTAAGTCGTCCCATATTTGCATGATTTTCGATTTCGGCTATTACAATTTGAGGTATAATGATTTCTGAATTTTCTTTAATAAAACCTTCCTTTATTAATTTAGATACCCGCTGGTTCATTATGACTGAGGTGTCAACTACATATTTTGTCATTAAAATCATCAAAAATTTAGAAAATACAAATTATAATGTAATTTTATTATTCTAATTCATCATTTCTTTTAAAAATAGCTTTTTTATATAATCCTTATATTAAATTTCAACTTACATTTTGAGCATTTAACTTGTTTAATATTATTGATACCACTTTTAATTGGTATTTTTAACAATGAAATTTTAAGACTCTCATTTTTACACCTTGGACATTTCCAATAATTTGTAATTTCTTTATTAATTTCAATATATTTGTCATTATCTTTATCATAAGACCGAATTTGAATTATTTTTTCGAGTTTATCAGGTATTTTATTTTTAATATTTGGGTCATTTTTTAACTGTTTAATTATACTTATACGTATCGTCTGATAAAAATCGTCCAGATTTCTAGCTATCATTTTTCCTTTTAAAGTTAAAACATAAAAATCGTTTTCTTTATTAATATAATTCTCGTTAATTAATTCATTTATGTGTTTATAGGTCATACTATTACTTAATCCCATTTTATATGCAATATCTTTAAGGTTATTGACACCTCTATTTATTAAATCGATAATATCTTTTTTAGGTTCAGTGATTTCCCATATTAATATGGGAATATCAATTAATTCATTTTTTTCTTCTGTTAAATAAAATAACCTGTTTATCTTATTATATTCAATATAACATGCTAATTGGGTACCAAATGCAAGAGTTTTTCTCCCGCTTGAAATATTTACAAAAATTGTATTCCCCTCTAAATATTCTTGATTTATTATTTTTCTTACTTTTTTTATAATAGAAACTATATCATAATGATCTACTTGAATAAACTGACTCGGAATGAAACTTGAAGGGATGGCATCTTTCACCTTTTTAATTTCATTACTAACTCTTTCATTTGGAACACCATGAAATATGAATAATTTATCTCCACCAAACATTTTAACAGTATTTATTATTACATTTGCCTTATATCCTAGAGTACAAATTATAGATTTCATTTATTTTCATATTAATTAAAAAAAAATGGTATATATATAATTTATGGAATTTTGATAACAGATGTAAGTTTTATATATGAAGGTAAGACTTTCAATATTAGCTAGATAAAGTTTATATAAAATGCTTCTAAAATTAAGTATATCTAGAAAACTTGTTCAAAATAAATTGATAAAAATAAAGAAGAATTAGCTTCCAAAAAAGATGATATTAATCAAAAAAATATACCCAAAAAAAAATTTCCGAATATTCAAAAAGTGAGGGGTATATATAGATTAAATTAAAGTGAGATTTATGCCAGAATTCATTAAAGAATTTATTGATGCATTAAATACCAAAAAACCTAGAATTATTGAAGATTTTAAAAGTATAAAATTGGTTGATATTTTTAAAGATGAGTTTGCGAAATTTTGGATAGATTATAATTTGAAAAAAGCTCGACCAGGTCAAAATATACTAGCAATTGATAGTAGTCGAGGATTAATACCATTTGGTAATGGGGGCTTTTTTCACGTTGTTAGAGCCTTGGGCATCGTTAGAAATATTAGATATCCATATGTTTTTACAGACTTTGATTTTGGACAACCACTAAGAATGTATAATTATATTGGAAGAGTAATGGAATGGGCTGAACATAAAGTGGCTATAAATGCCATAAAAGATGGGTTCAATGGTTATATATTGGTCGATGGCTCAATATATGGTAGATTAGTGCATCTTCCTTTAGAATTAGAACTTATAAATAATAAATCTTTTATGATACATTATTTTGAAACATTAATCGAACTACTTGATCTGTGTAAAAATAAGAATATTCCGTTTATAGGTGTAAGTAAAGAAAGTAGGACTGGATTTTTTAAGGAGTTTTTAATCAAGGAAATTCTTAAGAAAATAATTCATGATGAACAATTTTTGGGAGAATTAGTAAGTTTAGGACTTGAAAATAAACGCAAAGCTATTGAAATTGCTAGAAAAACTGGAGACGATCAGATAATTTCTTTAATAAATGAACTTGTATATAAAAAGCCCGATGCCTTATTGATTTTAAATAACGCCCTTAATTCGGGATATACACACCCACTTTTATTAGGGGCAAGTCAGAGGTGGAGGAGAGCTTCAAAAATGATTTCGAGAGATCCAAAAGAATATATTCGTAAAAATTTTCCATTATCTTCTTTAGACAATAATTTTTTAAATTTCGCGCAGGATATTGTCAAAAAAATGTTGGATTTTCCTGCAATTGTCTCATTTCATTTATTACCCCAAAT
Source organism: Candidatus Helarchaeota ASGARD archaeon Hel_GB_B (assembly GCA_005191425.1). Classification (GTDB taxonomy): domain Archaea; phylum Asgardarchaeota; class Lokiarchaeia; order Helarchaeales; family HEL-GB-B; genus HEL-GB-B. Next base: position 22,864 of record SUPR01000023.1, read on the forward strand.
TAATGATACACCTATTCGGATTGATATCCCAGATTGGTATTTCGACCTTGATTCTAAACTTATAGAAATTGGATGGCCTCAAATTGTTGACATTGATTTAGAAGAAATTTTAAATTTAATTTCGGCTGGATATTGTGGGCTGGACAATTATAATATTTGGTTGAAATTTGTTGATGATAATGTTAAATTAAAAAGAAATATTTTAGAAAATATTTATTTACAAAAATTTGAAGAAATTATTAGTAAAAAAGCAACCTCAAGGGGGTATAGACGTGTTAGATATCCATAAAATTGGTTTAATTATAGGTGAATCAACACCTACTGAATTTTTATTTGCAGTTGATGAGTCAATTGGAAGATTAGAATATGTTTTAGTAAAGTCTAAAGAAATTTTATTGGAAAAGTCGGGTAATAGAATAGAAGAAATAGAGGCAGATGTAGAAATTGTTGCCCAGATCTACAAAATTTTTGCTAACTCGATGGCATTATTAGAAGGATTAAATTTAGAAAGTGCTGAAAAAATAGTGGAAGCTGGTCTTTCGGATAATCGAGTATTTGCTAAAGCTAGAGTACTTGGATTTTTATATAAAGGCACGATATATGAACCCAGAAAAGCTATTAAACCAGGAAATATTGTTTATAGAGCACCTAAAGAACTACTTGAACAATTCTATTCCTATAGTAAAGATGAAGGTTTACACATTGGAAATTTAATTACGAGACATGATGTCCCAGTGAGTTTAAGTATTAAAGGATTTAGGAGGCACCTTGCAATACTAGCTCAAACTGGGGCAGGTAAAAGCTACACAGCTGGGGTTTTAATAGAAGAATTATTACAGAAAGGAGCTACAATTATTATAATAGACCCGCACGCAGATTATGTTTTTATTGGTAATAAAAAAGATGGTACTAAAATAGATAGAGTAGATATTTTCAGAACGCCTGAAAGTACAGGCAGGTATGATGAAAGTGAAATAGGAAAAAAAGTCGAAAATTATTCGATCAAATTTTCTGATTTAAGTCTAACTGAAATAGAAATAATTTGTGGCATAAATGAAAAATGGACAAATATTACAAGTGCTATTCAAAATACAATTGATAACTTTAAACAAAATAATCAAGATTATTCTCTTGAAGATTTATTAAATGAGCTTATAAATGGAGATAAAAATGATAAGAGCGCTTCTAAATATATTAATAGATTGAACAAAATAAAAGTTTGGGGCGATGCTACAACGGATATTGGGAAATTTCTCAAGCCAAAACATATTTCAATTATGGACCTATCGGGATTAAATGACACCATCTCAGACTATGTTAATTATAAAATTTTAAATGATATATATTATCAAGTGGAAAGTAAGAATTTCGAATATCCAGTGTTTATTTTTATTGAGGAGTCTCATAAATTTATACCCAATAAAGAAAATAAATTGTCTAAATCAATCATTAAGAAGATTGCCTCTGAAGGTAGAAAATTCGGTATTTTTTTGGTCTTAATCACTCAACGACCATATAAAATAGACCAAGATGCCTTAAGCCAGTGTAATAGTCAGATTATAATGCGTATGACAAATCCTACGGACCAAAATGCTATAAAAACAAGTTCTGAACGGATAAGTGAAAATTTGTTAAATGATTTACCTGGTCTAAATATTGGTGAAGCAGTCGTTGTGGGAGAAATAACAAGAGCACCAGTTATGATTAAAGTTCGGGAACGAATAACCGAAGAAGGCGGCGCAGATATTGATATAATAACTAAATTAAAAGAAGCATCTGAAGAAGCTGAACATGAAAAGGAAAAAAAGGAAGATGGATTACAAGAGTCAGTTTCAGAAATTAGAGATTTAGTGGAGAGTTAAAAATTGAGAATTGCGCATATATCAGACACTCACTTAGGATATAGACAATATAATCTTGATGAACGCGAACAAGATATTTATGACGCTTTTGACGAAGCTATTTCAAAAATTATTGAGGAAAGAGTCGATGTATTGATACATTCAGGAGATTTATTTGATTCACCAAACCCACAAATTAAAGCTTTAAAATCTTTTAAGAATTCAATAGAAAAATTGGAAGGAAAAGTAAAAATTTTTAGCGTTTTGGGTGACCACGATATGCCTAAGAGGAGAGGAATACCACCTCATAAACTTTTTAATGTTAATGTGCTTGGAATAGGTAGATTACAATCAGAAGAATACAAAGGAGTTTTATTTAGTGGGATTTCAAATTTAAAAGGGAATAATATCATACTTCTTAAAGAAGAATTAAAAAAATTTGACCATGAAGCGGAAAAATATAAAAAATCGGTTCTTATTTTACATCAAGCTCTCAAAAAATATCTGCCTTTTGAAGGGGCTTACGAATTAACTGCAGATGATTTGCCTAGAAGTGCAACGTATTATGCTCTGGGACACATTCATTCTCGATTATTTACTAAATTTGGAAGTGGAAAACTTGCTTATGCGGGGTCAACTGAAATTTTAAGAAAAGATGAAATAAGTTCATGGGAAAAAAATGGTAAAGGTTTTTATATTATAGATCTAGAGGACGATGAAGTGGCTATAAATAAAATTGACTTAGATATCAGACCACAAATTAATATCGATATTAATACTGATGAATTAGAAGAAATATCAGACAAACTGAACTATGGTAAAAAACCTATCCTTCATGCGCGAGTTATTGGAGAACATATTGATATGAAAGCAATAATTGAAAAATTTAATGAATTATATAGAAATAAGACCTTAAGTATTAAACTAAGTTTTAAGGATACTTCGTCAAAAATGAATCTAATTCCTCAAAAAGACTGGAATTTAAAGAAACTAATGTCAGAATATCTTAATGATGAAATTCTTGCGGACCTTGCGTATAATTTATACCAATTATTGATTGATAACAATATAGAAGAGGCAAAAAAGGTTGCAGAAAAGTTTTTGGAGGAAAATAAAAATGATCTTTAAAAAAATAATTTTGAAAAATTTTATTTCCCATAATGAAACCGAGATTGATTTTCCTCTGGGAGTCACTGTGATTGTGGGCGAGAATGGTGCAGGGAAATCTTCAATTCTAGATGGTCTAATTTTTGCATTATTTGGAGATAAAGTGAGGGGGGATACCATTACAGATATTATAAGGTGGGGTACTTCTTCTGCTGAAATCATACTTGATTTTGATATGGATTCAGTAGAATATGAAGTTAAATGGACTCGGACAAAAAGAAATGTAAATGCTAAATTAATAAGGAAGGATATTGGTGTTATTGCTACTCATAAAGATAATGTAGTTAATGAAATCCCTAAAATTTTAAAAATGGACAAAGAGACAATTATTAACTCGATATTTATACGCCAAGGAGAAATTGCAAGTCTAATAGACGCCGACCCAAAAGTAAGAAAAAATTTAATTGGAAAATTAATTGGCCTGGATAAAATGGAAAAATCATGGGAATTAATGAAAAAAGTGATAGAACATTTTGAAGAAGAAAAAAAGGATTTAAAAAATAGAAAAAGTGAACTTGATATAGAGATAAAAACAAAGACCAAAAACATTGAAAAAATAAAAATTGAAATCGATGACTTGAAAAATAAAATAACATCACTTGAAAAAGATTTTAAATTAGTAAATAAGCAATTTAAAAATATTGATGAAAAATTAAATGAATTGAACAAAAAAAAGGAGATATATAATAAGCTTCATACATCAATAGAAGTAATCAGTGGAGAACTTTCTTTAATAGAAAAGGAGATAGAAGACTTTAAAGTTTCGGTAGCTGAGAGTAAAGAAGCAAAAGAAAAGATGAAAGAATTAGAAAAAAAAATAGAAAGAATTCCACTAATAGAACAATATGTTGAGAAATTTCGAAAATTAAATGATGAAAATGAGAATTTGAATGATTTTACTAATGAAATTAATGAAATTCAAAATATAGATAAAAATTTACGTAAAAAATTTGAGGAATATAAAGAATATAAATCGAATATTGAAGTTGATTTAGAAATACAGGATGATTTGTGGCAGATAAAGGAAATATATTCAAATTTAATTTATGATTTAGATAGCCATTTTTCACAAATTTCTGAAATGAAGGACGAACTTAAAAAATTAATAGAAAAAGCTAAAAAAGTATTAACAGATATTACGCCACAAGGAAAAGAAGACAAAATAAATGAATTAGAAAAGAGAATAAAAGAAATTGAAACTAAAATAAGAAATCTACAGGAGAGTTATGGACAAAAAATTGGTAGAATTCGTGAAATTGATGAATTCTTAGATTTATTAAAAGAAAAAGATATTTGTCCAGTGTGTAAATCAAAACTGACTATAGACCATAGAAAAAAAGTGACAAATGAACTACGGGATGAGAAAAAAAGGCATATTGATGAACTAAAAAAAATTCAAAATGAACTTGAAGGGTTAAATAAATCTAAATCTGAATTAAACCAGAAAATCAAAGAAGTTACGGAAATAAATGTGAAAAGAATTATTAAACTAAAGAAAGATATCGATAAAAAGTCATTAGAATCTAAAAAATTATATAAGAAACTTCAATTAATTGAAGTTAAACTCGCTAAAATTAAAACTAATATTGAAAAAGACATATCAGACATCAATGTATTAATTAGGAAACTATCGGATGATATTCAAGAAATTATCACAAAAATTGGATACGAACCTACGAAGCCCGAAAATGAATTAAAGAGATTGAGAGAAAAAGAAAATGAATATAATAATCTCAAACCGATTGCTGGCCGATATAATGAATTAACTCAAAAACTTGAATTAAAAAAATCCAGGAAAAGCATTTTATTGTCTAATTTGAATGATACTAATCAAAATATAAAAGAGTTAGGCTATAATAAGGAAGAACATGAGAAAATAGGGGAAGAACGGGATAAATTACTCCAAAAACAGATTAAAATAAAAACGGAATTAAATGAAAAAAAGGAATTACTTGAAAAAAGAATAGAAGAGATGAAAGAATTAGAAATAGAACTAAAAAAATATGCTGCTGATCTTAAAAAAATAGAAAAAAGTCTTAATAAAATCGAAGAATTTCTAAATAAATTAGAAAGAGTAAGAGGTTCATTCTCGAGAGATGGAGGACAAAAATTGGTCCGAAGAGTGATCGCTCCAATTATCTCGGAGTATGCGAAGACATATGTTGAACATTTTAATCTTGACATAATGAACATAGAAATATCAGAAGATTTTGATATTTCAATTGTAAAAGGTGGAAATGAAGTATCAATTAAATCGATGAGTGGTGGGGAGAAGGTCGCGATAGCTATTGCTATAAGATTAGCACTTGCTAAGACTATTTCCGGGAATTTATCCTCAATAATAATGGACGAGCCAACAATACACCTTGACGATGAGAGACGTAGAGAACTTGTTGATATAATGAAGGATTTTCTGATGGACAATAGAATAGTGCCGCAAATGATAATTATTAGCCATTTTGCAGGTTTAGAAGATGTTGCAGATACAATTTATCAAGTAAAAAAAACAAATAACGTTTCAAGGGTCGAATTAATTACGTAATTGAATAGCTATTAATAAATTTAGATAAATAGATAAGTCAAACTAATTTATAAAAAGGGTATCGATTTTTTACAATAAAATCAACGTAACTTAGAAAATTATTTTTAAAATAATTTTAGGCATCAAAATTTTGATAATTTTAAATAAAAAAATCATAGTAAGACTTCCTTGCATTGATAATATGTGACTTCCCCTTGGCGGTCGACTACGGTTAAGACCAGTTTTTTTCTCGAGCTTTTAGCTATTTTTGTAATTTTAGCTAGATCAACTAATTTAAGTGGAGTACCTTCAGTGATCGGATGTAATAAATATTTTGCTGCGGATTCTCCAGCGATTACACCTCTATCATATACTCTAAATTCGATACTTTCGCCGAAGCCCTGACGTATTATATAACCTCTACTCCGAATATCTTTATAGACTAAATATTTTGTCCAGAAGTTAGGAATATTTTTTACAAAATATTCAGATAACTCTCTAAAATTATAATTTTTATCATTTTCATCATATATATTGAGCCTTTTTCGTTCTAAGAGTAGAAGTGCTTCGAGTGGTTCTAGGATTAAAATATTATTTTCGAAATTTCCGTAATAACCTTTTTCATATAGTTTTTTAGATTTTTCGTCTTCAATATGGACTTTTAATCCTTTAAGAATACCATTATAGACTTCAATTTCTTTAGATTTTTCTTTTTCCGTGTTATTCGAGGACTTTAATTCCTTATTTTCGTTCAAATTTACCACATTCATTTTAAGTATTAGATAAACGTTAATATAATAGAAGACAGATGATTTTTTAGATAAATTTTTTTAACTATTAATTATTTTTACAATATTTTCGTTATATGGAGGATAAATTATACCTTTTTCACAAATTATGGCTGAAACTAATTCAGGTGGTGTAATATCGAATGCGGGGTTAATAACATCGGTATTTTTTGGTACAATCAATTTCCCATTAATTGTGGTAACTTCAGTGTGGTCTCTTTCTTCAATAACTACATTTTCAATTTGAGTAGTAAGGTCAAATGTAGAAGAGGGTGCAACTACATAAAATGGGATTTTATAATGTTTAGCAATTATAGCAACACCTGAAGTTCCAATTTTGTTGATTACATGTCCAGTTGCTAAAATTCTATCAGCGCCGAGTATAACGCAATTAACTTCTTTTTTATAACAGATATATGAGAACATATTATCGGAAATTACCTTATGAGGTATACCTTCATAGGATAACTCAAAAGCAGTTAGTTTAGCACCTTGTAATCTTGGTCTTGTTTCATCCGCATAAACAAAAATATTCTTTCCTAATTCATGAGCACGTTTAATTACACCTAAAGCAGTTCCATAAATTCCAGAAGTGGCTAATGCACCTGCATTACAATGTGTAACTATTTTATAATTTTGTTTAACAAGTGTAGCGCCAATATCAGCCATTTTTTTATTAATTTCATAATCTTCTTTTGCAATTTTAAGTGCTTCATCGACAATTAATTTTTTTAAATTTAAAATATCTGTGTTATTATTTTTAATTAATTTCATGATCCTATTCAGTGCCCAAAATAGGTTTACGGCAGTGGGGCGAGTCTTACTCAAAATATTGTATGCTTCAGTTATTTTGCTCAGAAACTCGGTTTGTTCAGCGGAGTCAGGTATTTGTAAGGCTGCTAATGCCATTCCAAACCCAGCAGCTACACCAATTGCAGGAGCACCTCTTATGTTCATAACTTTTATAGCTTTAGCCATTTTTTTATAATTGTCAATTGTAATGTACTCCAATTTACCTGGTAATTTTGTTTGGTCAATTAAAATTGCCTTATTATTTTTCCAATAAATAGTCCTAATTCCGTGATCGGTATTTTTATCGCTCATTTTTAACATTTTAGAACATTATTTATAAAATAAATTAAAGATTATTAAAATAAATTATTGATTTTTTTTGATTGATTATAATTCAATTTTTCAATAAAAATATTTTTTATTCTAAATTTTTTGCTTAATAAGATATAATTATGGTTCAGGAAGATTTATGAAAACATTTATGGTCTCATTTTTTATTAAACTTTCTATAAGGTCGTTAATATAATCAGTTACATTCTCTTTTTCGACCAAATTTTTAAGTAAATCAAATTTATGCGCATGAAATGCTGAAATTATAGCTTTTTGTTTATCATCTTTTATGTTTGAATAATTTAGATAATTTAAGAGAATAGTTTCCTTTAATTGTTCCTTCCATTTATTTTCCCCAATGCCAATTAGAGTAAAAATACCCGAAATTAAAGCTTTGGATTTAGTGACCAATCGGCAGAGGGCGCGTTGAGTTTCTCCAGACCGAATAATGTCTTCGACAATTAATATACGATCTTGATTAGAGAGCAAATTTGCAGGCAAATATAAAGGAATGATGATACCAGTTCTGCCAGGAGAATAATTTTCTTCAAGAAATCTGGAAACACCAGCTTCTTTAGTTTTTTTAGCAATAATAGTATCAATACCCAATTCATTTGCAGTTAAAACAGCTAAAGGCACACCATCAACAGCTGCAGTTAAGACTTTAGTAATATTTTTCTTATAGTATTTGTTAAAAATCTCAGAAGCCACAATTTCTAATATAAAATTATTACCAACAATGTTTGAATTGTCAAAATAACCATTCTCATCAAAAGTTATATTCTTACGAATTTCATCTTTTACATCAAAAAATTCTGCAAAAACTTCGAAGATCTCCCTAGCTCGCGTATAAGAGGGGAGGACATGACCTTTAATATATCTATTCAATACAGTCATTGGTAAATTAAAAATCTGACTAAGTTTATTGTAAGTAAATTTATTCTTTAATTGCGTAAGATATTTTATTGACTTTAATCTATATTCAATAGATTGTAAATGATTCAAATATTAGCTCCTCCATGGACATTATTTATCATCTCAGTTTACACCAATATCCCAAATTTTTAAGCAATAATTCTAATATATTTGAGATTAAATTTATACTAAAAAAAAATTGAAAAGAGTATTTAACATTTATGTGTTAAAAACATTTTTATGTTAAAATGATAGAAAATGAAGAAAATTAAATCTATAGAGCAACATACGTATTATACAGGAAATTTACCAGAAGGATGCAAATATTGCTTGGAAGGAAGTAAGCTTGTACTATTTGTAACCGGGTTATGTCCAAATCCGGAGTTTTGTAGTTGGTATTGCCCATTATCAGACAAAAGAAAAGGTCATGATATTATTTTTGCAAATGATGTCGAAGTTCACGGAGATGAAGACATTATAAAGGAAGTCAATTTAATGGAAGCTAAAGGTGCAGGAATTACCGGTGGAGAGCCGTTAGTTAAATTAGATAGGACTATTCACTACATAAAACTCCTAAAAAAAGAATTTGGAACAAAGTTTCATATCCATTTATATACAACAGGCACAATTCTTGAGAATAAAAAAGATTTATTTGCCTTAGCAGAAGCTGGATTGGATGAAATAAGGTTTCATACAGGAAAAAAAGATAGACGTAAAATTGAATGGGCAACAGAAACTAATATGGATGTAGGAGCAGAGATACCAGTTTTACCAGATAAATTTGATGAAATAATGGAATATATAAGGTATTTAGACAGTATTGAAGGTGTAAAATTTATTAATTTAAATGAATTAGAGATGTGTGATGCAAATTCAGAGGAATTAAAAAAGAAAAATTATACATTAAAAGATCTAACATCAGTGAAAGGTAGCCATGAATTAGCATTTAAAATTCTAAAACAAACAACTAACCTAGATTTAAATGTTCATTATTGTACTGCTTTTGTTAAAGGAGGAGTACAACTAAGAAATAGGATGAAAAGAAGGGCTAAGAATACAAAAACAAGTTATGAAGAAATTTCCGATGAAGGATTATTTGTTAAAGCAGTAATTTTTTCCCAAAATCAAGATGAACAGCAAAATTTATCCAATCTTGTAAAAGTTTTGGTAAAAAAATTTGGAATTCCTGAGAAAATGATTTTCTATCAACCACTTAAAAGTCGAATTGAATTACATAAGGATTTTATCAACAAAATTGCAGATTTTATACACGAACAAGGATATATTTGCGGAATTGTAGAAGAATGGAGCGGACAAAACAGGTTTGATGTTACTTTTACGCCAATATGAAATAATTTAAAATATATAGTTCTAATTTATTTATAGAAAAAATCTGTGAAAACATTATGGGTCATTTTTTTGAAATTACTTATAGATCTAAATTCAGCAATAGGTCCATTTTTTAATTTTGAAAAAGATAGATTAATTGTTCAGATACACAAAACTTTGAAAGGTTTTATTTTTAAAGAGAGTCTAAAGAAGGCATTAATTAAAAAATTTAATGTTTCAGATATTATTATACATTTTTATTCTAAGAATAGAAAATTTTTTTTAGAAATCATATCGAATTATCAATTACCTCAAAAAGAGGAGGTTGTTAATTATTTAAATTTCTTTATTTCTAATCAAATTTATAAAAATTTAACAAATACTTTTACCCAAAGAAGGATTTTTTATATTACAAAAGAATCAAGGATTCCATTAATAGGTAGTATTTATTTTGGAATTATAGATAGAGGTACTAATCTTTTACAGATCAGGCCAATTACGGGCTGTATATTAAATTGTCCTTTTTGTAGCGTAGATGAAGGCCCGCGGTCAAAAACAAGGTGGGTTGATTATATAATTGAACCAAATTATTTATTGGAAGAAATTAAAAAGGTCATTGAATTTAAAAAAGTAAATGATATAGAAATACATTTGGATGGTCAAGGAGAACCATTAACCTATCCATATCTCATTGATTTGATAAAAAATCTGTCAAAAAATGTGAATATAAAAGTTATTTCAATGCAAACAAATGGGATTTTACTTAATAAGGAGACAATTTTAAAATTAAAAAAAGCTGGACTTAATAGAATTAATCTATCTTTAAATTCTTTAGACCCAAAAGAAGCAATTTTTCTGTCAGGTATTGAAAATTATTCTTTAAAAAATATACTTAAAAAAATTGATATAATAAAAAATAGTGGGATGGAACTTCTAATTGCACCGGTAATAATTCCAGGTATAAATGAGGACCAAATCGAACCAATTATTAAATTGATACTAAAAAAACAAATTAAAAGTAATTGGCCCGTTTTCGGTTTTCAAAATTATATATCCTATAGATATGGTAGGAGGATGAAGGCTAAGCCTAAATCATTTTCACAATTCAATAAAGAATTAAGAGATTTAGAAAAAAAATATGATGTTAAACTATTACTTTCTCCTAAAGATTTCAATATATATAAAATCAAATCCATAAAAAATCCAATTAAAAAAGGAGAAATAATAGATGCCAAGATAGTATTACCTGGCAGGACATATAGAAATGAATTTGAAAGAGAGATGTTAGCTACAGCAAAAAATAGACTAATTCATGTCATTAATTGTAATTATAAAGTAGGAGACATTAAGAAAATTCAGATATTTAGGAATAAACACAACATTAATTATGGAAAAATTATTTAATTAATAGGAAATCTCAATAAAGCAACTATACCACCTAATTTATTAAGTTGCTCGCCTGCAGGGTGCAATGAACTTATTATTTTTATCTTTCCACCTTTATTTTCAATATTTTTTAAAAGGTTATAAAAATAAGCGCGTTCTTCAATTGAACATTCTCTGAATAATTTATCTAAGATTAATAATGTATCAATTGCGCCATATAAATCGGCTTTTTCAATATCATTTATTTTATAGGCAACTGTATTAGTATCTTTTCCAATTCGCTGAAAAATTTCGTTTACTAATTCTAATTCTTCATTCAAATTTAAATTTTCCATAATTGTTTTTATTTTCTCACTTTTCAATACTTCATATAAACTATTGACATTTGCGCCGCTAGCGGGAATTACAACAATCTTTTTAATCATAGAGTATTTTTGTTCTTGAATATATTTAAAAAACTGCTCTTTGATAAAGCCTGGCCCACCAAGTACAATATAATTTATTAATTCACTTGTATTTTCTTTTAAAATATTATAGGCTTCATTGAAGAAGTCTCTTAATGCAGATTTGTGGTAATTAACTTCGTAATATTTTCCAGGTAGGGAAGTAGTAAAATATTTTATAATTCTAACACCTATATTTGATATTTCTGCTAAAATACACTCACCTTTGTCTATAAGGACAACTAAAAAATTGGGTTTTTTTGAACTTTCAATAGCTTCATTAATTTTTTCTAAAATATAATGTGGCCAGTCAGTTTTTTTTATTTTTAATTTAGTGTGAACTTCAATATTTAATGTGTGATAAGAATGTAGAGATATAATGTTTTCGGGTCCGTCTATAATTTTACCTGTGATTCGTAGACGATTTGAAAATGCATGAAACCCTAATTTTTCGACCTCAATCCCGACATAAATCCTAACTTTTTCTCCCTTATCAGATCTTGCAAATTCGTTATCTTGTCTAATTCGCCTTTTAGTCCATGAATAAACGATATCGCCAGGTGTTATAATATTATAGAGATACCATAAATCGTTTAAATTATCAATCAAAATTTCTATTTCAGATTGGTCTAAATTTTCTTCAATAATTTTCATTGTTATTTTTTCTTTATTCTAATTATTTTAAATTGAGATTTAAAAAAGATATTTAAATTAAAAATTTAACTTCCAACTCATTTTTTTTCTTGTAATCATTAATTTAATTTTGTTTATAATATTAATCCTTTAATTAAATGGCTTCATAAAAATGTTTACCATTTCAAAATGAAAATAAAAAAGAAAATGAAAGTAAATGAAAATCCCGTTTAATTTTTCAGATTATTACCATCAATTTTGATGTTCGATTAATAATCAAAAGGTTTTAATAATTCAAATATAAAAATTAATTGACTTAAATGTATAAATATTCAAATTTATATTCAAGAAATTGTTATTTTTGTTTGAAGGTGTTTTTTTGATTAAAAAAGGAATTAATGTTGAGAGGTCTCTTGTGAAAAAGTTGTGGGAGAATGGTTTTGCAACTATTCGAGTTCCTGCAAGTGGAGCGGGTTCTTCAAGATATCCAATGCCAGATATAATTAGTGGTAATGGAAAAAGGTACTTAGCTTTTGAGGTAAAATACACCAGTAATAAAATATTATATGTTGATAAACATGATATTAATGAATTAAAGGATTTTTCAGAGATTTTTGGAGCAGAACCATATTTAGCCGTTAAGTTTAATGATGATAAGAAATTTTACTTCTTAATTATAGATGACTTAATTATGACAAGGTCAAATAATTATAAAATTACAAGAGAATTGACTTTAGAAAAGGGACTTACTCTAGATATGTTAATCAAAAATAGTATCAAGATTCCCCTAAATTGGTAATGTTAATTTATTTAATAAAATCAGTTTAAATCCCTTAAAAATAAAATGAAAAATATTGATAATAAGATCGAACACCAAAAGGTTCGCGAAATAAAATTATCAGATTTAACAATTATTAAAAATATAGAGGATATTTGCTTTAAAGAACCGTATTCAACTAGAATACTAGAATTTTTTATTAAAAATAATTTTTATCCTTCGGTATTAATTGAGAATAGAGAAACAATTGTTGGATACGCTATAGGACTTTTGAAATTTAATAATTATGCACATGTGGTTTCTATTGCAGTCCACCCTAATTATAGAAATTTAGGAAACGGTAGTAAATTATTAAAATCTCTAATAGAAATTTTTAAAAAGAATAATAAATCAAGAGTGCAATTAGAAGTGAGGGTATCAAATGAGCCAGCTATTAAGTTATATAAAAAATTTAACTTCAAAATTATTGGAATTAAAAAAGAATATTATATTAATAAAGAGAATGCATATTTCATGGAACTTAAATTAGATATTCGTTAAAATTGTAAGAATTTATTCAATTCTTTTAAATTTCCCGTAAGGTCCAATAAAATTGGTGAGATTGAGATTTTATATTTATTTATAACAATATTTATATCAGAATTATCAGGGACTTTATCTTTAAAATTTTGGAAATTTAATCGTTCATCAAATTTATAAGTATTATCATTAATTTTTCTAAATAAATAGCCGTAATGAATTCTTGCAATTTCGGTTACAACGAAATCAAAATTTTTTATTCCATATGGGACATTTATTATTAGAAAATCAATTCCATCCGGTAATTTACCATTATTTAAAATTTTTTCTGCGACCATTCGACTAAAAATAGCTGCTTTGTCATAGGACTTTATATCATTTATTATTCCTTTTGAATAATGTTCTTTTTTCTGAAAAAACATAGAAACACAGATTGACGGAATACCCATCATTGCAGCTTCAAGAGAAACAGCTACAGTACCCGAGCTCAAGATGAAAGACAGTCCCATATTTGCGCCATTATTTATCCCACTTACTATTAAATCGGGGGGTTTTCCTTTTGATTTAAAAATATTAGAAGTTCCTATCAAGCAAGAATCGGAAGGAGTACCAGAAACAGAGTATACTTCTGAATTATCTATCATTCCTTTTGGGTCTACAGGAGATACAGATATTTCATTATATCGAGATATTTTTTTCCCGATCCAACTTCGTTCACATGATGGAGCGAAAACAGTTACATCACCAATCTTATCTAATTCGTTTTTAAGAGCATGGAGGCCAGCAGATTCCCAGCCATCATCATTACACAATAAGATATCAGGCATTTGATACATACATCCAGCTTAAGGTTTATATTTATCAAATAAAAAATTTAAAAATTTCTCCCTTTTTTTAGCTTCGTCCTCAAAATTCTTTTTAAATTTTTGATATAAATCATATGCCTCTTTATATATTTTTTTAGCTTTCCTTCTCTGCTCTTCAGCAAACCTACCGCTCATACTTGTGTAAAATTGCACTTGAAAGAGCCGTTTCTTTATTTCCAAGAGTTGTACTTCAATTTCTGGATTATCTAAATATTTTTTAATGTTTTTCTCTATAAAAATGCCAATCTGTTCTTGTAAATTTTGAATCAACTCAAATGATTTGTTTATGGCTGAATAAATTTCTTTTTTCAATTCGACATAATTTTTTTCTTTATAATTAATTTGATAAATAAAAGTAGATTCATAGTCCATACTTTCTTTTAATTGAAATTGGTCTAAATTGTTAAAAATCTTCGGTAATAAAAGATATTTAATTTGAGTTGCTATATCTTCAATTATATCTCTTACAGTATTCTCAGAATATTTATCATATAGTTCTTGAGCTAAAGTAAATATGGCGCCTTCAATTTGATTAAAGCTATGATATAATTTAGTTTGAATGACCACCTTTTTAAAATCTTCATATAATTTAAGGGTAGTCGAGGTTAGCCCATCAGGAGAAAAAAACTCAATGGTATTTTTATCTTTCCTTTCTCCATCCAAAGATAATTCGAGCATTAATTCATCAATAGATAAAGTAGCCATCTTTAAACCTTTTAATTTTTAAATATTTAATAACCTCATTAAGTTTGAAAAAATAATTATAATTTACGTAAATCATAGAATTCGCGTATTGCCCTTAATATTTTATCGATCTCAATATTTCCTTTATTATATTCTTGTTGTTCTACAGCTATTTTTAAATTTCGTACTCCTTCATCAATTTTATCAGCAATTTCAAGTAAAGTTGAAATGAGTTTATCTGAAAGGAAGGTATTTTTTTTAATTTCTTGTTTTAATCGCCATACCCAATTTATTAAGCTATTTAAAAGATTGCTTTTATTTTCCAAACCATCATACTTATATCCAAAAAAAGCATCTAAGGTTTTACTTTCAATATATTCTATAATATTTTCAATTTTTAATCCTTGTAGAAAAATTTTATCATTATCTGATGGGTCTGACATCTGATTTACCTTATTAACAATAGTTTTTAGTAGATTTATAATTTATTTTATATATTTTTAATTTTAAATATATTCCATTTTATAAACTTTAATTTGAATATTTTAAGAACAAAATTATAAATGAAATTAAATTAATGAAATAGTGATGATAAAAGCAATTTTTTTTGATCTGGACGATTCTCTATTTGATAGCACAAAATTGGCAGAAAAAGCAAGAAGATCAGGAAGTAAAGCTATATTAGATCTTGGTCTTACTTTAGAATATGATGAAGAAAAGTGTTATAAAATTTTATTAGAAATCA
>SUPR01000024.1 GCA_005191425.1 Candidatus Helarchaeota ASGARD archaeon Hel_GB_B
TTCTTCTATTATGTTCTTCAGGCATTCTAAAATCATATGACCTGAGTCCAGCTTCAATATGCCCAACCTTAATATGTAATTTAACTGCAGCAAGAGCTCCAGCAAGTGCAGAATTTGTATCACCTTGTACCAATAAAATTTTAGGAATATTATCCAGAAGTATATGTTCAATCCCAATTATTGCTTTTCCGGTCTGCTCACCTTGTGTTCCTTTACCAATTTTTAGGTGATATTTGGGGTTCTTTAATTCTAAATCTTCAAAAAACTTTTTTGATAATTCGTAATCATAATGCTGGTCTGTAAAAATTATGTCAAATTCTAAATTCTCTTTTTCAAGTTCCCTAATAATTGGAGCTAATTTTATAATTTCCGGTCGAGTACCCATTACAATAGTAATTTTTTTCTTTTTTATCAAATCGCTACTTCCTGTTTTGAATTTTATTTTTAATTATTGGGTAATATTAACAAAAGGAATAAAATATATTTCTGAATATTGATTGCAGTACATTTTAATATATGGAGTACTTGATGAATTAACCCATCCTTGTTCTAAATCAGGGGTAATATATAATTTTTTAATTTTAGATTTAAAAAATGTATAAAAATACCAATTATGGACAAAATAATTTGTCATAAAAACCGTATTAAATCCAATATATAATCTATTAGTATCGTTCCTTATTGAGTTAAAATAACTTGGTTTTAGGTAATTTAAATCTTGGATATATACAAAACTATGATTTCTATCCCAAAATAGTCCTATATTTAGGTACATACCTCTAGTCCCTACAATATACAATGTATTTTCAGTCCAATTATTGTAAGTGCCGTACCACTGGGCACCATATACTTCAGATTTAAAATTAATCGTCCCTGAACCTATTGAAGTTGCTGTAAATGAATAAAGATTTAATGGAGAAAGTATAATTATGGAGATAAAAAAGAACCCAAGTTTCCAGCGCCTCTTCTTTTTACCTTTAATTAGAGTAATTAGATAGAAACTTGAATAAATAGTTAAAGGCTCAAAGCAAAAAATAATTGTCCGGGATGGTTGCTCATATGTTCCTTGAAGTGCAAAAAAAGCCGTTATCAACGATATACCTAGAATCCACCCTAAAAGTATAATATATTCTAATTTATTTATCCTAAAACCCATGACAAATCCAATAATACCAAATGTTAATGAATATGCTATTGTAATTAATAATGTAGCAAAAAATTCAAAAGGAATAAAGTTGACCATATCATGAGTTAAAGGAAAATAATACCAAAACCAAGGATTGAATAAAATTAAGACAATTATACCAAATAATATGTATCCCAACCATCCTATTTCAAACTTTAATATTGGTTTTTCGTCTTTTATCATTTTTGATATATAATATGTGAAAATAAAGGTAACAAAAATACCTATTAACCCCAATATTCCATATTTTATGAGGTCAAAAATTGAAGTTATCCCAAATTGGACGTCAGATATGTTAAAATTATAAGTCCATAAAATTGTAAAAATATAACACGGAATTAGAGTAATGAAAATTTTCAAATTGAAACCCTTCTTAAATGAGAGCAAAATAAAGCCGGTCATTATTATTATTGCGCCAACAATAATCGATACAATATGAGAAACACATAAAAATAAAAACAAAAACACAAAAATTGATACATTTTTTATTGAATAATCATTGTAAATTCTGATAAAACTAATTATTAAAATAGAAACTATAAAATCACCAATTAACTGAGGCCAAATTACAGATGTAGACGATAAAAACACAGGAGATGCAATAGTTAGAAACAGCCCCGTTATTAATGCATTTTTCCAACTTTTTGTTATCATTTTTGCCAATAACATTAAAGAAATAATAATACAACTACCAAAAAAGATTGGAATTAACCTAAATAAACTTAATAAACTCAGACCAGTAATATAATAACTTCCCATTAACGATAAATAAAAAATCGGATAATAGAATTTGTAGAGATACATATATGAAGTATCAAAATAAGAGTGTTCTATTGCATCTCTTACAAATGCATAATGAACCCATTGATCACTTGCCCAACTAAAATAGGGGAGCATTATGTTAAAATATTGAGAATAATAATTTATATATATTCTATATAATATTCCAAGACAAAAAATAAGAAAAATGGGCAATAAGACGTATTTAAAAATATAACGTGTATTTTTATAAGAATTATAATACCTTAAATTGAGCTCAAATGTCTTATATCTTTTTATCCATAAAATCGAGGTCGATATTATATTGAAAATTAATAACAGATGAAATGAATATGTTTCATCAATATAATGAATAGATATATTTAAAATATAGAGACTTAAACCGGAAATACAAATACTTAATACCACTCCAATTACAGATTTTAACAGCTTATTAATATCCGAATCTTTAGTATATATAATATTAATAATACAATATCCGGGAACAAAAAAGATAAATAAAAAACCAAAAAAATAACGAAAAAAAGCTAAATTAGGTATATAAAAACCAAATATCGTAAACAAGTTAATTATTAATAAAAACCACAAATCAAAATTTGAGTAATGTTTTAAAAAAATTAGGACGCTATTTTGAGTATTATCATTTCCCTTCTTTTCTATAATAATAGTTTTCTTAACTAAGTCTTTTATTATATTTAATGTTTCCTTATCGGATTTGTTATATTTACTTTCAATAAATTCTTTTAAATCCTTAGCAGTGAAATTTTCGTTTTCTAAGATTATCTTTTGGATGTCATTAATTAAGTTCAATTGGCTTTACCTTTTTCATTTGTTTATAATTTTATTTAATGTTAATGAGGAAATAAACCAATTTAATTAATAAAGTTTCCCTTATTAAAATTGAGAGATCCCAACTGGGATTAAATTAAAAAACAAAGTGGTTTATTTTTAAAAAATGACATATATATTTTTATAATTCAAATTTGTTATAAAGTCAAAATAATTGGTTAGAAAAAATAGGACTATTTTTATTAAAAATTATTCAATAATTTATTTAATATTTTATTTTAAGTTTAGAATTTTAATATATAATAAAAATATTTAGAATTTAGGGGTGATTTAAGTTTCTCGGATCTTCTTACTCGAAAACATATCCGCAAGTAATCCTGTACACAAAATTTGGATTCCAGTAAGAATTAATAGTGATGTCAAAGTAATTTGGCCGAATGATAAATGGCATCTCAGTATGAATGATTCATATACATTATATACCCCCAATAAAATCCCTACTAATAAAATTATTACGCCAATCAAACCAAATAAAGCAATGGGATGATAATCTCTAAATGTTTTAAAGAGTATTAATGAAGTTCTAATGCCATATTCAGCAGAGTCGCTCATTAATCTGGATTTTCCTTTATTTCGTTTCTTAAATGTAATAGGTACTTCTCTAACTCTGAATCCCTCTTCTACTGCGCGAATTATCATTTCTTGAGTGTATGTATATGAGGAACTTAAATGCAAAACTTCTAATAATTCAGCTTTTATTACTCTAAATCCGGTATTAGGGTCTTTTAAAGGGAGCCCCGTAACATTTCTGACCATCCATGAAAAAATTTTGTTACCAAGCCTTTTAATACCGGACATTTTCTCTATTTTTCCCAGAAATCGCGAACCCAATACCAAATCTGCTGCATTTTTTCTTATTAAATCCAATAATGAATCAATTTCTTCGGCTAAATATTGACCGTCCGCATCAATTGTAATAATTATATCAGCATTTTGCTTTAAAGCTTCTCTCAGTCCGGCTCGCATTGCTCTTCCCAGCCCTTTATTCCTGTAGAAAGAAACGACCGTAGCACCTAAATCATATGCAATTTTTTCAGTTCTATCAGTAGACCCATCATTAACTACAATAATTTCATTGGTATAACTTTTACATTTCTTAATTACACTTCCAATTGTTTCCTCTTCATTGTAAGCAGGTATTACAATAATTATTTTTTTCTTTGATAGGTCAATTGGATTTTCCTTTTTTAGAATTATAGGTTTATATTTCTTTTTTCTAAATACCTTTTTTAAAAAATGTATTGTAAAAAGAACCAGTCCACCTAAAAAACACCACCAAGCGAATGCTCCGATATAACTAATTATGCCGAATAAGGGATATAGATCTAAAGGCCAAAATATAAATGAATATAAAAAATTAGGGACTGTAATTATAAAACCATAAATAAAAGAGATAATAGCAAAAACAATGGGAATGCAAATGAGTAAAAAAGCTAATGCCCATAAACTCCAAGCAATTGACCTAATTTTGACCATTATTAATCATTCCTATTAACTTTTAGATTTTTTAATGATTTAACTTGTCAATTTTTTATAGATTTTTAAATATTCTTTATAAATGGTATTGATATTTCTATTTTGTAATAAATATTGTCTTGCATTTTTTATAATTTTTCCCCTTAAATCATCATTTTTCAATAGTAATAGTATTTTATTGACTAATTGAGTTGTATTTGAAGGCTCAATTAAGAGACCAGTTTCTTTGTCCTTAATAATTTCATTTATACCACCAATATTTGAAGCAATAACTGGACATTTCATCTTAAATGCTTCTAGAATTACATTTGGTAGTCCTTCTTCAATAGAATATATTCCTTTTATTGAAGGTAAAATTAGGACTTCTGCATTTTTAAGGTAATGATAGACATCATTATGAGGAACCGAACCTTTAAATATAATATGTTTCTCTAATCCATCTATTTCTATTTTTTCTTTCAATTTTTTAAAGTATTTTTCATTAATTTCTGTAGAACCTATTAATATTAATTTCAAAGTTTTATAATTACTTAATACTCTCTTAAATGCATCAATTAATGTATTTAATCCTTTATAATAGACAATTCTCCCGACATATAAAAGATATCTATTTTCTCTAATTTTTTCTTTATTTTGAATACCATCGCTTTTATAATAATTTAAAGAAACTCCTGAGGGAATAACGCGAACTTTTTTGTGATTTTGAATATATCCTTTACTTAAAATATACTTTTTAATAAATTGACAATTAGATATGATTATATCTGAATTTTTTAATGACATCATTTCAAATTTTTCTAATAAAATGTGAAAAATTTCTTTAAATATTTGATTTCGGAATATCAAGTTCATTTTTTCTATTTTATTTTCATAATATTCATTATATTTAGCGCCTATTCTAATTACTAAGGGTATTTCAAATATTTTTTTAATAAGAGTACCAATTAAACCACCTAAATGGGGGTCAAAAATTTGAATTAAATCAATTCTTTTTTTTCGGAATACTTTTAGAAACGCAAAAAAAAGTGAAACATACCGTATTAATAATAAATAATTATAAGACTTTTTTCCTACTAGATGAATATCCAAATATTTTAAATATTCCAGTCCATCTTTAGAAACTTTTTTGCTTCTATCAGAAATAATTATGACTGAATGATTATTTTTTTTTAGAAATTTTGCTAATTCAAGCGCTTGTATTACTTGTCCGCCACCTTTTTCTAATTGGGGTAATAAGAATAAAATTCGCATTAAATTTACCTAATTTAACTTTTTTGTTCAATTTTTTTAATTAAGTAAAGAATCCTTTTTGTTAAATTGAGTCGTTCATATTTTTTAATTTCATTATCAGGATATTCAACTAATTTTTTACTTTTAATAAAATAATTGATCTTTTTTATTAAGAAATCTTTTATTTCCTTTATTTTTTTAGGGTCAATAACCACACCAACTTTATTTTGTGTAATAAGCTTTGCACATATCCCATTGATAGGTACCAAACCTAGTATTGGTTTTTTAGCACGCATATATTCATAAATCTTACTTGGAATAATTATTTCTGTTTCTTTTTTTGGATATAATAGGACTAAATTTAGGTCAGAACTTATCATTAATTCGATTGTAGATTTTTTCGATATGAAACCAAGCAGCTGTACATTATTTAAATTCATTTCTTTTACTAATTTTTCTACATATTTTGGATATTTTCCACAAAAAATTATTTGAAATTTGTCGCTTAAATCTTTTCTTTCATCTAATAGTAGTTTTATCGCTTGAAAAAAATGTATTGGATTTACATAATTACCTGGATAAAGAGTACCAGCATGAAGTATAGTAAAGCGTTTAAACTGAATAGGTGAAATATTTCTAAATGCTGAATCATCATAACCAAAAGGAATAAAAAAAATCTTAGAACTGTCAATTTTTATATTGTTTAGAATATCAATATATTTTTCAGAGGCTATAAAAATCAGGTCAGTCTCATTTAAAATTTTTCGCTCTAAGTGTTTAGCAATAAAATAATAATACCGTTTTTTTAAATTTAAATATGGATTCTGAGTCCATAAATCAGCAAGATATATCATTAATTTAATATTAGTTAGTTTTTTAAGCATATAGCCTAATATTAAATTGCTTGCAGGAGGTACCATGACAAATAAATGTGTAATCTTATTTTTTTTAATAATATGAGTTCCCATTATAAGTGAATACAATATCCAACTAACATATTGATCTGGAAACAGTAAGTGCCGAAATATAACTCTAAAAATTTTGTAGCGTCGTAAAAATTTTATGATGAAAAATTCTCTTATCCTAAAAATCATTTTGTTATGCAATTTATTGTCTCTTATATAATTTTCATAAAAATCAAGTTTACTCGTTATTACATAAGATTTTATCCGTAATTTATCAAAATTTTTAAATAATGATGAACAAAAGTCGGCATCTCGACCATTTAAAGGAGGAAACCTATACGACAATATACCAATTTTCTTTTCAACTATTATTATCACCAGTTCTTATTTTTTTGTATACCTCCAGTAATTTTACTGCTTGTTTTTCCCAATTATATTTGATTTGAGCATTTTTCGATATTTCGTCTCTGTTCCAATTCATTTTTAGTCCCTCAACGATTTTTAAAAACATATCCTCAAGGTTATTGATTTTAAATAATAGACCATTTTTATATTCTTTAATATGATATCTGAAAATTGGAATATTAGGACAAATACATGGTGTTCCACATGAAAGCGCCTCGATAGTAGTCATTGACCAGCTCTCATCAATTGATGGATTGATATAGAGATCTGCCAAATTGTAATAATAAATTAAATTTAGACGGGATATCCAACCAAAAATATGAATATTTTTAGTTAATTGTTTGAGTTCTCTTTTTAATTTTAATCTTAATTTTTTATTTTTTATCCCAATTATAATGATATTAACTATAATACCTCTATCAATTAATAGTTTGCAAATTTTTATGAATTTGTAGAATCCTTTCTCTTCTATTGGTAATCCTACGTATAAAATTGTCTTACTCATATTATTAAATAATTTATAAGTAGAATTATTTAATTTTAATATGTGAAATCTTCTTGGATTAATCCCAATTCCTATTATTTCCATTTTTTTATCTGAGATCCTAAATTTTTTATTAAGAATATATTGATGATAATTACTAAAGCACAGAAATTTATTACATGGTAATCGAGATATGATAAGATCTCTTATAAAAAATTTAATGTTTGAAAGTTTGGATATATTCTTAAAGATTAAATTTTTAGATGGAATGGCGTTTGGACCAATTATACACGGTAAATTTAATAATTTACATGTTAATGCCCCAAAAAAGCTCGTGATGAAGCCAGAAAATAAATGTACTACTGTTTTTTCTTGTTTCAATTGTATTAATTTTTTAACTAAATAAATAGGAGATCCTTTAATCAAGAAAATAATAAACTTTTGAAGTCTACTAAATCTATTTTTATTTGAATCATTATAATATTCTTTTTCAAATATAAAATAATTTGGAACTTGCTTTTTTTTAGCTCCTTTTATAATAAGTTTAAGAGTAATTATGATAATTTCCAATTCTCTCTTATCTATATACTCAATTATCTCCATAAAAGGATAATTTTTTGTAAATTTGTCCTTTACTATAAAATCATTTATCCAAATAATATTCATCAATAAAATCAAATTCTGTAAATATTAATAAATTTTTTAATCTAAAATTATTCTCAATATCTACAAAAATAATCTATTTTAAAAAAAATTGATTGAATCAAAAGAATTAACAGTCTTAAAAAAAATTATTTTATTATTATAGATTTTGGCAGCTTGAAATGATTAATAACAAGAAATCCATTGTACATTATTCAAACTATTCATTCAATATGCTTTTTATGTTAATTTCCTATTCTATTGCTTATTTATCAAATTTTTTTCTCGATATTTTTACTTCTTGGATTGGAGGGCCAACATTACTTGGAACAGTTAATTTGACAAGAAAATGGGCATTAATTATCGCTACAATTTTAGAACTTGGAATCGTAAGCACAATTCCAAAATTTATAGCAGAAAATAGAAAAGGAAATTTTATTAAAATTTCAGTTATAATTTTAATATTAGATACATTCACTTGTTTAACATCTGGGATTCTTTTATACTTTTTATATCCATTTAATAATTTTTTAATAATAGAATTTGGGCTGATATCTGCGTCTTCAATAATATTTCATGGACTTTTTTATTCAATATCCAGGGGAAGAGAAAGAATTAAACAAATGTTTTACCTACAATTTTCACTAGCTACCATCCGTTTAATTAGTTTTATTGTATTAATCATAGTTGGATTTGATTTATTTTTAGTAATTCTTTTAAGTTTTGCTATAATTCCAATTATTGCAATCCTATTAATCATTCCATTTATGAATTTCAAACAACTGCTCTCAAAAAATCCTAAAATTATGAACAATAATAAATTGTCATTTACAAGTTATTTTAAATTCACAATGCCGGTTTATGGTTCTACGATTATTGCAATTGTTGCCTCTCAGATGGACATAATATTCATTGGTTTCTTTTTTACGCCTAATGAATTTGGACTTTATTTAGTCGCCGTTTCTATTACAGGTGTTTTAAGCGTCATCAATAACGCAGTCAATATACTTCTTTTACCAAAAATTTCCAAAATTTCTAATGATAAATCAAAAGTTATTTCCTTAATGAACCAATCTTTAAAATTCTTTTTCTTAATTTATATTCCTATTTCACTTATTATATTATTTTATCCAGATATTATCATCCATTTTTTATATGGCCCAGGATATTCAGCAGCGACCTTTATCAGTATGAGAATTTTAATTATTTCATCTATTTTTACCCAAATTAGTTCCATTTTTATTGAATTTTTTATCGCATTAAATAGACCTACCTATAAATTATATGGACTTATTTTATTATTAATTTCTAAATTTTCTTTTTTATCAATTTTTATTCCAATAAATGGTATCTATGGTATAAGCCTTGCTGTTATTTTATCAGAATTAATTCAATTTACTTTTCTTTTTATCTTATTCAAAAAATTATTAAAACAGAAATATTCTAATAATAAAATTTATTTTAAACGTTTGGACTTCCGGTTCTGGATTTTATCAATAACCATTCCTTCAATAATTTTTGGATCGGGACTTTTTATTCCAAATTATTTTTTTAAATTGCTAATCATTGGAGGGGGATTACTGATAATTTTTATACTCTATTTATTTACAGGAAAACTATTTTTCTTATCTAATTTATTTAGGAATGGAATTCAAAAGTATTCTACTCAGAGAACTCAAATAATTTCTTCCCGTATTCATTATATCCTATCTAAATTACTACATAAAATACCAGTTATATTAGATGATGGATGTGGAAGGGGTAATATTACCTTAGAACTTGCTAAATATTATTATATTGTAGCAATCGAGCCCATGGCCAAAAATTTTAAAAATAATTTAAAATTAAAAAGGAAAAATCTAATGTCTAATTTCATTGTTAGTTCCGGAGAAAATCTACCATTTAAAAATAATACCTTCGATTTCATACTTTCTCAAATGGTCCTGGAGCATTGTGATTCTTCCGAAAAATATATAAAAGAAACATCTAGAATACTTAAAAATCAAGGCTTTCTATATATCTCAATTCCAAATCGTTTATTCCCTATCGAGCCACATACTAAATTACCTTTTATCTCATATTTACCAGTAAAGTTTCAACCATATCTTAGAAAATTAGTTAATTTCCAATTTACTTTTCCCCGAATTATTAATTTACTTAATTTATTCTATAATAAAGTTTATGATATTAATTTATTTATTCTAAAAAATAAATTTTATTACTCAAATTATTTCCTTTTATTTTATATTTCTCACAATTTCAAATATATTAAATTTTTTTACCCTTTAATTAAATTTATTATTCCTTCTTGGGCATTTTTAATCAAAAAGTAGTAATAAAAGCTATGAAGCAACCTTCAATTCGTATTATCTCATTATTTTTTTGTATTCTGTGTAATAATTTTTTACCATTTTTTCCAGGGTAAATCGAGTTGAATTAGACAATGAATTTCGACTAAATTTTTCGTATATATCTTTATTTGAATATATAGTTTCAATTTTTTTCACAATATCTTCAATTTTTATTGGTTCTTTAAGATATAACCCATTATAACCATTTTTAATAATTTCATTAGCAAATCTGGAGTTTGGGACTATTACTGGGAGACTCGCAAACTGGCTTTCTATTAATGATAGAGACATACCTTCTTCAGTTGATAAATGAACAAATATGTCTGAAATGCCTAGAAAGTCTCTTTTATCTTCCTCTGAGACCCATCCAGGGATAATTATATTTCCCTCAACACCTAATTTTTTTGCCAATTTAAATAAATTTTGTCTTTCTCTTCCCTCACCCAAAATTATTACTTTTACACCTGGAAATTTCGTACTAAGCCTTGGAATTGCTTTAATTAATAAATCGTTTCTTTTGCTCTTTATTAACCTACCTGTCATTATTATTATTGGTCTATTAATTTCCTTATTTAATTCATATTTTCTAAACATTTTTTTATTTCTATAATATGAATAATCTACTTTTGGTGTCCCATTTAATATCATGTTTGTATTTTTAATTCTTAATTCTTTTTTAATATCTTTTTCCAATCTCTTGCTTACGCAAATTACTTTATCGGCTCTTTTTAAGATATATCGGAATGTCTTCCTTAATATTTTTTGTATATTATAAAAATCCGCTGGACCATGAACTGTAATTATTAAAGGTATCTTTAATAACTTCTTAATTATAATTCCTATTAATCCTGTTGGAACAATAAATGAAGAATGTATTAACGATATCTTTAACTTTCTACAAATCTTAAATAAGATTATTAATTCCCCTAAAAGATCGCCCAATGCAACTAGCATTCTTAAATATTTTGATTTTACATTTATTCCAATTCCCAACTTTTTTATTTTTTCTGGCAGATAATTTTCAAAACGCCTAACAGTTAGTCCATTTATTATTTCTTTTTTCTTTAAATTTTTATATCGCCTTGTAATTATAATTGACTCTATTTGATATTTTTTTAATCCTTTACATAAATTTAAAACAAAATATTCTGCACCACCACCAGTAATAGGAAAAAAGCCTGGAATTAAATGAATTACCCTTTTACTTTTTATCATTTTTATCTATTTCTTATCATTTCTTAATTTCTAATTATTACAATTAACTAGTGTTATTTTTTATATCAAATCCTTTTTTTTAACTTATTATTCAATGAATTTCTCTTTAATATCAATTGATTTTCGATTTATCACTATATTGATTATGTATTTTTAATCATTCTTAAAATCGAAAATTTTATTAATTCAATAAGTAACTTTCTATCACCTTATTCCTTACTTTTTTGAGGAATAAGATATATCCATTATTTATAATTTATAAACTAAGAGTGAAATATATTATGGCTAAAGATAAAATTTATGGCGCTTTGATCCTTGTGATTGCTTTAATAGCACTAATTTGGTATTTTCTCTATGCAGTTATATACGGTGGATTCTATGGATGGTACCTCACTAAGACAGCTGCAATAACGGCTATGATCAATGCAGGATGGCCATCTTGGCTTGTCGCTGGAATTACCCTTGGTGGACTTTCATGGCGTTGGGCTGTAATAGGGCCAATGTTTATTATGGCGGCAGTTATCCTTGGAATCGCAATGTGGATAGGCTTTACAATGCTTACAACTCCACCTCCAGTACCTCTTGAAGAGCTTGAAGAGTTAGGGCTCGAAGAGGAAGGCGAGGAAGAAAATAAAGAAGAAAAATAGATTATATCATAAATAATGCCATTTAACAATAAATAACCTTTCACTCGTTAGAGCTAAGCTCTAACGAATTTTTTGTTAAATTTTTAATTTTTTAAATTCACCCTTATTTTTGTTTAAAAATAGTAATTTAATTCCTCAGATATATAATTTTGTCTAATAAAATAGTTAATTTATTTTTAATGAAATATTTGTATTAATAATCTAAACTAAAATTTCGATTTTATTCATATTAATGGAGCCATTTTCACATAATATTTGAATATTTTTCCCGTCAAATACTTATACCTCTATACTTCTTTTCTATATAAAATTTGAGTAAAGAAAAAAAAATGAGAGAATAAAGATTATTAGAAATTATAAAAATTAAAGCAAAATTCTTGTTTTAAAAAGAACAGAAATACCACATTAAATAAACTTCTTGATAAAAAATAACAAAATTTTTGTATCACTTAATTTTTAAAAATGGTAGAACAAATATTTATAAACCCAAATTAAATATTGAAATATCACATAGAATTAATTTGAATATTAAGAAAACAATTTTAAATTATTTATTTGGGAAAAACGAATTGAATAAAATTTAGAAAAAAGTTGATTTTGATTTTTAAATAAACAAATGTTTAAAATATGAATTCGAACTAAAAATGAGTTATAATAATATTAAGATGTACAAGTGAAAAGACTAGATGTTAGATAAAGAAGAGATATTAAAGTTAGATAAATTAAATATATCGAAAGATATTTACAAATTACCGGAAAGTATGATCCAAGCAAGAAATAGTTGCAAGACGATAGATTTTTTATCGATAAAACAGATAATAAACTCAAGAGAATTTCCCAATTTTCCTAATTGTTGTATAATATGTGGAATGGGAGGTTCGGCGATTAGTGGAGACATTTTACACGATTATTTAGCAATGAAAGTAAAGTTTCCGATTATTACATTAAGAAATTATGAGCTCCCAACATATGTAAATGAAAATTCATTAGTTTTTATAATAAGTTATTCAGGAAATACAGAAGAAACATTAAATGCCTTAAAGGAGTCATTAGAAAGGGGAGCATTAATAATAGGGATTTCTTCAGGAGGAAAATTGAAGGAATTTTGTAAGAAATTACAAATACCGTTAATATTAGTACCTGCAAATTTAGCGCCAAGAGCTGCTTTGGGATATTTATTTACGTCATTATTAATAACTTTACAAGAGCTTGGATTAATAGAACCGATTGATGACGAAATTTCAGAAATGATAGAAGTAATGAAGGTATTAAGAGAGGAAATTTCAATAAAAGTTCCATTAGAAAATAATATTGCAAAACAAATAGCACTTAAATGTATCAATAATATTCCAGTAATTTATATAGATAATAATTATAAGTCAGTAGCTAAAAGATTTAAATCGCAAATTAATGAAAACAGTAAGATGCCATGTAAAATTGATGAGTTTCCAGAATTAAATCATAATGAAATTGTAGGTTGGGAATGCTCACTTGAAATGTCTAAAAAATTTATATGTTTATTATTAAGGACTTCTAATGAGATAGAGCCAATTAAAACAAGGATAGAATTGACCAAATCGATTATTCTTAAGGAGAAATTAATAGATGTAATAGAGATTTACGCTAGAGGCGAATCCAAATTAAGTCAAATTTTTTCGTTAATTCTTATTGGCGATTATATCAGTTTATATTTAGCTATACTAAATAATCAAGACCCATCACCTACAGAATCAATTGCTCGTTTAAAGACCGAACTAAAAAATCAATTAAATCTTGTCCAGAAAATTGAAAATGACCTATTTGCAAAAGAAGCATAGAATTTTCTTTTTAATTATCAAACAAAAATTTATTTTCCAATTATTTTGAAATTAAATCAAGATAGAAAATTTTTAATAGAATTATGGTTTCAATCATTTTAACTTTTAACAAATAGAAATAATAATAATTCAAATAAAATTTTTAATATTTCAATGAAATCTTTAAATTAAATTATAACTTGTTGGTGAATAAATATGCCTCGGAAATTTACATATCGTGGTTATACAGTTGAAGAGTTACAGTCAATGCCAATGGACGAGTTTATAAAGATTTTACCGTCCAGACAAAGAAGGTCGTTATTAAGAGGGTTACCAAATAGACAGAAAAAGTTTTTAGAGAAATTGAGACGGGCTAGACGAGCCCTAAAGAAGGGTAAAAAGATAATAGTTAGAACACATAATCGTGATTCAATAATTACACCAGAGATGATAGGGCTTACAGTAGCTGTCCATAATGGGATTGAATTTATTGAATTTACAATAACACCAAATCATATAGGACATTATTTAGGAGAATTTGCACCAACAAGAAAAAAAGTAGTACACGGTAATCCGGGTATAGGAGCGACTAAAAGCTCTCAATATGTTCCATTAAAATAATTGTGATAAAAATTGGGTAAACATAATTATGCAATTTTAGGATTAGACCCTGATAAGACCGCTAAGGCAGTAGGAAGAGATGTAAAGGTATCGCCAAAGCCGGTCCGGGAAATTTGTAATTGTATCAAGGGTATGATGCTAGATAAAGCAAAAACATTTCTTGAAAATGTAGTAGATATGAAACAGGCTGTACCATTTAAAAGACATAATAAACATCAAGGACATCGGAAAGGACTTGATAAATTTAAATGGGATGCAGGAAGATATCCAGTTAAAGCGGCACGTGAAGTACTTGCAGTAATAGAAAATGCTGAAAATAACGCAGAGTATAAGGGTTTAGATATTGATCGCGTTAGAATAATACATGCGATAGTACATAAGGCGCCACCTATTAAAAAATATATACCAAGAGCTTTTCGACGTTCTACACCATATTTTAAGAGATTATCACATATTGAAATTGTAATAGAGGAAGAATAAAAAGTAGAGGTAAAGAATTCATGCCGGCAGTAGAACATTTTATCAAAAAAAGAATAGAAAAAGTTCAAATTGATGAATTTCTTGCCAAAGAATTAAAAAAAGCATGGTATGGAAAAGTCGAAATTCAGAAGACTCCACTTGGGACAAGAATTGTAATTCATGCAGCCCGCCCAGGACTTGTAATAGGACGTCATGGAAAAAATGTAAAATATTTAACAAATATTATGGAAGAGCGATTTGGACTTGAAAACCCACAAATAGAAGTATCAGAAATTGATGAACCCGAATTAAATGCACGAGTTATGGCAGAACGATTAGCATCTCGTTTTGAGCGAGGGACACAATATAGAAGAGCGACTTATTCTATTTTACGAAGGATAAAAGATGCAGGTGCTAAAGGGGTAGAAATTGTAGTCAGTGGAAAATTAACAAGTCATAGAGCACGTTATAAGAAATTTAGACATGGATTTGTTGCTAAATGTGGCGATCCTGCTAATTTATATGTCGATTCTGCTGTGGCTTATGCAATATTAAAGAAGGGAGTAATTGGGATCAATGTAAAAATTATGAGAAATCCGGATTTACTTCCAAATGAAATTAAATATAGAAAAAATATCGATGAATCCAAATTAAACGAAATAATAGGTATTGAAGAAATTCCAGAAGAAGAGATTGAAAAAGAAGAAACTGATTTAGAACAAATTATTGATGAAGAAAAAAGTGAAGATTAATTTATATGGAGTGATTTTTTAATGCCAATTCTGCGTAAAAAACAAATTCGAAAAATGTCAAATGATGAAATCAAGAAAAAATTAAACGATTTGAGAAATGAACTAGCTAAAGAACGTTCTTTAGTCGCTGGTGGTGGAGCTATAGAAAAGCCAGGTAGAATTCGGGAACTTAGAAGGACAATAGCAAGATTATTAACTTACCGAAATTTAAGAAAATTAGGAAAAATATAATATATGAAAATTAAACCAACAAATATTATTAATCAAAAATTAATTGGATTAAAAGTTAAAATTGTTTCATTATATGATAATCTTCCTAAATGGAAAGGAAAAATTGTTGATGAAACATATAATATGTTTATAATTTCCGATGAAACTTCAAAAAAATTAAAAAAAATTCCAAAAAAAGGAAATTTGTTTGCATTTTATGTTGATAATAAAATAATAGAAGTTAACGGAAAAATTCTAATTGGACGACCTGAAAATCGAATTAAAATGAAAAGAAAGTATTAAGTGAATAAATGATGGTTAGAAATATAGGTATAGGAGTCCCACCTCCAAAGAGAGAGTGTAACGACCCGAAATGCCCATTTCATGGCAATTTATCAATTAGAGGACGTATTTTTGAAGGAAAAATAGTAAGTACAAAAATGAGGAACACAGTTGTTGTAAGACGTGATTATCTTCATTATTTAAAAAAGTATAAGAGATATGAAAAAAGACATGGTACAATTTCAGCTCATTTACCTCAATGCTTTGAAAACATTGAAGTGGGCGATATTGTAAAAATTGCTGAATGCAGACCTTTAAGTAAAACTATTTCATATGTAGTAGTACAAATTAAATCTAAAGAGTAATTTTAAATTTAGTCTTAGTATTAATATAATTAGCTTGGGTTCTTATTTTATTTTTATTTAAATTTATCTTACTTTTTCTGAAAAAATATTTATAAATTATTTGATTTAGATTTTTAAGTAAAAATATATTCAAATATGAATAATAATTTATTACAATTATAAAATAATATAGATAACATTTTTAATGGAGATAAAAATGGCGAGCAAACCAAAAACAATCTTTGAGCGATTAGAAGAGCGTATGGAAAAATTAGAACAAATTATTAATACAATTGTTCCTGGAATTTTGGACCAAGTTATTCCTGCATTGGATAAAGTAAAAGAAGATCTTCCAGCTTCTATTGGGCCTAATTTAATGAATTTTGCAGATATGATAGGAGAACAGATAGAAAATGTTTCGAAATCGGTTTCTAGTATTTCTTCTCCAGGTGGAGGAGGACCTGTAAATGTTGATTTATCTGAAGTTACTGCATCTTTGAATAAAATATTAGATAGTTTTAATGTATTATTAAAAGGTTTTGACCAAGTAAATTCAAAAATAGACAATTTAACCAGTGAAATTTCATTATTAAAGAACGATGTTAATCAAATCAAAGCAATAAGTAGTTCAGTAGCACCAGTAACACAAACTGCTCCACCAGTAAATGTAAGACCTCAAGTCACTGCCCAACCAGCAACACCAGCTCCTGCAAGCTTTCAAGCCACTGCGCAACCTAAACCTACACCAACAATTAAAGCAGCTCCAGCACCTACTATTACTCCGCAAGAAAAAATTCCAACGATTACCACTGAATCATCAGTAGTTCCAACAGAGGTTTTTGACCTTTTTGATTCAATTACTGAGAAACTTAAATCCGGAATGTTGGCACAACAAATGGCACAACACATGGAACAAGTCCGTGATAAAATCGTAAATATATATAAATGGCACCCTACCTTATATGAATTAGCGTCTCAGGCAAGAAAACTTAAAAAAGCAGGAGTTGAAGACCCAGTCGATGCTGATACATATCAATTATTACTAGAAAAAGTACAAGAGTGGAAACAAAGAATAAAAACAGGCTAATTTCCTTTTTATCAATTTTTAAAATTACCAGATCAATTTTCATTCAAGATATTTTAAATTAGAAAAAATTTTTTAATCATCATATTTTTTAATTCCTATCACAAGAAAATTTTTAAACAAATTTTCAAGTTAAATTTTTACTACAAATCACAATGATTTGTAAAAAAAATAAATGAGACGATTCATTCTTATCGTGACATTAATAAAAAATCACATATAATTTCATATAAATTTAATTTATTAAAATTAGACATAATAATAAAAATATAAAGATAGAAAGATACAAAATAAAATAAATAAAAGGTTGAATATCATGGGTAAAGCGCGTATAAGACGAAGCGGTGCGTTATATTTACCATACATTACCAAAGGAATTCAAAATGAGACTGTATTAAAATGTAGCGATAATAGTGGCGGTAAGTTTTTGCGAGTAATTTCAGTGATAGGATATAAAGGACGTTTAAATAAGATACCGAAAGCATCTATTGGACAAATGGTGGTAGTATCAGTAATTAAAGGTAGCCCAGAATTACGGAGACAGGTTGTCCGTGCAATAATTATAAGACAAAAAAAAGCATATAGGCGTCCAAATGGTCAATGGGTAAAGTTTGAGGACAATGCAGCAGTAATTGTAAACCCAAATGGAGATCCAAAAGGCTCAGAAATAAGAGGCGCAGTAGCTAAAGAAGCTGCAGAAAGATGGCCCAGATTGTCTGCTGTAGCATCAATGGTTGTTTAGAGGTGTTAAAAAATGCGTCAAAAAACTAAATCACCAAGAAAAAATAGAAAAAGATTGTATAAAGCACCAAATCATAGAAGAAATAAATTTTTTCATGCAAAATTAATTGATGACTTACGTGCAGAATATGGTATTCGAAGGTTAGGTATCCGTAAAGGAGACCATGTGATGGTAATCAGAGGCGAGTTCAAGGATGTTGAAGGAAAAGTCTCAAGGGTCGATAGACAAAATTATAAAATATATATAGAAGGCGTCCAGATCGAAAAAACAGGTGGAGCTTCTTATGATTATCCTATTAACCCAAATGATGTTATTATAACAAAATTAAATCTAAAAAAAGATAAGTATAGAAAGAATATTATTGATAGAAAAGAAAAAATTGAGTTTGAGTGATCAAATATATGACAAGAAGAGGTAAAAGTAGACATCAAAAACGATTAGCAGCCCCAAAATATTGGCCAATTAAAAGAAAAGAACACAAATTTACTGTAGCATCTAGGCCAGGACCACATTCTGTTAAAAATAGTATACCTTTAATTATTGCAATCAGAGATATTTTAAATTTGTGTAAAACTAGGAAGGAAGCTAAATATATAATAACAGAAGGCAATGTTATAGTTGATGGAAGGGTTAGAAAAGATCCACGCTATTATGTTGGATTAATGGATGTTTTAGAGATCCCTAAACTTAATAAATGCTACAGAATTTTACCAATACCACTGCATGGATTAATCTTACACGAAATTGAAGAAGATGAAAAAGATTTTAAATTATGTAGGATCGAAAATAAGACTACACTAAAAAAGGGTAGAATCCAATTAAATTTACATGATGGTAGAAATATCATCATAGATGTTAAGGATCCAGAAAACCCAATAGAAGATGTTTACAAGACCCAAGATGTTTTAAAAATAGCGATCCCAAGCCAAGAAATTTTAGAACACCTAAAATTTGATGATGATGTATTAGCAATAATAATAGCAGGAAAGAATTTGGGTTATGTCGGAAAAATAATCAACATTGAAAGAAGTGAAGGACCCTTTCAGAATATTATTAAAATGCAGTCAAAAGATGAAGAATTACAAACTGCATTAGAATATGCGTTTATGATAGGTATAGAAAAACCATTAATTTCCCTTCCAGAAAAAAGACAAGGTTTGTGATATAAATGAGCTATGACGAAGACGAAATAAGGAAAGAATTTTTCACCGAAGAGCAGAAAGAAATGATATTGAAGAAATGGGAATCAAATAGAATGTTAAGACCAAAAATATCGAAAGTAACAGTCAATATAGCGGTCGGGACGAGTGGAGAAAAATTAAAAAATGCAATGACTGTACTAGAATCAATTAGTGGACAAAAGCCGGTTCAATGTACTGCAAAGAAAACTATTAGAGATTTTCATATCAGAAAAAATGAACCGATCGCAACAAAAGTAACACTTCGGGGTAAAAAAGCGGAAAGATTTCTTGAAAAAGCTTTTGATGTTATGGACTTTAAATTAAAATATTCATCCTTTGACAAATTTGGAAATGTATCTTTCGGAATAAAAGAACATATAGAACTCCCTGAAACAGAATATGACCCAAATTTAGGGATTTTTGGAATGGATATTAATATTTCAATTGAGAGACCTGGTTCAAGAATAAAGAATAGATATAGATTGAAGTCCAAGATCTCTCATAAACATAATATGAACATTTTAGAAAGTATGATATTTTTGAATACAAAGTTTAATATCAAAATTGTTGAAAAATATCTAATTCATTATTATTAATTGATGGTTATTATGGTTAAAAGAAAAGTTGGAAAAGGAAGTCGTGTATGCCGTAGATGTGGTTCACATAGAGGTTTAATACGACGATATAAATTAAATTATTGTAGAAGATGTTTTAGAGAAACTGCAAAAAAATTAGGTTTTAAAAAATATTCATAGATGGTTATTATGACATTAATGGACCCTTTAGCTAATGCATTAACAAATATATTAAACCACGAAAGAATAGGTAAAAACGAAGTATTACTTCGACCTGCTTCAAAAATGATTTCGGCTACCCTTCGCTTAATCCAAAAAGCAGGTTATATCGGTGAGTTCGAATACATAGATGATGGAAGGTCTGGACAATTTAAAGTTCAATTATTAGGTAGAATTAATAAAACAGGTGTAATAAAACCAAGATATCCCGTTAAAAAAGATGAATTTCAGAAATGGGCAAACTTATATCTTCCTGCCTACAATTTTGGTTTATTAATTGTATCTACATCCGAAGGTCTAATGACACACAATGAAGCTATTGAAAAAGGAATTGGAGGAAGACTAATCGCATACATTTATTAAGATTGATTGGTGTAAAAAAATGAGCGAAGCTTATGAAAAAAGCATAAATATCACGGATAATGTCTCTGTGGAAGTCAAAAATAAGATAGTAAAAGTAAAAGGACCCCATGCAGAGTTGACAAGAGATTTTAATCATGCCATGCGAGTAGAACTAAAAATAGATGGAAATTCAATATTAATTCGCGGTGATAATTCAAGAAAAAAGATAAAAGCATTAGTAGGGACTATATATTCTCATATTAATAATATGATAAAAGGGTCATTAGGTGATTTTAAGGTCATATTAAAAATTGTTTATGCACATTTTCCAATTAACGTTAAAGTCGAAAAAAATTTGATTTTCATTGAAAATTTTTTAGGTGAACGAAGACACAGAACAGCTAAAATTATTGGTAAATCCACAAAAGTAGAAGTTGTTGGCGATGACGTAATAGTTTCAGGGCCTAATATAGAATATGTTACTCAAACTGCAGCTAATATAACTAAAGCTACAAAAATAAAAAATAAAGACCCACGAATATTTCAAGATGGTATATATAAATATAAAAAATTGTATAATGATAATATAATTTGGGAACTTAAAATTTAACAGTGAATAATATGAATATGAGTAGAAAAGAAAAAAAACATTATCTCAAAGTACGAAATAAAATCTCCAATAATAGGCCAAAATTCCGAAGATGTGAATCATGGAGATATAAAAGAGTTAAACCAAATTGGAGAAAATCTCGCGGCATAGATAGTATGGTTAGAAGAAAAGAAAAAGGAGTCATAAAATCTCCAAATATAGGATATAGAGGTCCAAAAAAGGTTAGAGGTTTACATTCATCTGGTTTAAAAGAAATTTTAATCCATAATGTAAAAGAATTAGATAATATTAATCCTAAACTTGAAGCTATCAGAATTGGTAGAACCGTTGGAATTCTTAAAAGAATTGCAATTTTAGATAAAGCTTATGAATTAAATATTAAAGTTTTAAATGTTGGAAAAGCCTTAATAAAAGAAGAAGAATTAATAGATTTAACTACTATTGAAGGAGAAGAAACCAGTTAAAAGGTCAATAAAATGAATTTAAAATCGCAACGAAGAATTGCAGCAGAAATTTTAAAAGTAGGTATTAACCGGGTTTGGATTGACCCTGAAAGAATTGATGACGTATCACTCGCAATTACTCGAGATGATATTAGAGCATACATTAAAGATGGTACTATAAGGCCTAAATACAAAAAAGGTATAAGCCGAAGTAGAGCTCGAATAATACACATTAAAAAGAAGATGGGTAGAAGAAGAGGACCCGGTAGCAGAAAAGGAAAAAAATATTCAATAGTATCTCGAAAAAGAAGACATATACTAAAGGTCAGACCAATCAGAAAACATATTAAAAAATTGAGGGCAAGACGTATAATAACACCTTCAGTTTATAGGAAACTTTACCGCTGGAATGATGGTAATATGTTTCGTAATGTAGCACATGTTGATCAATTTATTAAAGATAAAAAATTAACTAGAAGATAAATTTTATGGAAGATTAAAATGGCAAAAGGTCCGAAATATCGCGTTAGATTTAAAAGACATAGAAATGGAAAAACTAATTACTATTTAAGAAAAAGATTGATTCAATCTAATTTACCAAGAATTGTTATACGTAAATCTAATAAATATATTTTAATTCAATTAATAGAAGCTCAAATTGAAGGCGATAGAATCTTATCAAGCACAAATTCTAAAGAATTAATCAAAAAATATGACTGGGGCGGTAGTTGTAATTCAATACCTACTGCATATCTCACTGGTTATTTAGCAGGTTTGAAAATTAATGCAAGTAATAACATAGAAAAAGCAATTTTAGACCTCGGGCTCCAAAAAATAACTTATGGTTCAAAATTATTTTCTGCCCTGAAAGGGCTTGTTGATGCAGATATTAATATCCCCCATTCAGATAAAATTTTCCCCCCAGAAGAGAGAATTTCAGGGGAGCATATTCAATCAATTGCAAATTCACTTTATGATACAGATCCAGATAGATATAAAAAACAGTTTTCCCTTTATTTGAAAAATAATTTTGACCCTAGAAATTATGTTGAATTATTTAATAAAACTTTAAAAAAGATACAAAATAGTTTTAATTAAGTCTAATGGTGAATAAAATGGCTCAAAGAGACATTGAAGAATGGGTACCTAAAACAAGAGTAGGTAAATTGGTAAAAGAGGGTTTTATTACATCGATAAATGAATTATTTCAAAATGTGATGCCAATAAGAGAACCGCAAATTGTTGATATTTTACTTCCTAATTTAAAAGAAGAAGTATTGGATATTAATCTAGTCCAAAAACAAACAGATGCTGGAGAAAAATCTCGATTTAAAGCTACCGTTGCTGTTGGAACAGCTGGATTTCTAGGAATTGGAGAAGCAAAAAACCTCGAAATCGGCCCAGCAATTAGACAAGCTATTATACACGCTAAATTAAATATTGCACCAATTAGAAGAGGATGCGGTAGTCATGAATGCAAATGCGGAGGACTACATTCTCTTCCTTTTAAAGTCTCTGGAAAATGTGGGTCAGTCCGAGTTTTTTTAAAACCTGCACCACGAGGACTTGGTATCGTCGCAGCAAAAACGGTTAAAACAATATTTAAACTTGCAAAAATTGAAGATGTTTGGTCTTGGACTAAAGGACATACCAAAACTACAGTAAACTTCGCAAAAGCGACCTTTTACGCCCTAAAAAATACCTATAAAGTTATGAGTCCTGTTTGGGATTGGACAAGAAGAGAATAAATAGCATAAAAAACAATTTATTTTTAGATTTTTAATCTTTATTTCAATTGATTAAAATTTAAAATTTCCAGTAATGGTCTATCACATTTTTTCTGGATAAATAGTTTAAAAAGAATATACCAATGATAAATATTATTAATGGAATAGATGTTATGAATAAAAATATCCAGCCGATTTTTCTGCTCTTTTTAAAATAATAAATACCACTTAAAATGACTATTGAATAAATTAAGAATATAACACCAAGTGCTAATGATAAAGCGTTTATATTCGTATTAGACAGGCCAAACTGTGCTAAAAAAGTATTTCCATTTCCCATCAAATTATCAAGACCAAATTGCTGGAAAATCCAACCTATCAAATTATTTATTAGGGGTGTTAGAATTTCAATAACTAAATAGCTAAACAATGAAGTGTAATTTGGAAGAGGTGATGGTATAAAGTTCAAAATAGAAATTATGAGTCCAATTATAATTATAAGAATATAAAAATAAATCATTAAATCAGGAAAATATCCTTTATTATTTTGAATTTTAATCTACCGACCAAAATCATTTAATTTAAAATGAATAGGATTATCTATAATAGAAAAATATTAAATTTAAATCATTTTCATTATTAAATCATTTATTTCCGTATTTCTATTTCCGAGTACGCCTCCTGCTTTATAGTGCCTTTTAATTTTACCATGATGTCCACCTTTTGGAGGTCTTAATCGGAAAACAGGTTTTATTTTCTGGATATCATGAATATTTATTTCGTTAGAAATTATTGCCTTAGACAAATCTTTGATGGATTGATATTCAGTGTATTTTTTCAGATATTGGTCAGTTAATTTTTTGCGGCCTTCCAGTCTACCTCTCTTTTTTAGTAGTAATTCCAGAGTATCTTCGTTTATTTCGCCCCATGTTGTATAATCTTTTACTTTTTGGAGCATTCCTAAATAAGATTTGCGGTCATCAATTAGTACAGCGTGGTTTATTCGGTTTAATCTTAACATCTTTAATGTGTCTTTAACTTCTTTTCTAACATTTACATTTCCGCGGATTCTTACAACTATAAGCTTTTTATTTCCTTTTTCATTAACTTGGGACATTGTGTTCACTAATTGCCTAAAATAATTAATAATTTTAAAAATCTATATTTTGTTTTAAATTTTATGATAGTGATTAATAAAATTTTTAAACAATAAATATGCCATATTTCTGATACAATTATATTATAAAAATTGTAAATAAAAGTTCTTTTTATTTACTATTATTTCAATTAAATTTTTTTAATTATTATTTAAATTATATTTTTAAATAATGGTTTGAGATTATTAGATAGAATTAATCTCTTTTTAAGATGAAAAAACAATGGAAAAAAGAAAAATTAAAAAAGATAAAAAAAAGAAAATATTGGATGATTCTAATCTCGAATCAGATAAAAATAAGAAAATATTGGATGATTCTAATCTCGAATCAGATAAAAATAATAATGAGGATGATAATGAAATTAAAATTAATGAGATTAAATTTTCCAAATTGGATAATATTATAGACCAAATAATGGATAAAGAATTAGAAAACTTGGATTTTTTCAATGATAAGGAAAATACGGATAGACAGTATATTTGGGGGTTTTCATTAACCGTTACACCGGATAGTAAACCAATTATAAGAGAATTTGAGAAAAAGCGTGAGAATTTTATAAATAAAGAGGACGAAAATGTATGGGAACCATTGATTGAAGTTATGGAACAAGATAATGGATTATTAATAATAATAGAAATACCAAATACTACTGAAGACGAGATTAAATTAACTTCATATGAAGATTATTGTGAGTTATCAATAAATTCATCAAAAAATCTTCATAAACAAATTAATTTCCCATTTAAAGTCGACCCTAAATCTGAAAAAATGAAATATAAAAATGGTATTCTGGAAATTTTATATTCAAAATTATAATGTTGATTTAGAATTGATTGGGTTAATTGATATAATCTTTTAGAATATATTTTGTAATTAAAAATAAATAATAAATACAAAAAAGTATTTACTTGTTTTTTAATATGATTGATAAATATTATTTACATTAAAAAACTTTATTTTATTGAGTTTAGAACAAACTTTAAAAATCAAATTTAGAAAAAAACACACACAAATTATCTATTTTAAAAAGTGTTTCAAATGGCTCAGATACGAGATGAGAAAAAGATAAAGAAAAGAAGAGGATCCCGGACTTGTGGTTACGGGACACAAGGCCAACATAGAAAAAGTGGTCAACGTGGTGGTAGAGGTAATACTGGTGGAAAAAAGCATAAATGGACATATATTGTAAAATATGATCCAGACTATTTTGGAAAAAAAGGATTTAAAAGGCCCCCAGATAAACAAATTAAAATCAAAACAATTAATGTTGGAGAAATTAACCAGTTAATAGAGAAAAACTTAATTGAAAAAGAAGAAAAATTTTTTACGTTAAACGTAGTAGAATTAGGTTTTGGAAAGGTGCTTGGAAAAGGGACTTTAAATTTTCCTGTTAAAATCACTGCCAAAAGTTTTTCAAAAAAAGCTGTTGAAAAAATAAATAATGCTGGAGGTCAAATTAATATTTTAAATGAAAATAAAATAAGTGAATAAAAGAAATAAAATTAAACAATAATATTTTTCTTAATGATGATTTGAGGTTTATGGAATAGACTAAAAATGACGAGTACATTCCTCCGCGCTATGAGTCCATTTTGCCGGGTCATGCCGGAAATAAAGCAACCAAATCGAGATGTATCATTTAAAGAAAAAGCTATATGGACAATTGTAGCTTTGCTTATTTATCTTGTTATGTCTAATATGACCTTAATAGGAGTAAAAGCTCAGCAGAGTGGTGTAGATTATTTTTATTGGTGGAGGGTACTTCTAGCTTCAAATAGATTTACATTAGCAGAACTAGGAATTGGCCCCATTGTAACTGCTGGATTGATTATGCAACTGTTAGCAGGTTCCAAAATAATTAAGGTAGATTTTTCAGATCCCACAGATCGTTCTTTATTTACTGGTGCCCAAAAAGTTTTTGCAGTTTTTTTAACTACGGTTCAAATTATTGCATATATTGGCGCAGGGGCTTATGGACCAATTGGAGGTGAAGGACTCCAACTTATGGATATAGTATTAATTTTTGTCCAATTGATGATGGCAGGAATTATAATTATCTTATTAGATGAATTATTACAAAAAGGCTGGGGACTTGGGTCAGGAGTTTCTCTTTTTATATGTGCAGGAGTTGCAAGACGGATTATCTGGCTAAGTTTTTCTCCAATTCAAGGTGGAGATGGACTAATGTATGGTATAATAATAGCTTTTGTTCAGACAATTATTTCAATGAGTACTGGAAATGTTGGAAAATTTCAAATTTCACCAAGTGAGACAGAAAAATATTATTTTTT
This sequence comes from Candidatus Helarchaeota ASGARD archaeon Hel_GB_B, assembly GCA_005191425.1. Classification (GTDB taxonomy): domain Archaea; phylum Asgardarchaeota; class Lokiarchaeia; order Helarchaeales; family HEL-GB-B; genus HEL-GB-B. The sequence continues at coordinate 27,006 of SUPR01000024.1, forward strand.
AAGACCAAACGATTTCAGTTCAATTTGGATACAAAGACCAGTTGGTATTCCCTCAGATATTAATGGTATCCCAATAACTCCGGGGACTGCTGATTACAATAATGCAATGACAGCATTAATGAATTCTCAAAAATCATCATCTGCGCCTACATTAATAGGGCTGATAACAACTATTGTAATTTTTTTGGTTGTAATATTTATAGAGACAGTTCGAGTAGAAATTCCACTACAATATTCGCGGTATCGTGGTTTTAAAGGAAAATATCCAATAAAATTATTATATGTATCAAATATACCTGTTATTTTAGTCCAAGCATTATATGCTAATTTATTATTCTTTGGGCAATTATTAGGTACTCAGTTTCCTACAAATCCATGGGTACAAATATTTGCAAAATTTGACCAACAACAATTACTTCAAGGTGGGGCATTTCTTCGCCCGCAATTTCCATGTATTCTGTATTTTCTTTCACCGCCGCGGGGGCTGTATGAATTGATTTATTATCCTGGACAGTGGGTTATACATATAATAGTATATACAATTATTTTAATAATTTTATGCGTTTGGTTTTCTAAAATTTGGGTAGATGTAAGTGGAATTGCGCCTAGAGATATTTCTCAGCAGATTTTAAATTCTGGACTGATGGTACCTGGGTTCAGGAGAAACCCTAGAATCATCGAAAAAATTTTAAAGAGATACATTCCAACAGTTACAACTCTTGGTGCAATTTTGGTAGGACTAATAGCTGCTATAGCTGATTTTATGGGTGCTTTAGGTACAGGAATGGGTGTATTATTAACAGTAGGTATTTTATATCAATATTACCAGATTCTAGCCCAAGAACAACTTGCATCTATGAACCCTGCGATGCGGAGTATTCTAGGATTGGATTAAAAAAATCAAATTTTATTTCTAAAAATAATGATGAATAAATTTTTAATATAACCATTTTATTCTATACTATAAATTTTTAAATGTGGTCTAAATGCCAGAACCGAGATATCGTTCACGATCAAAAGCAAGAAAAATAATAAAAACACCTGGAAAAAGAATAAAAATACATTATAGACGTAGAAGATATAGTACAGATAAATGTGCAATTTGTAAAAAAGAATTACATGGTATGGCTTCAAGAGTTCCTAAAAAAAGAAGAAAATATGCAAAAACACGCAGAAGACCTAATAGAATTTATGGCGGTAATTTATGTCCCGCTTGTCTAAAGTCTGCATTAATAGAAAGTGTAAGATCGCAATGATAAATTCCCAGAATGGGGTTTAAATTTTGGTGGAGCTTCTTATTACAATTACAGGACTTCATGGTGTCGGAAAAACATTAATTGGAAAAAAATTATGTGAATATTTTAATTTGGGTTATAGTTCAGCGGGCATAATTTTTAGGAACATTGCAAAAGAGTTTAACATGTCATGTGCTGAATTTAATGAATACGCATTGACTCACCCAGAAATTGACAAGAAAATAGACGGAATTACTCTAGAGTTAGCAAAAAAAGGTAACATTATAATAGAAGGTATACTAAGTTCATGGATTACCCGTGAATTAAATCCATTTAGAATATTATTAATAGCACCATTGGAAGTCCGAATTCAACGAATTGCCAAAAGAGATAATATCACATTTGATGAAGCTATGGAAATTACAACAGCTCGAGAAAAATCTGAAAGAACTCGGTTTAAAAGATTATATAATATTGACATTCTTGAAAAAAATATTTATGATATTTCAATCAATACATATTCATTTGATATAGATAGTATGATTAAAATTTTAACAACAGCAATTAATGAACATAAAAATAAAAAAGAATGATTTGGTTATTTAGAACAATTATAAGTTTTTGAGGAAGGATTTCAAAATGCCAGCAATAGAAATTGGACGTATTTGTTTAAAACTATCAGGGCGAGAAGCAGGTCGAAAGTGTGTAATTTTAGATGTAATTGATAAGAATTATGCACTTATTACTGGTCCTAAAGACCTTACTAAGGTTAGAAGAAGACGTACTAATATTAGACATCTTGAACCTTTTAAATATAAGATATTTATTGAAAAGAATGCAAGTGATTCAGATGTTATTGAAGCATTGAAAAAAGAAAATTTATATGAATTTATGCAGACCCACGTTAAATTGGATATTTAATTAATTCTTTTTAATTTAATAATTCCTTTATTTATTTCAGTTAAGTGGTGAATAACTTATTTCTAAAAACAAGCTTCCTTGCGATATAGAAGATAAATTTTTAATTAAAGCAGAAAGTTATACAGACCCAAATTTTGGGGTTATTCCAGAAAAAAGGCCAATTCATCAATATATTAACTTCGGGATAATTAATTTAGACAAACCAGCAGGTCCTACATCTCATGAAGTAGCATCATGGGTAAGAAAAATTCTTAACATAAAAAAAACAGGGCATTCAGGAACTCTTGACCCACGTGTAACTGGTGTACTCCCTATTGCTCTGAATGATGGCTGTAAGATCCTTCAGACCCTTTTAAAAGCTGGTAAAGAATATGTTTGTGTAATGCATTTGCATAAACAAATATCTGAACAGAAAATAAGAGATATTATTTATGAATTTAAGGGAAAAATTTACCAACGTCCTCCACTACGCTCCTCTGTTAAACAGAGACTACGTATTCGAGAAATTTATTATATAGATATCCTTGAAATTGAAGATAGAAATGTTCTTTTTATCATAGGATGTCAGGCAGGGACCTATATCAGAAAATTTGTATTTGATTTGGGGTTAGCCTTAGGTTGTGGAGCGCATATGCGAGAACTTAGACGTACTAGAGTTGGTCCTTTTAAAGAAAAAGATAATCTATTTAATCTCCAAGATATAAAAGATGCTTATGAATTTTATATTGAAGAAGGAGATGAAACATATCTTAGAAAAATTATTTTACCTATGGAATATGCATTAACAGGTATGCCAAAAATTATTGTAAGAGATTCTGCTGTTGATGCACTATGTCATGGCGCTAAATTAACAGCACCGGGTATTTTAAAAGTGAGTGCGCATCTGAAGAGTAATGATTTAGCTTGTGTTTTAACGCTTAAAAATGAGTTAGTTGCACTTGTAGAGCCAAAATATTCAGCTTCTCAAATTGTTAAGATAGACCACGGAGTTATTGGGAAAGTTAACCGTGTTATTATGCCGATTAATACTTATCCTTCGTGGAAATCATATAAATAAAAAATTAATTTACGACCTCATTATGAATTCTAAGAAATTAAATTCGGAACATTATTTTACTAAGCATCCTACATCGAAATTAAAATTATATAAAATTACTGGGACATTTTTGAGTAAATCATTTAACTTTTTCACATCTACAGGAGTCTTTTCCTATAAAAAAGTAGACAAGGGTACTTCTTTGTTACTAAATTCTTTAATACTACCAAAAAATAAAAAAATTGAAATTTTAGACCTTGGATGTGGGTATGGTATTATAGGAATAGTTTTGGCATCTCTATTGCCCGAATCGCACATTACTATGATTGATATTAATTCACGCGCTATTTGGTTAAGTAAGAAAAACATTACTATTAATAATCTCAAAAATATTGAGGTAAAATATGGTGATTTTTTACAAATAATAAATAATAATTTTGATTTAATTTTAACTAACCCACCAATATCTCTTGGAAAATCAATATTATTTAAATTATTTAGAAAAAGCTATGAGGTTTTAAATAATGGTGGCACACTTCAACTTGTCATTAAAACTAAACAAGGCGCCAAATCTACATATAATGAATTAAAGCAGATCTTTGGTGAAAATAATGTTAAATTACTTAAAATAAAAAGTGGATATAGAGTATATCAAGCTCATAAAATTTAAAAGATTCAATTTAATTTATTTGTAAAAGGCAAGTTTCATATTTATTTGAACTTTTGTTCGTCAAATTAAATTTTTATTAAATGCCGGGATAGCCAAGCGGATTACGGCGCAGGCCTGGAGTTATTTCGTTGCTTGAGAGCCTGTGACACTCTGTGTCGCGTGAGTTCGAATCTCACTCCCGGCGCTATAATTATTATAAAAAAATTTGGTGTTAAAATTGGCTAATGTCGGGATTATATATGATGATATTTATTTAGAACATGATACCGGGAACCATCCAGAATCTGCAGATAGATTGGTCGAAACTATGAAATTAATCAATGAAAAAAAGGTGCTGGAATATCAAAATGTGTTTTTAATTAGTCCAAGACCTGCTACAATTGATGAGATTGCTATTGTTCATAAAAGAGATTATATAAAATATATTGAAGATTTTTGTAAAAAAGGCGGAGGATATCTTGATGGTGATACGCCTTGCTCAAGCCGATCTTATGAAGCAGCATTATATGCAGCTGGGGGAGGTCTTGCTGCTGCCGAAAAAATTAAAGAAGGTAAAATTGATTATGCTATTGGTTTAATAAGACCACCAGGACACCATGCAGGGAGATATACAGCTCGCGGATTCTGCATTTTCAACAATATTGTAATACTTGCTGAATTTCTTTTAAAAGATTTTAATAAAATAATGATCCTTGATATTGATGCCCACCATGGAAATGGCACACAAGATATGACATATGATAGAAAAGATATTTTGTATTTTGGGATACAACAAGATGGTAGGACATTATATCCAGGATCAGGTTATCCTGAAGAAATTGGTATGAAGGAGGGAAAAGGGTACAATATTAATGCACCTTTAGCCCCTGGGTCAGGTGATAAATCATTTAATAATATTATTGATGAGGTTTTTATTCCGATAGCTAAACAATATAGACCGGATTTTGTTTTAATGTCTGTCGGTTTTGATTCTCATTTTTCAGACCCTCTTACAGATCTTCGACTAACGACTCAAGGGTATAGAAATATCATACATAAAGTAAAGAATTTTGTTAATGAATACTGTAATAAAAATCTTATAATTTTACTGGAAGGGGGCTATAACCTCAGAGCTATATCTCGTTCAATTGTCAATATAATTTATGAACTAGCCGATATACCCGAAGAGATCCATGATGAAGGAGACCATGAGGACGAAAAAATAGTAAGATATACAGGCGAATTGATTAAACGTATTAAATCAGAACTAAATAATTATTGGAAATTCTAAATTTTTTCTACTTTTTCCAAAAATAATGTTTAATATAAATAATTTTAATGGATAAAAATTTTTAAAAATAATTTATTTGTTCGTTAATTCAATTTCAATATAAACATCTTCAGGAACTCTAATCCGCATTATCTGTCGCATCGTCCTTTCATCTGCATCTATATCTATTAGCCTTTTATGTATTCTCATTTCGTAATGTTCCCAAGTTTGTGTGCCTTCTCCACATGGACTTTTTCTGGTCGGTACTCGTAATCTCTCTGTTGGTAATGGTATAGGGCCAGACATTCTTACACCTGTTTTTTTGACCATACTTTTTACTTCATCACAAATTTTATTCAAATTTTTTCTATTTATACTGGAAAGTCTTATTCTAGCCTTTTGTACCATTTTGATCATTCATCTAATTTTTTCTAAATAAATTTCGTAAAATTATTTTTATAAATTTTTCTTAATTATTGATAACTTTTTAAGTAAATACAATTATTTTAAAAATTTTTCTCTAAATATTATCTTTTTAAGTTTTATAATTTTTAATTTAGACATTTCTAACCATAAAAAAACAATAATGAGGGGTTAATTATTAAAAAATAAGTAAAATAAAATAAAAAAAATTAGTAAACTATTTTTTACCCGCTTTTAAGGGGACTTCTTTGGCTTTAATCTCCTTTACTACCCCAACTGCTATAGTACGTCCCATATCTCTTACAGCAAAACGACCTAACTGTGGAATTTCTGCGTATTTTTCTAATACAAGTGGTCTTAATGGCTTAAATTCAACAACAGCGGCATCACCTTGTTTAATATAGTCTGGGTTTTCTTGTGAAACTTGACCAGACCTAGGATCAATTTTTTGTTTTATACTGACGAATGTGCACGCTTGTTGAGCAGTGTGTGCATGTATTACAGGAGTATAACCGGGCGATACTACAGTTGGGTGATAAATTACAATTATTTGACCTGTAAATTCTTCAACTGTTGATGCAGGTTTATCAGTAGGACTTAATACCATACCCCGTTTAAGTTCTTTATGAGAAATACCCCTTAATGCTACACCAATATTATCTCCTGGAATTGCTTCTGGTAATTCTTCATAATGCATTTCTATAGACCTAACTTCTGATGTAAAACCGGGAGGTAATATTGCTACTTGCTGTCCTTTTTTAATTTTTCCTGTTTCCACTCGTCCCACTACAACGGTACCAATACCTTTAATTGAATAGACATCTTGGATTGGTAACCTAAATGGTTTATCAACTGGTTTAGGTGGTAATTTGATATTATCTAATGCTTCTAATAATGTTGGGCCATCATACCATTTGAGATTGCTGGATCTTTCCTTTAGATTGTCTCCAGTCCAACCTGAACCGGGTATAAAAGGTACATCTTTAACGGGATATCCTACTTGCTTGAGTAAATCGGTGATTTCATCTTTGATTTCGTTATATCTCTCTTGGGACCAATCAACGGTGTCCATCTTATTAACTAAAACGATCATCTGATTAACACCAAGAGTTCTCGCAAGAAATGCATGCTCTCTCGTTTGACCACCAGCGGATATTCCTGCTTCAAATTCTCCTTTTTTAGCTGAAACGACTAAAACTGCAGCATCTGCTTGACTACTTCCAGTGATCATGTTTTTTATAAAATCACGATGTCCAGGTGCATCAATAAGTGTGAAATAGAATTTTGGAGTTTCGAATTTCCTAAAGGCCAAGTCAATTGTTAAACCTCTCTCTCGTTCTTCTTTTAATCTGTCAAATACAAATGCATATTTGAAAGATGATTTGTCTAACTTCTGAGCCTCAGCTTCCATTTCTCGCATTTCTCTATCAGTGATTGCTCCCGTTAAGATAAGCAAATGCCCTGTAGTGGTACTTTTACCGGCATCTACATGGCCTATTATTACGAGATTTACGTGTTCTTTTTTACTACTCATTACCTATTCACTAACTCCTTTTGTACTTATAAAATATTGAATGAATTTTTTGGAATTGTCTATTTTATTTTTTTTCCAAATTTAGAATATAATTTAAACGTAGTTGAATTTCATTTAAATTTATGACTTTATATAAATTTTTAATCAATATAAAAATTTATAATGTGGATACTCAATAGAACCATTATATTTAAATTTTTAGAGTAGAATTCTTTACCAAATTAAAAAGTTTTTTTGGAGGATTAAGGAAATTAAAAATACATAACGAAATTTATAAATATTATTATAAAAGGGAGAGAATAGATAAATAGAATAGATAGTTATAATAGTAATTCGCAAGTTAGATCTTTTTAAAGAAATAAAAAATAGTCTTTTAATAAAATTTTTTTATTTTAAATTATGATTATTGTATTTCAACCAAATTATAATTATAATTGCGGGAATTGGTTTAAAAATAAATTTCTTAAATATAACAAACTAAACATCATTCAAATTTTATCATTTAATTTTACCAAATTTCTCATTAAACACATTTTTATAAAAATTTTCAAAGCAAAATAAATGCAATAAACTGTTGTTCTGCTTTTATTAAAGTGGAAGGGCAGTATTTCTCTGGATATCTTTTTATATTTTGGGGGTTTATTATAGCTAGGATGTGAGCTTTGCCTATTTGGTAAGTAATTCCTTAGTTTTATCTTCTCTATGAGTTTGTCTATCAAGTCATATCGTCCCTATGACAAAAACTTTTTAATATTCAAATTCATAAACAAAAGTACGACTATAGGAGTTATAAAGTTCGCTTTAACACCTATTTGCAAGGTTATACGAATTAAAAAATGTATGAAATACTCTTTAAGCAAAAGGCGCAAGTCTTTTCATAAAAAATTGTAATAGGTGATAATAAATATGGCATTTAAAGTATTATTCCTTGCCCACGCTCCTGATGCAGATGCTGAGAAGCATCGATGTATTATTGAAACGCCCAAGTATTATAAGCTTTTTGTAGTAGCAGTCAAAAATCAAGAGCAAGCAATTGAAGTATGTAAAAAATTTGTAAAAGAGGAGGGCATTCAGTCAATTCTTCTCTGTCCAGGATTTACACATAAAGATATTGCGGAGATATCAGAAGCGGTTGGTGAGAATGTCGGAGTTTCTGTAGCCAGGGGAGATGGTCCGAGTAATAGGAATTCAATGGAAGTGATGAGAAGAGAAGGCTGGTTTTCAGAAAAAGAGAGAAAATAAAATTCCCTTTTTTTTGTTCACTTCAAGATCAAAATAAAGAATGTAAAGTTGGGCTTGGGCACTCTGCAGTACTTTGCTCTTTGCCCCATACTATTTCAATGGTTCATTAACTAAATTATCTTTTAAATATTATTTAATAAAATAGATAAAAACACTAATTCATTTAATTATATTAATATGAAAACTTCTGAAGTTTTAAAAATTTTGGATATTTCAAGACCGACTTTATATCGGTATCGAAAAAAAATCTTATTAAAGCAATACGATTCCCTAAATCGGTGGGATTATGGTGAGAAATCGGTCTATAATCTCTTTAACAAGGATATTCTACGAAAAGTTTATATTTATGCAAGGGTCTCTACGAGAAAGCAAAAAAAAGAATTAGAAAATCAAATCTTATTACTAAAAACTTAGCGTTTTCAAAACGGACTATAAATAAATTGTATTTTTTCTGATATAACTTCAGGAATATCGTTTGAAAAAAGACCTAGTTTCTTTCAAATGTTAGATGATATATTTGATAAGAAAGTCGAGAAAGTAATCATTATGTATAAAGATAGGATAAGTAGAGTTGGTCTTGAATTATTTTATTACTTGTTTAAGAAGTTTGGAATAGAAATTGTTGTAATAGTTTAAGTCAATAAAAGACAAGCAAAAATATAAGTTTGAGACCAAGCAATTACAACGGTTGACTTTAAAAAGAAATAATAAGATAAAAGACATTATTCATAAAGTTTCTCGTAAAATAATTAATTACTGTAAAGAGTATGACATAGGGACAATAGTTTTTTGTTATAATAACGGGTGGAAACAGACCATAAAAATTGGAAAAAGAAATAACCAAAATTTTGTGCAAGTTCCTTTTTCAAAATTGCTCCAAGTGGTGCAGTATAAAGCAAAATTAGTAGGAATTGAAGTGAAAATAATTAATGAAAGTCATATTTCTAAATGTAGTTTTTTAAATGTGAGCCAATTGAACACCATGACCACTACTTAGGAAAGAAAATAAAGAGAGGGTTGTTCAGGACAGCCAATGGGAAGATAATAAATGCAGATGTGAACGTAGCTTACAACATAATAAAAAAAGCAGTCCCGAAAACTTTTGATAAAGTGGACGGGATAGAGGCGTTTGGGGTCACGCCAATATCTGTTCGTATTGAATAGATATAAAATTTATTCTCCTATTATTAGCATAGGAAAATGAATAAACCCTTTTTACATAAAATTTAAACTTTTTTTTTCTCTCACTTTTTTTCTAAATTTTTTTTCATCTCAACTTTTGTAATAATCACAATCATTGTTTTTTAAAGTTATTTATGCAAATATTTTATTTACAACAAGAACTTGGAATATTTATAAAATAGAATAAATAAAACACATAAAATTAAAATTTACTTTGTATAATTTCTCAGTGCTTCTTTTAAAGAATTTATTGCAAGAATAGCACAGTGTTTATGTTCTTCAGGAAGACCACCTAATGCATCTTCGATATCAGTGGGGTTTAGATTAAGAGCATAATTAACAGATTTTCCTTTTATCATGATAGTGGTCATAGACCCAGCGGCAACAGTAGCTCCACATCCATCAGTTAAGAATTTAGCGTCTTTAATAATATTATCTTCAATTTTAATAAAAAATTGAATAGTATCACCACATGGACCTTTATAACTAGATTTATTGACTTTCCAATCGTCCATTGAACCCCAATTTTGTGGATTATAAAACAACTCTACTACTTTTTTTGAGTATACTTTTAGATCTTCTTCGATTATTTCCTTCTGTATTTGATCAACCCAATCATCGAAATCAGATTTTTCTGACAATTAATCAACACCTCTTTTAATGAATTGAGGACTACTTAATTTATTCAAATGGCATATAATAATAATTAAAAAATGTATTAAGAATTTTGTGTAAAATAAAAGTTTATAATGTTCTAATATTTGTAAGAATTTATTATAGGGTTAAGAAAACAATAAATAATACAATTATCATTTCTAAATAAGAACTAAAAATTTATTTAGATAAAATTAATAATGACTAGAAATTACATAAACTGAACTGAAGTTATCTTGTAGAAGCAGCTATTCTTTCTTTTTCTTCTTTTCTTTTAATCGCACCACTATTAGAGTCATTATAAGCAGCAAGAATTAGTTCATTTGCAATACATTCCTCGATAGTTAATATATTATTAAAAGATGCTTTCCAACATTCTTCAACAAGATATTTAAGAGCTAGGTCTAACCTTCTTTGAGGGGATACATCAACAGCTTGACTATAAGCAATTCCACCATAGCTTACTCTGGTAGTCTCTTCTCTAGGAGCACAATTTTCTATGGCGTTAATAAGAATTTGAACAGGATTTTTTCCAGTCTTTAAATGAATTATATCAAAAGCTCGTTCGACAATTTTTATTGCTTTCTCCTTTTTTCCAGAAATATGGCGGGTTTGTCTACCACTATGACGTCTGGAAGCAAGTCCGGGAACCATTAACCTATTAATATACCTTTCTACAATTGGTATATTACTTTTCCTGAATCTTTTGTGTTCATGGCGTCCATGTGTATGTGGTATTATAATTGGGTCTAGATTAATATACCGTGCCAGACCCGGGTCGCTAATTTTAATATTAGATTGGTCCCATTTATGGAATAGTTTTAAGTTATACATTTAAGTTTCACAAATTCTAATGATTAATATTAATTTTTTAATAATGAATAGATAAATCGATAACACTTTTTTTCTTACTTGATAACTTTTAAAGATTGTGATAATTGGAAAAGAGTAGTTAAAAAGTTTGTGGTAAACAATATGAGAAAAAGATTTAAGAAATTAATTAACAAATTCGGAAATTAAAAAGATTAAGAAATATAAATAGAGCGATTATCCTTCCAGTAGAGCGCGACATCTAGAACAGTACTTTTCTCCAGGTGGGTTCATGAATTGGCAGTTTGGACACTCTTTCCAAGTAGGATACCATTTAAAAATATTTAACAATAATCTAGAGTTATCTTTTTTTGATATGCCCGTAATTTCATCATTAGTGAAAATTCCTTCGCTACCAAAAAATACAATCTTACCTTTTCCATAATTAAAAATTGCAAGAATAGGTACACAAGGGGGGTCACTAT
>SUPR01000181.1 GCA_005191425.1 Candidatus Helarchaeota ASGARD archaeon Hel_GB_B
GAAAGGATTACTCTTTCCTCCTTATTATAAGAAAGCCTTTTTAGAGCGTAGAGCAGATATTTTCATTGAATCCATCATTGATAACAGAACAAGGATCCTCTTTTGGATAAAATAGTCTCAAATTGGTACTATTGCATTTTATTTATTGTATTTAAATCTTTCTATCAAACTGACTTATTACCATTACTAATATTGCTTTACGTTTCTCCAATTTTATTAAGTCCCAATGCTGGTTAAAATCATATATAATTATTTATTTTAAACTTTCATATTCCTCGAGGGTAGCAAGTGCAGCTGACCAACTTTTTATGGTCGCGAGCATCCCATCGAGAGTTCTATCACCTCCTATAATTGTAGATTTTAATCTTCTTCTCCATGTAAAATTAAAATAAGGATATATTGGACTTATTTTTCCTACTTTTTCAGAATAACTGGGTTGAAATGACCATATTATTTTGTTTGTGCTAAAAATGACCTGAAAGGGTTTGAATTATATAAGGAAAATCTAGTAAAACTAAAAAAGATAGCAGAAGAGGAGAATATCACAATAAATGCAGTTGTTATTGATGCGGGGTTTGCTCCTAAAAAAATAATAAGCTGGATAAAGGACGAATTAAAAGTTACTCCAATTCAATGGCCAAGAAATCCACGAAGTGGGGAATTAAATTGGTCAATTCATTGGTTTAATAATTTACGCAAAAGACTGAGGCGCTTGATTAAATTAAAGAGAGATACAAGTCCGGATAAATTATTAAAAGATAAAGTCTATTGTAATATAGTTAAAGCAGTTGAAACAATATATAAAGAGTTACGAGGTTCAGAAACTGAGTACGCCCAATATATAGCCAATCTATTTCTGGAAATAGGGGTATATAAGTGGTCTTCTATATACAGATGTAGGTCGACGATAGAGGGTACATTTAGGACATGGAAATCGTCATATTATTTATTAAAGAGGACTCAAAGCCAGTCTTTGCCGGTAATTGGTACTGAAAATATAAAAAAACATGTAGCACTTTTAGTGATAGCAATGCAGATAAATGCATTTTATAGATATTTGATGGTATAAGGAGATACAGGTATATTGAAGCCAAGTTTAGCATTCACATTAAAAGAATTAGAGGTAGATTTATAAAGTAATGATTAAAAATTAAGTCGAAAAAAAATTCAAATTTGGTAAAAC
>SUPR01000182.1 GCA_005191425.1 Candidatus Helarchaeota ASGARD archaeon Hel_GB_B
AGCTAATTCCTTTAAATCTAAGGGCATACATAATAAACTAGCAATTTTCCTGATATTTACAAAAATATTAAATGTTTTCTCAACGCAAATCTCACTCTCTTTATTCAACCAATTTCCATTGTCATAAATTTTAAATCTATAAGATTTGGTAGGGTTCATTTCAGCCATTTATTTCACAAAACTTAATTGAATCGATTTGTATGTGTCATCAATCTATGACAATAAATAAAGGACAATTGCTCTTTATTAATTATTTCTGGAAGAATTTAATCATATCTACCTTAGTAATAATTCCTACAATTTTTCCTTTATAATTTAAAATTAGAGCCCATATACTCAATAATAATGATATTATTTCTTCTGTAGAAGTATTCCTTGATAGTTTAGGAAGAGAAAAAACAAAAAATTTAATGATTTTCTCTTTTAAAATTGAGTTATTATGCTCCAATAAATTCTTAGTAATTATTTTTTTGCATATACGCAAATAAACAAAAAAGTTTTGCTATTCTAAGTATTAGACGAGACAATAACTGTATTGCTTGCGGAATTAATATAAAAGGTCTTATTAAGACTTTTGATTATAAATTAGATGATTATTGTTCTATTTTAATTTGAAAATAATATCGCTAATTAAAGAAAAAAGAACTTTTAGTCAAGATAAGAGATGAATTTTTTTTTCGTTTTTTCAATATTTTTAATTTTAAAGGATGTCCATTTGCGATTTTTATAATTAAATCAAATGAATTGAGAATTACTTAAAAATTATAATATAAATTAGACAAATTGCTCAGAAAAAATAGTCTAAATTTCAAGAAAATAATTTGTGGTGTTTATATATTCTTATTTAAAATTATATATTATGTCGGAAATTGAATTATTAAAAGAATCTAAATTATTAGGGCTCTTAAAATATATTATTGCATTTGGTTCAGACAATAACAGTGATATAGTTACTGCAGATCCATGGGCGCCATGGCCATTTCCATAATTTTATATAATTTACTTTTTTTTCTATTTTCTATTTTAATTAAATAAAGACGAATTTTGGTTATTTGTTTATATTCTTTTTTACTATGTAAATAAAAGATTTTGATTGGATATGAATTTTGTTAAAAATTCGTTGTTCGTTTAT
>SUPR01000025.1 GCA_005191425.1 Candidatus Helarchaeota ASGARD archaeon Hel_GB_B
AACTTAAAGAAAAAGGAATTGATATTAAGTTATCTGATAGAAAATCATTAATTACTATGATAAAAAATAAAATATGGCTTATCGGCATAATTTTGGGGTCTTTAGGTGGGCTACCTTATTTTGCTAGTCAAGCATTTATTGGTGTAGCACTTACCCAGCCGTTGCAAGGTACTGGGCTTCTGATGCTTGTAATTGCAGCTGTCTATTATTTAAAAGAGAAATTAAAGAAAGAGGAAATTATCGGTATTGTGATCTTAATTTTAGGGCCGGTATTTTTATCGTTAAGTAATGTTAAAGATATAAATATAAATTTAGATTTTACAAAGATTAGCTTTATTTCGTCAATTGTTATTTTTTATATTGCATGTATTGCTGGAATTGGAATTACATATTTTATAGCAAGAAAAGAAATTAAACCTGCAATTATGTTGGGGATCAATTCGGGTATCTTTTTTGGGATGGGCGCTATAAGTGCTCAATTAGGCGTGTTTTTTTTAGAGATGGACGCAGGGCTTATAAGCATACTTGGTGCAATCTTGGGGTTCAGCATGATACTAATTGGTAATACAATTGGGACTCTGATTGTCAATATTGCATTTCAAAAAGGGAAAGCTATAAGAATATTACCAGTTCAAGGAATTGGAAATTTGTTAATACCAGTAATTGGTGGAGTATTTATATTTCTCCAAGCAATTAATAATCCAATACTCTTTATAATTGGTTTCTTATGTCAATTGGCGGGAGGTATTCTTATAGTTCGATTACAAGCAAAAATTCAAGTTTCAAGTGAAGACAATAATTAAAATCAATAAATTTCATCTAATTTTTGACTAAAGATAAAAAAAAGATTATTATATTTTTTTAATAATTCTACTTTAATCAGAATTCATGTTTTTTTCTTTCAATTCTTTTGCTCGTTTTTCTAATATTTCATGGACATTGTTCATATCATTTTTTACTGTTTTTAGTGCAAGTATCCAGAAAAACCCACAAGGGATCCAAAATAAAATACCGATTAATAGTGTTAGGTTTAAGTCTAATCTGAATGGATATTTAAACATATAAAAAACATAATTTATTAGAAAACCTCCAAAAAAAGGCCCAAGTCCTCTTCCAATTGTATCGAATGTATTACTTACACCCATTACTGTTCCTCTGTGTTCGGGTAAATTTACATCTGCAGTTGCAGCATACCAAGTAGCACCACATCCGCCCGCAATAATCGACCCTATAAATGCCAACAAAAAGATTATGGACAAATTTAAATTATTAGAAAATTCGTTTATCAATGCTTGAATTATTACTAATGTATCTGTAGAATTTGGAATTTTAGTAACCACATTAAATGGAATCATTACAGCTATAGCAATTAATGGTACTCCCCCAAAAACAGATATTGTCGATAGTAAGACTCGACCATCAATTCGACGCTTATGGATCTTATCACCAAAATACCCAAATATAAAATTTCCAATTGCTGCTCCTGCCATAAATAACCCGCCCAATATTGCACCTATTATCGCATAAACACTTGCACTAATTCCTGTAAGGCTAAATTTGTATGAAAAATAATATGGAAGCCACGCTTGAGAAACTCCCCAAGGTATACACCCAAATATCCCTTGAATTATCATCCATCGGTTTGTTTTATTAGTCCAGACAATTCGAAGCCCTTTTCTATTTATTCTATATGAGTAATGTAGCTCTTTTATATCTTTAAATTCGCGTTCAGAACGTGCTCGTTCAGGTTCTTTTAGAAATAGAAAAATAAAAGAAAAAATAAATCCCGGAATTGAAATCATTAAGAATGGCGTCCTCCATTCTATTGAAAATGTAGATACAATATAACCAACCCCACCACCAAATCCTAAAGCAACACCCCATAATGCAAATGTTATAGACCTTTTTTCAGGTGAAATTAAATCTGATATAATACTAAACCCAATCGGTAGGACACATCCCAGTCCAATTCCTGTTAATGCTCTAAAAATTAATAGTTGCATATAATTTATTGAAAAAAATGTCATGAATGAAAAAATCGACCAAATGATGCTACTAAAAAACATTGCATATTTTCTTGCAACTTTGTCTGCATAATAACCCCAAAAAACCATAAATGCCCCGGATACTAAAGTTGTAATAGTAGTAACTAGCCCTACTTCAGTCTCAGAGATTCCAAATTCCAATTGTATAAGCGAATATTTTGGTATCAACAAGCTCTGATCTGCAAAATTTAATAAAACAAGTATAAAAAATACAATAATCATTAGGAACTCTAAATTCTTAAAGGATTTTTTTATTTTTTTCACATTTTCAGTCATAACACTTCATATGGAATAACTTGTTTGTATTTTTAAAAATTTGTATTCATTTATTTATCAATTTACTGATTCTTTTAACTGGAATCTTTTGAGCGTATTTGTATAAAATTTGGTAATTACATTTTATGACTATAAAACAATGTAAATTTTACAATTCAATGTTTTTAATTATTCTGCTAAAATCAAAAAAGTTGAGAATATTTAAAATATATAAATCATCAACACAGAGATTTAATTTTAGTAAAAAAGTATTAATTGGATTCTTTTAACCCACTTGAATTTATTTTTTTAAATTTCATTTTTTTATTTGATTTTCATTGAGAATTCTAAACTTTACAACAAAAAAATAAGTGATTTGCTTATAATAAATGAATTGAAAAATAGCGTTAGAATTTTAACCAATTATCTTGCTTGTTATTTTAAAGAAGTTGCTTTATTATCTCTTTTAATTGACAATAGTTGTAATGTTATCTTTAAATTATTTAATATTTTGTAATCTGTATTCAGAAATCGTATATTTGAAATTCTCAATTTTCCATTTATTTTTCAAATTATCTTATATTCTCTCTTTTAAACCTACTCTTTAGCATTCATTTTAACTTCATTCACAATTTATATCCCACGTTTAGCAGAATTTAAATAAATTCAATGTTAAGTTTATAATTAAAAAGATGAGTGATTAAACTCAAAATATTTTAAATGACTGTGAAAAAAATGATTACCAAATTAGTGTTACCAAAACTTGGATGGACAATGGAAGAAGGCAAAATAATAAAATGGCTGAAACAAGAAGGTTCAGAGATAAAGAAACGAGAACCCATTTTAATGATTGAAACTGACAAAGTTTCCTTAGAAATTGAATCGCCAATTGATGGATTTTTGCGAAAAATTATAATTCAAGAAAATCAGACTGTACCTGTTGGAACTGTAATAGCTATATTATCTGATAATTTAGAAGAAAAAATACCTCAAGATATTGAAAGTCTAAAAGAAGTAATTGAAGTTTCAGTACCTAAAAAGGAGGAAACCCTTGAAACTATACCTGATCAAGAATTACAGACCCAAAATCAAATCGTCAATAGAATTATTGCGTCACCAAGGGCTAAAAAATTGGCGAGAGAACATAATATAAATTTAGCATTATTAAAAGGTACTGGCCCAAATGGTAGAATTATTGAGAGAGATGTTATTAATTTCTTAAATCAAGAAATTTCTCCGCAAATTAAAAGTAAAACAATTCCTCTTGAAGGGATTAGAAAAATAATTGCAAAAAAGATGCATTATAGTCTTAATGAAATTCCACAACTTACATATACTTCTGAAATAGATATGTCTGAAGCTATCAAAATCAGAAAATATCTTATTGATTTATATTCAAGTGAAAATGTCAAGATCACTTTAACTGATATTATTATTAAAGCAGTAATTGAAGCAATAAAAAAATATCCTATTTTTAATTCAGTTTTAGATGAAAATAAAATTGTAATAAAAGATGTAATAAACTTAGGAGTTGCAGTTTCTACTGATAGGGGTCTCATAGTCCCTGTTATTCATAATGCCAGTTCAAAATCAATAAAAGAAATATCAATGTCAGTAAGAGTATTAGCCAATAAAGCTAGAAATAATACCTTAAATTTAGATGATGTTTCTGGCGGAACATTTACAATTTCAAATCTAGGAATGTTTGGAATAGAAATATTTACTCCTATTATTAATCCTCCCGAATCCGCAATTTTAGGAGTAGGTAAAATTATTGACAAACCAATAATAAAAGAAGGACGGTTAAAAATTTGTCCAATGATGGTGCTTAGTTTAACACATGACCATAGAATTATGGACGGGGTTGATGCTGCTAAATTTTTACAAGAAATTAAAATGCTTTTAGAGGACCCATATTCCTTATTTAAACTTGAAAAACCAAAAAGTGCCCAAAAGGAAAAAATAATGGCAGAAACAAATAGTTTAAAAAGTCCTAAAGAAAAAGGAGCCTTAAAATTCGTTGAAATGCTAGAAAAAAGAGGTATGAATATTTTAGGGTATAAACCAAACCAAATGAACTTAATTGGGCAACATAATCCACAATTAATTGCTAATTTTGCAAGGTTACATAGGGATGCAATGCAAGAAGGTGCTTTATCTACAAAAACTAAAGCATTAATTGCATTAGCAATAGCAGTAATTGTCGGTTGTGAATCTTGTATGAAATGGCATCTAGTAGAAGCAATAGAAGCAGGGGCAACTAATGAGGAAATTTCAGAAACTCTTGGAGTCACAATTTATATGGGCGGTGGGCCAGCGTTAATGCATGCCGAAACAATTGCTGATAAACTTGAAGAATTACGTTAAAAAATAAATCTTTTATTGTGTAAAGTAATGAATAAAAAACCTGATTGGATTATCAGAAAAGCTCCACGACCTGAAATTTTATTGGAAATGAATAAATTATTTAGAAATTTAAAGATTCATACAATTTGTGAAAATGCATTATGTCCGAATATTGGTATATGTTTTGAGAAAAAAGTTGCTACTTTTTTAATTTTAGGCAATATTTGTTCAAGGAATTGTAGATTTTGTGGAGTTCAAAAGGGAAGACCTACTCCTGTTGATAATAAAGAACCTGAACATGTTGCAGATGCTGTCCAAAAATTAAAGTTAAGACATGTAGTTATAACTTCAGTAACTCGAGACGACCTGCCAGATTTTGGAGTTGACCAATTTATTAAAACAATAAATGCGATTCGTAATAATAACAGAAAAATAACAATTGAGGTACTAATCCCGGATTTTCAAGGATCTGAATTTTGTCTGGATAAAATTATTAAAATTAGACCTGAAATAATTGGTCATAATATTGAAACTATCCCTAAATTATATCATAAAATCAGACCAAAAGCCGATTTTTACCGCTCAATTGGGATTCTCCAGTACCTGAATGATAATAGAATTAATTATCTTATTAAATCTGGTCTAATGATTGGACTTGGCGAAACTAAAGAAGAGATCTTCCAAACTATGGAGATTATTTCAAAAACTGGGTGTGATATTTTAACTATAGGACAATATTTACAACCTTCAAAAAAGCAAGTAGAAGTAGAAAAATATTATGAACCCAAATTTTTTGATGAATTAAAAGATCATGGAACTTCAATTGGATTTAAATATGTCTATTCAGGTCCTTTTGTCAGAAGCTCTTTTAATGCAGACGAAATTTTTAAAATTTTAAAGTAAATAAGCAGATCAATGAGTATGATTAACAAACTCTAGGAATTGGCTCACCTCGTGGGGTTTCAATTATTCTTTTACCGCCAATCGAGGTATTTAGAATTACATAACCGGGCTTTTCTGCTTTAACTTCACCGATAATCTCTGCATTTTTTCCATATTTAGTTTTTTTTATTAGCGATAAAGTTTCTTCTGCTAAATCTTTTTCTACTCCCATAACTACTTTACCTTCATTTGCGATGGCTAATGGATCAAAACCTAGCATTTCACATGCAGCTATTACCGGCGCTTTAATCGGGACTTTGTCTTCATCAATCCAAATACTTACATTTGACTTCTGAGCAAATTCATTTAAAAGTCCAGCAACTCCTCCTCTTGTTGGGTCCTTCATGGCTTTTATACCACCCGGTTTCATAGCAGCTTCTATTGTTTCGTGTAAAGGGGCACAATCTGAAACTAATTGTGTCTCAAAACCTAAACCTTCTCGCTTTGAAAGTAGCGCTATCCCATGATCTCCAATTGAACCATTAATTATTATCTTATTACCTGGTTTCAGGCCATTATCCGTAATAACTGAACCTTTTTTTACAATACCAACTCCTGTAGTTGAAATTATCATACCATCAAGTGTCCCATTGGGCATAACCTTCGTATCTCCTGCAATAAGCGCCACATTTGCCTCAACTAATATTTGGTTCATAGAATTTAATATCTTTTTAAAATTATTCATTAAAAAACCCTCTTCCATTATAATTGCCGATGTTATGGCGACTGGCTTGGCGCCCATCACTGCGACATCATTAATTGTCCCGCAAACCGCTAACTTTCCAAGATCTCCACCCGGAAAAAAAAGCGGCGTTATTGTATGTGCATCGGTTGAAACAACAACTTCATAATCCTGAACTGGAATTGTCGCCCCATCATCTAGAGCTTCAAGTCCAATACCACCTTTTACAATTTTATTTTTAAAAGTGGGTACGATAATCTCATCCAATAATTGTTGCGTTAACTTTCCACCAGCTCCATGAGCCAACTCTATCTTATCAAATTCCATATATGTCAGACCTTAAAATCATAAAAAATCAATTAAAATGAAAATAATATAGAAGAATTAGAATAAAAACTTTTTATCCAGTTTTATTATTTTTTGAAATTAATATTAATTAAAGAATTTTATAGCAATTAAGTTGTAATTTAAAAAGAATTATGATTGACAAATCATTATATTAATTATTTTTACTCGTGAAATCTCTTTTTAAGTTAATAAATTAATAACTCTTAATATTTTACTAAAAATATAAATTATGTTCGATATTCAAATATAAACTTTAAAATATCCTCAATAATTTATGCCAAATTTCTGCTTTTTTAATGGTAACTTTAAATATTATATTATATTTTATTTGACTTTAAATAAAATTTATAAAATGAATTTATTAATATCTCTATTACAAAAAAGTAATAACAATTATTGAAATTATCTTGGTGAATTTAATTTGGTTAAAAAACAATTCTATTTACTTATTCTGTGCTTTATTCTTATAATTACATTATTTATTTCAATAATTGTTCTTGGAATAATTTCTGATATATCTCATCTGCCACTTATTCCTATACAATATATTTTTGATTTTATAAAAATTTTACCAGGACCTATTTATACTGATATTTTTTTATTATTTTTCATCTCTATTGGCTTTTACTTTTTAAATCATCTGCTTTATCCCTATTATATTAAAATATGGTATTATTTTCATAAAATTTATAGAAGAAAATCAAAATACGGATTTATGGTGATTGGAAAAAAGGTATCCTTTTATAAACTCTTTATAAGAGCATTTTATATGGGATTATTCGCGTTTAGCATTACAACACTCATTTCAAGTTTCTCGGGGGACTATTTTTTCAGGGCTGGTTTACCATTGCCTGGTCTATCAGCTCTTTTCGTTTGTGAAGATATTTTTCTAGGGACATTTCTAATTTGTCCAATTACTATTCTTATTTTCTTTCCTATTTTTCAAATGGAGGATTCAGGTTTTATAACATACAGACATCTGCCCAATTATATGCGGACTCCAGAAATTGAGGGTGTTCATGCTCTTTTATATAGATTATTGAAAGGTTATTCCGGACTTTCAACTATAATTACATTGATATACTATATTTACGCCGCTTTTGAAGCTGTAGACTGGAATTTCGGTAACCCTGCAATTCTAACTCCATTAATATTGATCGGGCTACCGTTTCTTATGATTGGTCTGTTATTTATTCCTTTTTTGCTTTATGATAAATATATTGAAAAAAATTCAGAACGATTACGCAAGAAATTTAAAAAACTTCCCTCAGTTATTGTCCCAAATTTTGATGATATCATTAGCAAATAAAACTACAAGTATAAAAACAAACGGATTAATAATAAAAGTTAATATCATAACTGGAATAAGTATTAAACGTCTAAAAGAGTCAAATATAAAAACTAATAATTTGTATGTCTTTAGAATAAATTTTTTAAAGTAAACGAATAAGAATAATCATTAACTTTTTATATGATTTTTCAATTCACATAATAATAAATAATTAAATATAATTTACAAAATATACAAAATAAATAGAACAAGATATGGTGTAATAAATGTCATATTGGCAAGGTAGATCAAAAAGAAAACCAAGTGGCGGTCGTTTAAAAAAACGGTGCAAGAAAAGAAAATATGAAATGGGCAATCCACCTACAGAAACTATTATTGGCCCACCTACTAAAAAATTTGTACGTGGTAGAAGTGGTATCATAAAGATTAGGCTAAAAAAAATTGATACAGCAAATGTAACCGATAAAAATACTGGAGTCACAAAAAAGGTCAAAATTTTAAAAGTTATCGAAAATCCAGCCAATGTCGAGTATACAAGAAGAAGAATAATAACAAAAGGTGCAATAATTGAAACTGAATTAGGCATAGCAAAAGTAACAAGTAAAATAAATCAAGTAGGTATAGTCAACGCCGTGCTAATTAATGAATAATTGAATATAGTTAAAAAATATTTAATATAGAAATGTTTATGTTTCGACCCTGATATTTTTAATATTTAATTCGTGTCCTCCTATTATTTCTAAATCTCTTTCTCCACATTTTGGACACTGCGATAGACTTAATTCCATCATCAATGTATCTCCTGAAGATTCTAAATTTAATACGCCTTTATATTTACATTTAGGGCAGAAAACTTTTGCATTTACATGTGTAATTCTAATGTTTGCTCCCTCAGCGATTGTTCCCTTAGATGCAATATCAAACGAAAATTTAAGTTGTTCTGGTACCAAAAATGTCAAATCTCCAATTTCTAAGTGCACTTCTGTTATTTTTTTTGCACCATTTTGTAAGCCTACTCTAGTAATTGTCCTAACAATTTGTTGAGCTGTAGCAAATTCATGCATATTAATCAGTTAATTTCATTTATAATTTAAAGAAAAACTTTTGGGCTAAATTTTATATGGATAAAATTAAATTTACTTAATAAATTAATCTCGTCAATTAATTATAATCCAGCCCAATAAATAATATTTAGGCAAATAATTCATAAAATATTGATCAAATGAAATCAAAGTAATTGAAGTTATACTGGACATTTTTACTTAAATTACTTGATATATTTCCCATAAAAATATGATAAAAATGAAAAATAAAGGATTTTATATTATATGGCCCCAATATTTTGATTCAAGGCTTACTAGAAAAGAGGGCAGGAGAGTAAATAAGAAATCTCTTGCTGTAAAAAAGCCTAATATAAAAGATCTCATAGAAGCAGCACAATCTCTAGGCTTTGAATTTAAAATTAATCCTGAAGCTTTATATCCCCGCTTCTGGTACATGGGTAATTCAGGATATCTATTAATAAAAATTGATAAAAATTATAATAAAACTGATATAATAAAAAAAATTGCTTTAAAATTAAAAAAATTAAAGAAAAAAGAACGATGACCTTTTAATTAATTAGAAAGATTTTAATTTTTTTTCTAATTAATCCTCTAGCTTTATATTAAATCAATATAATAATAAAATTTTAAATATTTTGGAGTGTTTAATAATTAAATATGGGTTCAGATATTTTAAAAAAAAGAAATTATTCCCGAAATGAACTATTTTTAATTAGAAAAGAAAAATTAATATCTGCAATTATATCAGCAAAAAAAATACTAAAGGCTTCAGAACCACTTGAGATAGCAGATGAATTTTTTCATAATAGTTTTAAATTAATGGAGAAAATATATCACATTAAATATCCAAATATGAATCAAGAAGAAATCCAACAAATAATAAAGAATAATTTACAACTATCGTATAGACTTAAGCACTTAAGAAAACGAGGGATAAATTCATGGTAGAGTTAGAAAAAATTCTATCGCGTCTGGTTAAAATTTTCAATTCCATTAATATAAAATATGTTATTGTTGGGGGAATAGCAATTATTCATTATGGTCATTTAAGAACTACTCAAGATATAGATCTTATTCTTGAAGATAACAAAAAATATTTCCCAAAGCTATTAGGTCTTTTTAAAAAAAACAATTTTGATGTTAATGATGCTGATTTTTATCGAGCATATCAAGAAAAGACCCATATAACAATTTTTGATAATAAAAGCTATTATAGATTAGATATTAAAATTGCATCAAAAAATATAGATTATGACGTGTTAAATAATGCTATTAAAGAACAAATTTTTAATTTTAACTTAAATTTTGCTCCTTTAGAATATGTCTTAATAGGTAAATTATTATATATTGGGAATATTGATGATATTCCAGATTCTGAGCTTTTAGAATATCAAGATATCTTAGATTTTTTAGTATTATATCATGCAAATAGAAATAGAATTAATGATGATTTTTTAATGAAAAAAGTAGTAGAAATTAATTTAGGACCAACCTTAAAGAGACTAATTTCATTTAAATTCTGATTATACAATTAAAAAAAAGTAGAAAAAGAAATTTGAATTTATTAAAAGCAATCAAATTAAATAATAAATCCCAAAATATAAAGAATGTCAGAAACTATTAATATTAAAGACGCAGATTAATAAAAAAACCAACGGAAAATGAGAAAATTCAAACTTTTTTATAATATATTTCTCTTTATGGTATGAAAATTCATAATTTATTAAAAAATTAAATTCGAACTCTAGAAACCAAAATTAAAAAAGACTTTATAAACAAATAAAAAAATCGAAAAATCTTTAAAAACTAAATCAAAAATATCAAATCTATTTCTTATGTAATAAAATTCTAGATTATTTATAAAAGTTTATAAAGTATCCAAAAACTTATAAACATTTTTTAGTAAATAATTATAAGAAAAAAGCTAAGGGTACTATATAATTGTAAGGGAGTCCTTTTTTTGAAAAGATTAGGAAAAGTATTACATATTATGAATAATAAGAAAATAGCAATTGTGCATTGTGATAAAATTTATAATAAAATAATTGGAAAAAAGGTAGTAGATGAAAAAGTTATGAATATTGGCACTGTTTATGATATTTTTGGTCCAGTACAAAATCCATATATAGTAATAAAATTAAATGAAAAACAAAAAAATGCGGATAAACTTCCAGGTAAATTATTATACATATATACAAAAAGAAAAAGGTAATAGTTAAATGACGAATTTAGATAAAAAAACTGATGAAATTCCGTATTATTGTAGTGAATGTGGTGGGCGGATTATTCAAAATTATCGGGAAGCAGAGTTAACGTGTAGTAATTGTGGACTGGTGATCAGAACACAAATATTTTTAAAAGGCCCAGAATGGCGAGAATTTGATACTGAACAAAAAGAGAAGAGATGTCGAGTAGGTGATCCCTTTACATGTACTATACATGATTATGGCCTTGCAACAATTATTAGTGAAAAAAATAGAGATTATTTAGGACGTGTTTTATCTCAAAAATATAATTCACAGATCTATCGTCTCCGAAAACTAGATAAACAATACAGATATACAAATTCTAGTCAAAAAAGTATGATGAAAGCTTTTACAGAACTTGAACGATTAGAGTCATCGATTAATTTACCAATATCAAGAAAAATTAAAGAAGAGGCAGCAATTTTATATAGAAAATTGCTTGAAAAAGGGTTAACTAAAGGTCGTTCAATTGATTTAATAATAACAACAATTTTATATATTACATGCCGTCAAAATGGTCTACCAATTACTCTTAAGGATATTTGTCAAAACTCAAAATTTAGTGAAAAATCAATAAATAGGATGTATAGATTTATTTGTAAAGAATTGAAATTAGAAATTTTACCTGTAAACCCAATTAATTTCATTTCTAGATTTGCTTCTGCTTTGGACGTAAGTATTGAAGTCCAAAAACTAGCAATTGATATTATAAATAAAGCAATAAAAATGGGGATTAGTTCTGGAAGGGGACAGATGGGCTTAATTGCTGGAGCTTTGTATATTGCTTGTATTTTAAAGGACCAACATAGATCTCAAAAAAAGATCGCATCAATTGTTAATGTAACTGAAGTTACGATTAGAAATAGATATAAAGAACTAGTAAAAAAACTTAATATAGAATTACCGTAGGTTTTGAATTGTTTTAGCCTTTTTTAGAAACTGATTCTTCCATCCACGCCAATAAATCTTTACAGGTAATAATCTTGTCGATACCACATATTTCAAGGTTGCTGCATAAAAAGCATGGACAATTATCTAGAGTATCCCATTCTATTTTTTCAGGCTCTTTTTTTGTATAATAAAGCCGATAGGTCCATCTTCCTTTATTTAATTCTTTTTCTCTCCTTATTAATCCATCTTCTTCCAACTTTACGGCTATTCGAGATCCGAGTCGGCTTGTTGCCCCTAAAAACTTCCACAATTCAGACTGTAATACTCCTTTTGCTCCATATTCCTTAATAAATTCTAATGCTTTAAGTTCTTGAGGGTCTATCATTTTTATCAAGCTAACTCCTATCAGTGAATTTATTATATGTACAAAAAAATATTAAATTTTTTTCATTCAATTTTTATAAAATTTTTACATATTAAATACATTTCACGACTTGTATCTAAACTTGCTTTTGGTTTAGTAAACCGCACAAATTTAAAATATAATTTGAATTCTTTTTTAATATTATTTATATTTGAACCTTGAAAAACTTTGCTAATAAAGTGACCATCTTTCTTTAAAAATGGTTTTACAATATACTCAAAGGCGCACTTTATCAAATAATTTTGCCGTTCTACATCTAGGTTAGAAATGCCACTAGTATGCATAGAGCAATCGGAAATGATTAAATCAGCTTTATTAGGAAGTAATGGTCCTATTTTTTTAGTAATTTCCGGGCTTGTAATATTAAATTTTAAAAATTTTACATTTCCTGGAATAGGTCTTATATCGTTAATATCTATTCCCAGTATCAATATATTTTTACCTTTTATTGATTGAATTGCTTGTATCCAACTTCCAGGAGCACAGCAAATATCTATTACAATTGATATATTCCTTAAGAATTTATATTTTTGATTTAATTGTAATAATTTATAAGCTGCTCTAGATCTATATTTTTCTCGTTTAGATCTTCTATAATATATGTCTTTTTTCCTTTTATTTATCCAATTTGACATTTTTAATACTGAACTTTTTTTGTTAATAATTTATAAAATTCACAATAATAATATAATCTATTATAGTTGATAATAATTTCATAAAATGGTTTATAATTGAAGTTAATTTTGATTTTTTTATTTTCAAATTTTATTATACTTTAATAATTAAACCTATTTGATATTAATTATATCAATATAAAACATTAGCAATTTTTTCCCAATTTAATTATTTTTGTCCAAATTTTATTACAAAAAATTCAAATATTTCAATGCATTTTGTTTTTATAGAAATTGATAAATATAATTAATTCAAATCAAATTTATATAAGTTAATTTATGTCGAATTATACTACACCGATTCGAAAATCTGTTATAGAAATGATAATGGAGGTAAGAAGTTAATTCCAAAAGAAAACTATAGCGCAGCTGATATTAAAGTATTAGAAGGGCTGGAAGCTGTGAGAAAACGCCCTTCAATGTATATTGGTTCAACAGGGCCAAAAGGATTACACCACCTAATATATGAAGTAGTTGATAATTCAATTGATGAATGTCTAGAGGGTTTTTGTTCTAAAATTGAGGTAATTCTACACAAAGATGGCTCTGTTTCTATTATAGATAATGGTAGAGGAATTCCTATTGCCATTCACCCAGAATATGGGACTTCTGCACTTGAAATTATTATGACAAAATTACATTCTGGTGCGAAGTTTGATCATAAAAGTTACAAAGTATCGGGAGGTCTTCATGGTGTTGGTCTGGCTGTAGTTTCCGCTTTATCAAGAAATTTAACTGTTAAGGTTAAAAGAGACGGTAAAATTTATCAGCAAAAATATATTGAGGGCAATATTGCCTCGAAACTTGAAGTTATTGGTAATTGTGATCCGTCCGATACTGGGACTTCTATAACTTTTTTACCAGATCCTGAGATTTTTAAAGAAACTACTGTATTTAATTTTGGAGTGTTAAGTCAAAGATTAAAAGAAGTTTCTTTTTTAAATAAAGGTCTTTATATCAGTTTAACTGATGAAAGAACTGGAATTAAAGAATCATACTATGAGCAAGAAGGAATTATTGCATTTGTTAAATTTATTGGAAAAAAATTACTTCACGAACCTATTTATTTTGAAAAAATAAAAAATAATATAATTATAGAAATTGCAATGGCATATACTGAAAGTTATATTGAAAATATTTATTCATTTGTTAATAACATCAATACTCAAGAAGGGGGAACTCATTTAACAGGCTTTAGAGGGGCGTTGACCAGGACAATAAATTCATATGCTAAAGATCACAATTTCTTAAAAGAGAAAGACAGCAACTTTTCTGGAAACGACGTAAGAGAAGGGTTGGCAGCAGTCATTAATATAAAAATGCCCGAACCTCAATTCGAAGGTCAAACTAAAACAAAACTTGGTAATACTGAAATTAAAGGAATTGTTGAAAGTGTTGTAAACGAAGAATTGATGAAAGCATTAGAAAGAAATCCCATCGTAGCAAAATTAATTGTTCAGAAATGTATTTTATCATCAAAAGCAAGAGAAGCCGCAAAAAAAGCGCGCGACCTGACGCGTCGTAAAGGTATCTTGGAAAGGACTACTTTACCAGGTAAATTAGCTGATTGTTCTGACACTGACCCACGAAATTGTGAATTATTTATTGTAGAAGGAGATTCTGCAGGTGGCTCTGCCAAGCAGGGACGCGATAGAATTTTCCAAGCCATATTACCTCTACGCGGCAAAATAATTAATGTTGAAAAAGCACGTCTTCTTAAAATTTTAAAAAACAATGAAATTTCTTCAATAATTTTAGCATTGGGTACCGGGATAAGCGATGATTTTGACATTTCAAAATTACGATATCATAAAATAATACTTTTAATGGACGCTGATGTTGATGGTCAACATATTAAAACGCTTATTTTAACCTTTTTTTACCGTTATATGCGGGAATTAATCGAAAATGGACACGTTTATATTGCTAATCCTCCATTATATAAGATATCTTTTAATAAAAAAGTCCAATATCTTTATTCAGATGAAGCGCTTCAAGATTTTATTAAAAAATACCCTAATAAGAAACTAAAAATCCAGAGATATAAAGGGCTTGGTGAAATGAACCCTGAACAACTCTGGGAAACTACTATGAACCCAGAAACTAGAATTTTATATAGAGTAGAGATTGATGATGCTATCTTAGCTAATGAATTATTCTCTATATTAATGGGAACTGATGTGGAACCAAGAAAAGAATTCATTCTAAGACACGCACGAGAAGTAAATAATTTAGATATTTAAAATAATAAATGGATTTGTTAATTTTGAGAGAAGGTAAAATACTAAATGTAAAAGCTATCACTGAGGAAATGAAAGATGCCTATATGGACTACTCAATGTCTGTAATAATTGGAAGGGCACTACCTGATGTGAGGGATGGGTTAAAACCAGTGCATCGCAGGATACTTTATGCTATGCATGAAATTGGTATGACTAATTTCAAAAAATCGGCTAGAATTGTAGGAGCAGTATTGGGTCAATATCATCCCCATGGTGATACCGCAATTTATGATGCTGTAGTAAGAATGACTCAAGATTTTTCATTACGGTATCCCCTAATTGATGGTCAAGGAAATTTCGGGAGTATCGATGGTGATACTGCTGCAGCAATGAGATATACCGAAGCCCGACTATCCGCTATTTCTAAAGAAATGCTTGAAGATATTGATAAAGATACAATTGATATGACTCCTAATTTCGATGATACACTAAAAGAACCTACCGTTTTACCAGCAAAAGTACCTAATCTACTAATTAATGGCGCGTCCGGTATTGCAGTGGGAATGGCTACTAATATACCACCTCATAACCTCTCAGAAGTCATTAATGGTATTATCGCAACAATTAACAACCCAGATATTACCAATGATGAACTTATGGAATATATTAAAGGGCCTGATTTTCCAACTGGTGGCGTGATTAAAGGTATTAAAGGTATTAGAGATGCCTATAATCAAGGAAAAGGTAAAATATTTATCCAAGGACAATATTTTGTTGAAAATTTTAAGGGCGGCGATAGAAAGAGAATCATCATTACCGAAATTCCTTATATGGTTAATAAATCCAAACTAATTGAAAAAATAGCTGAATTGGTAATCAATAAGAA
This sequence comes from Candidatus Helarchaeota ASGARD archaeon Hel_GB_B, assembly GCA_005191425.1. GTDB lineage: Archaea > Asgardarchaeota > Lokiarchaeia > Helarchaeales > HEL-GB-B > HEL-GB-B. The sequence continues at coordinate 16,317 of SUPR01000025.1, forward strand.
AATTACGGGAATTTCGGATATAAGAGATGAATCCGACCGCAATGGTATGCGAATTGTTATTGAATTAAAATCAGGTGTGAATCCTGATATTGTTATCAATAATTTATATACTCATACGAATCTTCGTACTACTTTCGGTGTTATTAATCTCGTTTTAGTGAAGTCGAATGACGGGAAATTGGTACCCAGAATTTTAAAACTTAATGAACTTATTAAGGAATATATTAAACATCGAGTAGAAGTAATTGAACGGAGAACAAAATATGAGAAAAATAAAGCTGAAAAAAGAATTCACACATTAGAAGGTCTAATTTTTGCAATTAATCATATCGATAGAGTAATTGAAATCTTAAAGAGCTCGCCTTCAACGGAAGCTGCACGTATTTCATTAAAATCAATTAAAGGTGTAGGTCAAACTGAATTAACTGATAAGCAAATTAATGCAATTTTTGATATGCGACTTCAACAATTAATTAAACTTGAAAAAGATAAATTGATTAATGAATTAAATGATTTAAAAAAGAAAGTAAAGGAATTTAATATAATTCTGACCAGTGAAGATAAATTAAATGAAGTTATTATCAAGGAATTAAAGGAATTAGATAAAAAATATGGTGATAAAAGACGGACAGAAATAGATATTGAAGACTATTTTATAGAAAGCCCGGGCGAATTAATACCTGAAGAAAAAGTAGTATTTCTGTTGACGAGAGAAGGTTATGTTAAAAGTATTTCTATAGAAAGCTATAAAAGCCAGAAAAGAGGGGGAAAAGGAATGACTGCAATGAAAATTGGGGATGAAGACGAAATTAACGAAATATTTGCATGCTCAAACCATGATAAAATGTTTTTCTTTACTAATAAAGGCAAAGTCTTTAGTATTAATGTCTATGAAATTCCACCTTCTAAAAAAAGAATGACAAAGGGGATCATCGTCAATAAATTAGTCCATCTTGATAAAGATGAAAAAATTAATGCCGTATTACCAGTAAAAGAAGAAGATTTCAATGAAGATTATTATCTGACGATTGCCACAAAATTTGGTCTAATTAAAAAGACTGAAATTAAAAAATTAAAAAATATAAGACAAAATGGAATAATTATCATTACATTAAAAGAGGGGGATGACTTAATCGATGTAAAAATGACTAACGGCGAAAATGATATTATACTTGGCACAAAAAATGGCTTTGTAATCCGGTTTAATGAATCTGAAGTCCGCCCTACTGGTAGAACATCTCAAGGTGTAATTGGAATTGACCTTAGACCTGGCGATGAAGTCATTGAAATGGCTATTGTTAATAACTTAGGTTCCTTATTAACTATTACCTCTACAGGATTTGGAAAGAGGACAACATTTAAAAAATATAATAGGATTCATAGGGGCGGAAAAGGAGTTTTTAATATCCAACTACGGTCTAAAAATGAAGAAGTCGTCTCAATTAAAACTGTAAATCAGAACGATGAAATAATGTTAATGACTTATTATGGCAATATTATACGAATTCCTGTTTCTGATATTAGAATAATTGGTCGAAGGACCCATGGAGTAACACTTATTCGATTTAACAAAGAAAATGAAAAAGAAAGAGTAGTAGCTGTTGCTAAAATTGATGAAAGTTTAATTTCAAAAGTCGAAAACATGGAAAAAAGAAATTTTGGACAAAATGAATTGGAAACCGAATTAGATGAAGATTATAATCTTGAATTTTATAGCGATACCAATGATGAAAATAATTCTAATATAGGTCAAAAAGATTAAATTCAAATATTTTATAATCCACCTATTCCTTGAATTAAATGAATTTTCCAATAAAAAAATATAAAGAAGGAAAAACATTTTTCTATGCACCCGATTTAGACAAATATGGAATTCCTCAGAATGCTCCAGCATTTTATAATCCTAATATGAAATTTAATAGAGATTGTTCACTAATAGCAATTCAAACATATCAAAAATTACTTAATAAAAATATCATAATATGCGACCCATTATCTGGAGTAGGAATAAGAGGACTAAGATATGTTAATGAACTCAATGGGGTAAACTTTGTTTTTGTTAATGATTATAATAAAAATGCTTATGAATTAATTTTGCGGAATATTAAATTATTAAAAAATAACCTCATAATTAAAGCTTTTAATAAAGAAGCAAATAATTTTCTTAATGATTTTAGTATTTTACCTAAAGTTTTGGATATCATCGATATAGACCCATTTGGATCACCTACTTGTTTTATTGATACTGCTGTAAGGGCTCTAAAGAAACGTGGTTTAATTATGTTAACCGCCACAGATATGAGGATTCTTTGTGGGATACAACCCAAAGTTTGTGCTAGAAAATATGGCGGATACTCACTCAAAACTAATTATTGTCATGAAATTGCAATACGATTACTTTTAGGTTGTTTGATGAAAATTGCGAATCGGTTCAATTTTTATATCCATCCCCTGATGTCTTTTACTCAAATTCATTATATTCGGACTATTGTTGAGTTAATTAAAAATAAAAAAGAAATAAGTAAAAATTTGAAGGATTTTGGATATATATCTCATTGTTTCAAATGTAATGGTAGGTTAATTTTTAAAGAATTAGATATTAAAATACCGAAAACATGTCCTTTTTGTGGTAGTAAATTAATAAGTATAGCTGGTCCCTTATGGTTGGGTAAAATTCAAGATAAAAACTTTTTATCAAATTCATTAGAAATTATTAAAAATATTGAACTAACTAACAAAAAGAAAATCGAGTTGTTCTTTTCTACTCTATTAGCAGAATCTGAAATGCCTCCTACTTATTATAACATCCATAAAATATGTAAAAATATCAAAATTTCTGCCCCTAAACTTGAATCAATAATTAACAAATTACATGAATCAAATTTTATAGCAAGCAGGACTCATTTTTGCCCTATTTGTATAAAAACTGATGCTAATATAAATTTAATAATAAAAACAATAAAAGACTTAAAAACTTAGTTATTATTTTTTCACCCATTCGATGTCCTGCCCTAATTTGTCCAAAAAGCTGGCAAGAATTGTCCTCGGGATATTCATTTTTTTAGAAATTTCTTTTAATGAATGATTACCATTACAATAATGTATAATTTCTGAAAATAATTTATTGAGGTCTGGGTCTATATCTATCGATTTTAAAAGGTTAAAGTTCGTTATTACTGGATATATCCTAACTGGTCGTACCCAACCCTCTTTCATACAAAATGCCACAATCTCTTTTACTTTGTCCAAATCTACATTTAATTTTAAATGGATCCCATTTATACTGATTTTTCCCTCCTTCATTAAAGTTAATATATCTATTCCTTTTTTACCAAAATTATTCATTATAGTTTCATATACATAAGAAATTTTCTCAAAAATATTTTTTCCTTCCTCTGTTAAGATATAGATATCTGTATTTTTAATCATCTCACTTAATTGCCCTCCTATTTGAATTATCCCAAGTTCTTGAAGATATGCAAGTTTCTCAATTACCGATTCTATTGGTTCATTTAAACGGTTAGAAATTTCTTTTACATCTGATGTATTGTCTATAGCAACTAATAGATTTAACGTAGACCGATCAATGAAATCCTCTGATAAAATAGGCACGTCATTCATTGATATGAATTCTGGAGCAAATTTTTTTACAATTATTTCTTTATATGGATCAAAAATTACTGTATCTGCAGCTGGATCTATCTCATAAATCTCTTCAAATAATTTAATTGTCTCTCTTAATATTCTTCTTATATTTGGAGTGTCTGTTTTCGCTAAAAGTAAACCTATGATTTCCTTCCCGGGTTCTATCAATATCTTAAAATCTCCCCTATCTACAGCTCTGATTATTTTATTTGAATTTGAATTGGGCATTATAAAATTTAAAAAGGATGAGATCGCGGATAAGAAACCCGATACCATCTGCTCATCTAACGAAGAACCTATGAAACTATGGTGAAGTATACATGTCCCAACATTCTTTATTACAAAAAATATTTCAAATATTCTAGCCATTTATCTCATTTTTTTTCTTTATTGATTTTAATTCTTTTAAGTTATTCATCTGACTTGAAAAATATCCCAAAACTATTTTCTATGTTCATTTTTTAAATTTTTGAGGCGATCAATAATTTAATAATTTTTGAAATTATATTCAATTTTTAAAATAAAAGTTTTAATCTCTTTAAAAATACTTATTTAATTAAACTCACTATAAATTTAAAAAAAATTTATCCATTTTAAAATAATAAAATATGTATATTTTATTATTATAAAGTAATATTTTTTAAGTAAGTTAAAAAATTGGATGTTAAATAAAAATGACTAAAGTTCAAATACAAACTTCTAAAGGAAATATAAATTTAAAACTCTTTGACAATGATGCTCCACTTACTGTTGCTAGTTTTTTATTTTTAATTAAGAATGGTTTTTATGACGGACTAACTTTTCACAGAGTGATTAAAAATTTTATGATTCAAGGAGGATGCCCCCTTGGAACTGGAACTGGTGGGCCTCTTAGTAAAGGAATTAAAGAATTCCCTTATAAGGGTAAAATGGTAAAATATCCTTTTAAAGATGAATTTCATAATGGTCATCTTTTTGATAAACCTGGAATATTAGCAATGGCTAATGCCGGACCTAACACAAATGGTAGTCAATTTTTTATTACTCATGTGGTTACCGATTGGCTTAATAATAAACACACAATTTTTGGAGAAGTCGTAGGGCCCGAAGATCAAAGTATCGTCAATGCTATTGAAAAAGGAGATAAAATTAATAAAATCATTGTCTTGTAATTTATTCTTTTTATTATACGAACTAATTTTTTATTTTTTTATTAAGGACGCTAAAGAATTTTTAAGAAAATCCAAAATTTGATTTCTGTTTTCTTTTGTTATCTGAAATATATTTATATCATTTCTTGACTTAATTTGGTCGATAAATTCATGTTTAATTGAGATTCCCATCGATGCTAATACAATTTTTTCAGAATTTAATGCGTTAATTACTGCTTTTTGAAAATCTTTGGAAAAAAAAATTTCCATTTTTCCTATTTCGTCAATTATGATTATGTCACAATTATCAATCGCAAAATTAATTGCATTTACTCCAATTTTATTCAAATCAAATAAATTAATGCGATATTTACCCACACGAGGGCCTGATTTTATAAAAACGCTTGATAATGTACCTTTAATATTATTAAATATATCTATTATACTAAAACCCTTCCTTATATTATCTTGTCTTATTTCTGGGGTTAATATACCACCAATTTTTAATTGCTTATTTTTAAAAAAATCAATTAAATTCATCAACAATGTACTTTTTCCACTCCCAGGTTTTCCCATAATAATTACATTTTTGTAAATTTGCTTATTGTTCATAAATTTAATGATATTTTCTTTATTTAAAAAATCTTTATAAATTTTGATTAAAAAAATTTGAATTGACCAGTTTCTATAGTCTAATTTGAAAAATATCTGGTCATTTAATGTATATAATTATACCAGAAAAGTAAAAATATTTAGTAAACAAAAAAATGTTTTAATAAAAAGAATAGAAAATTAAAGTTATAGACCAATTTTCTTTAAATTTTTAATTGCTTCTACTTGTTTTGAATTTAATTTTTCTGGAATTGCTATATCTACCTTTATTAATAAATCACCATATCCTCGACCTCTTAACCGCGGCATACCTTTACCTGGAATTCGTAAAATAGTGCCACTTTTTGTTCGAGGTGGTATATTTAAAGTAGCAGTCCCATCCAAAGTATCAACTTTAATAGAATCACCCAGTACAGCTTGAGAATAAGTAATTGGTATTTCTCTGTAGAGATATTCACCTTCTCTTTTAAATATTTTATGTTTATCGACATGGATTATTACATAAAGATCTCCTGCTTCTCCACCAAGTCTTCCAGCTTGACCTTGACCTCTAACTTTCAAACTAATGCCTGTTTCAATTCCCTTAGGTATTTTCACTTCAATTTTTCGTTCGACTTTAACAATCCCCTCACCATTGCATTTTGGACATTTTTTTCTAATAATTCTACCAGTCCCTTTACATCTTTTACAATCTGTTATTGTGACTACTTGGCCCATAAATGATCTTTGTACCGTTTGTTTTTGGCCAGTTCCATTACAACTAGGGCATATTTCTGGCTGATAACCTGGAGCTGTTCCCTTTCCTGCGCATTTCATACAAGTTTCATAGTGTGGCACTGATATTTCTTTCTTAACCCCAGTATATGCCTCTTCTAAAGTTATATGCAAGTTGTATTTAATATTTGCTCCCTTTTCAGCTGTCCTACGTCTAGATGATCTAGATCGTCTCCCGCCCCCAAAAAATGTATCAAAAATATCGCCAAAACCACCAAATCCTCCGAAAATACTATTCATTAAGTCGTCCAATCTAATACTACTAAAATCGACAAAATTAGCACCTTTTAGTCCCTCATGGCCAAATTGGTCATAAATCCTTCTTTTCTCTGGATCTGAGAGTACTTCATATGCTTCTCCGATCTCCTTAAACTTTTCTGTCGCTTCTGGTGAATTATTTCTATCTGGATGATATTTAAGAGCTAATTTTCTGAATGCTTTCTTTATTTCATCGCTTGAAGCATTTCTTGAAACGCCCAATACTTCGTAATAATCTCTTTTATTCTTGCTCGACAATGTAGGTTTGACCTCAATTAATATTTCTAATGTAATAATTTTGATAAAACCCAATAAATTTAATTATATAATGTTTAAAAACTTGTTTTAAATGTATTGAAAAATGGTCAAAAACATAAATTTTACAATTAGAAAAAAGAATTAAGAATTTTTAAAAAAATATAAAAAATTATTTCTCATCATTATCGTCCACGACATCATATTCTGCATCTACAACGTCCTCTTCTTCAGGTGCTTGAGTTGTTGCTTGACCAGTTCCATAGTATTGTCCAGCTCCTGGCGTACCACCTACTCCGCCTGGCATACCACCCGGCATACCCCCTTGCTGATAAATTTTTACCGATAATTCTTGGACTGCTGCAGTTAATTTTTCTATTCCTGATTTAATTTTTGCCACATCATCAGTATTCATATCTTGTTTCAGTTGGTTAATAGCGCTTTCAATTTTACTTTTTAATGCGTCATCCATTTTATCTTGGTGTTCCTTCATTAATTTCTCAGTTTGGTAAATTAAAGATTCAGCTTCATTTTTTGTTTGGATTTTTTCGAGGATCTTTTTATCTTGCTCAACAAATTTTTCTGCTTCTTTTATCTTCTTTTGAATTTCTTCTTCAGATAATTTTGTTGAAGCTGTTATTGTTATTTTCTGTTCTTTTCCAGTACCGAGATCTTTTGCAGATACATTTAGAATACCATTTGCATCGATATCAAATGTAACTTCAATTCTAGGGACGCCTCTCGGGGCAGGTGGGATACCTACTAGATGAAATTTACCCAATGTGATATTATCTTTTGCCATTGGTCTTTCTCCTTGAAGTACATGTATTTCAACTGCTGGTTGATTGTCTGCAGCGGTCGAGAAAATTTCACTCTTTCTAGTTGGAATTGTAGTATTACGTTCAATAAGTTTTGTGAATACACCACCCAATGTTTCAACTCCAAGAGAGAGTGGTGTAACATCCAGTAATAATAAATCCTCGACTTCACCTGTAAGGACTCCAGCTTGTATTGCTGCACCCATTGCTACACATTCCATGGGGTCTATCCCACGTTCGGGCTCTCTTCCAAAGAAATCAGCGAATCGTTTTCTAACTGCAGGCATACGAGTTGGCCCTCCAACCAAGATTATATTGTTTATTTCATTTACACCGATTTTTGCGTCTTCAATTGCTCTCTTAATAGGGCCATCAAGTCGTTCAAGGACGGGTTCAATTAATTCTTCAAGTTTAGCGCGAGTCAATGTCATATTTAAATGTTTAGGGCCACTTGCATCAGCGGTTATATATGGTAAATTAATAGTTGTTTCTAAGACAGTTGATAGTTCAATTTTAGCTTTTTCTGCAGCTTCTACTACTCGTTGCATAGCCATTTTATCGTTTCTAATATCCACTCCTTCCTGTTTTTTGAATTTTTCGGCTATGTAATCTACTAGAATTTTGTCCATATCAGTTCCACCTAACTGGGTATCACCAGAAGTTGATTTGACCTCGAAAACGCCATCACCCATCTCCATAATTGTTACATCAAAAGTGCCACCACCAAGGTCTAAAATTGCAATTGTTAGATTTTTTCCTTTTTTATCAAGTCCATATGCCAAGGTAGCAGCAGTAGGTTCATTTACAAGCCTTTTAACATCTAACCCAGCTATTCTACCCGCATCCTTTGTAGCTTGGCGCTGATTATCATTGAAATAAGCTGGGACTGTTATTACTGCTCCAGTTACTGGTTCTCCGAGAAATGCCTCCGCATCTTTTTTAATTTTCTGTAAAATCATTGCAGAAATGTCTTGTGGGGTGTATTCTTTTCCATCAATTGTGATTTTATAATTGGTACCCATTTTCCTCTTAATTGCAGTAATTGTTCGTTCGGGGTTTGATATCGCTTGTCTACGAGCAGGTTCGCCCACTAATCTCTGTCCATCTTTTGTAAATGCTACAATACTAGGAAATGCTTTGCCATATAAAGTTGTGCCTTCTGCAGAAGGTATAATTACTGGTCTACCACCTTGTAATACAGCTGCTGCTGAGTTTGAAGTTCCCAAGTCGATTCCAATTATTTTTCCCATTATTCTCATCTCTAACTTAGTTTTTATTTTTTATTTATTACATATTAATTATTTTTATTAACATCATTTTCTTTATTTTCATTATTTTCTCTTTTCTTTCTTGCTACTTTGACCATTGCTGGTCTTAAAATTTTATCTTTAAACATATATCCTTTTGAAAGAACTTCAATGATATCATCTTCATTATAATCATCGCGCTCTTCTGTTATTAAACATTCGTGTTTAAATGGGTCGAATTTTCCCGAGCTATCGATTAATTTTAAACCTTCTTTTTCTAAAATATTATAAAATTCTTTATAAATTGACTTTATACCTTCTATAAATGGGTCATCATTTTTTTTGTCCACTGAATCTAATGCCCGCTCAAAATTATCCAATACATTTAAGAGCTTTTTTACCAATTGACCTGAAGCATAACTAATTGTTTCACTTTTCTCTTTCTCTAAAAACTTTTTATAATTATCGAAATCTGCTTGAACTCTCTGAAATCTGTCAAATAATTCATTATATCTACTTTTTTCATTTTGTATTTCTTGTTTTAAATCATTATATTCTTGTAAAGATATTGTAATTTCTTTTGGAACATTTTCATCTTCCTGTTTTTTCTCATCTATCTCTTCATCTTCAATTAAAATTTCTTCAATAGCGTCATTGTCTAAACTAACATCGGAAATACTACTATTACCTTCTTCACTGTGCAATAATTCTTCATTTTCATTGATACAATCTACATCAATATTATCGTCTTCGTCATCATGACTCAACCAGTTTCACCATCAACATTTTTTAATCAATTTATAAATTACTAACTTTAAATTGTGTTATTTTTTTAATGTTTTATCAATAGAGTGTCAATACTTGAAAATGATGTTTGTTATTTTAAAGTCACATATTTTTAGTCACATATTTTAGTAATCACATTTATTTATAAAGTTTTGGCATATATTGTACCTTATTGTTTATAATTGTTTAAATAATATTTTTAGTTAATATCCTAATAATTTTATCAATATTGGAAAAAATTTGATAACAAAATCAATTTTAGACATAAATAGAACAAAATAAATTAATCATTAAACAAGTGAAATATTTATTATTTTTATCCTCAATTATTCCGTTAAACAATTAAACCATTTTTTGAAAATTATGCACTAATTTAAGAATAATTTACAATTTTTGTCAATTTTTTAATTAAAGAATTTAATATTTGATCAATATGATATGATTTATTGGCTAAAAAATAATTGTTTAATATAATTATAAGTAAAATTTAAGAATTTTGGTCATTATTACGGAATTTTAAAATATATCTATCATAATATTCTTTAAAAATTAAGATTATTATTCAATAAAAGTATCTATTTTTCTTTGCTTAATTTCTCGTTTAATATTTGATATCGTTTTCCAACTTTTTCTCACAAAATCTGGAAATTCTCTATTTTTTAGATAATAATTTTTTAAAAAAATTATAGTATTTTTATCTGAAGTATATCCACTCCCAAAATTAACATTGTATTTGATTTTAATTTTCTCAATTTCACTATCCCGTATAACTTTGGCAATAATTGATGCAGCTCCTACTATAGGATAATTTTCATCGGATTTATGTTCACAAATTATTTCTATATTTTTTTTTATTAATTTTTTAAAAAAATTCTCATACGCAGAAATATTATTACTGGGACAATCTAAAAATATTCTTTTAATGTTATGCTTTTTCAATAATTCGTTTGTCAATTGAGCTGAGATTTCTGCTTCAAGCCAATTAAGGTTTGAATTGTTGTCTTTTAAACATGCATCTATTTCTCTTGCTGAAATTATTCGATATTTATATATTACTTCTTTTTTTAAAATTTCATAAAGTTGCTCGCGTTTTTTGGGGCTTATTTTCTTACTATCCTTAACCCCCCAAAATATTAAATCGTTGATCATTGATTCTTTAGCCGCTACAATACACATGACCATCGGTCCAATTGCTGGACCTCTTCCACATTCATCAATTCCAGCTATAAGCATTGTTATAAAGCGCCCCAAACAAAATATTTATTTTTTTCTTTTATGGAATAAATAAATATTAAAAATTAATAAATAGATTTCGGAATATTTTGGACTCTCATTATTGAAAATATAATAGCATACTAATTGTATAAATATTTATTAGAAATTAAAAACGAATTCATTTGCTTTTATATTTTAATTTTAATTCCTCTATATATGTCGTTATTTGAGGCAAAACCTTAAGTCGTGGATAAAAATATTCATTGATCAATTTAACTATTTGGTATCTTGATTCTGCAATTAAATTATTCCATTCATTGTCTGAAATATCACATATACCAAGCACATCATCTCTTAATTTCATTAAAGCATCAACAATTTTTTCTTCTTCAGGGCCTTCACAGACTTTAATTACATTTTTTATGAGAGTATAAATTTGATTTGATACTACTTTTCTATCGATAGGTGATTTTGGTAATCTTGCATCATTAATGGCATTAAGAAGACTCCAAACTTGGTATAATGCAGATGCTGGTTCATCAAACAATTCCCTAGTAAATAATGCTTCCTTATGTGCACCTTTAAGACGGAAAATATTATACAAACGTTTTGCTACTTTGCCATAATTTTGGTTCTCTTCTTCTAAATAGTGTAAAACCTGCTTTTCTAATGCATTTAAATAATCATCAAGTTTTTTAGGTGTAAGATTTTCTTTTAATTTTGTAAATAGCGGAATTGAACTAGCTTCCAAATAGACTTCTTGAAAATAAGGGTCTATCTGCCCATCAAGTGGAATAATTTCTCCTTTAGGGCTTTCCCGGGTAATATCTAACATATTACTAACATTTATTACTCTATTTCTATCTGGCTCTACAATTAACCAATCTAACTTGCACCAACCAGGATCTAATTCTCCATATTCCCAATTTAACTTACGATCTTTATTTTTGTCTTGGACTATCATAAACCCTTGTTGTACTTCATCAGCATTCCCAGAATTTGGTGTGCCTGCTTTTAACAATCTTCCATTTTTTTTTTTGAAATTTGATTTAAAAGTCCCCCATTTTGCTTCAATTAATTGGTAAACCGGAGAATATAATTTGTCCAAAGCTTTTTTTTCTAATTATTTGACCACTTATTTTACATGCTTCCTCTTTTGTGGGGGCAATTATGTTTACTCTTTCAAAATAATCTAAATCTCCTGGAAACCTCTGAACTTTACCTTGAGCTGCAGAACCGGATAAACTTATTGCCGTTTCTATTCCCTCGCTATTTGGAATTCCTACTATTTCTGCTATTTTCCTAAACCGTTCTAATTCCTTTGAATCGAAATCAATTAATTGGAACTCATGCCCATAAATACCTTGAGATTCATCTATAATAAGATCTTCTGGAGTTTCTTCTGCAGATTTTATATCTTTAAGCCATTTTATCGCTTTATCTTCATTTATTTCAACTCCTAGACGTTTAGCAGCTTCAATTATCTCCTTTATTTCATCTATATTTATATCTCCATTTTTCATTTTATTAAAAACTCCATTTTTTAAATGTATTATAAAATATCTTTCCCTTTTTCTAATATTTAAATTTTAATATATTGAACTTAAAATTCGGGGAAAAAAATGATATTTTTTTATCAAATAATATTTATTCCAGTTAATAACTTATATTAAATAACATAAAAGCAATAATACATAATTTATAAAAATGAAATACCTAATTATTATATTTAATTGGTCATTTTTTGATTTTTTAATGAATCTTGATGCCGCAACACAAAAATTAACTTATATTCTTAACAATAAAGCATTTAAAAATTAAAAATTTAAATTCATTTTTTAATTAAATTGACTAAAAAAGAAAATATTCAAGTATCTAAAATAATATTATAGAAAATATCTATAAATTTTTATTAATTATGTCTCATTTAATCGAAGAAAAAAAGAGGTAAAAATATGGTCTGGAATAATTTTCATTATTTTTTGGGTTGTACCTCTATTGCATATAAAAAAACAGCATTAAATATGATCAAAATACTTGATGAGGCTAAAATTTCATATAAATTATTTGAAAATGAACCTTGTTGTGGTGGAATATTATTTTTACAAGGTAATTTGGAAGAAGGAATTAAAAAAGCAAAAGAAAATTTTCAATACTTCAAAAATAATAATGTATCTAAATTATTAGTTAATTGTCCAGAATGTTTATTAACATTAAAACAAGAATACCCTAAATATTTAGAAAATTGGAATATTGAAATTAAACATACAACTGAATTGATAGCTGAAATTATTAAAGAAAAACTAATAAAACTAAATCCAATAAATAAAAAGGTTACTTATCACGATTCATGCCATTTGGGACGATTTAATAATATTTATGAAGCTCCCAGATTTATAATAAAAAGTATACCTGAACTTAAATTTAAAGAAATGGATTTAAGAGGAGAATATTCTCAGTGTTGCGGTGGTACCATTAGAGACCCCTATTTTGAAGTAAGAAATGACCTAACACTTGATATTCTTAAGAGTTCAAGGCGAAAAGGTAAAATAATATTAACTGGATGCCCTACATGTCGATATAACTTTAATGCAGTTGCAGAACATTTCGAGCAAAAAATGAGGTCTGTTGATATAATTGACCTTGTCGCCTATTCTGCAGGTCTAATTTCCGAATTACCAATGAATAATGAATGATATGAGGTAATTAAATTGGATATATTTGATTTAGTTATGAATAAAATTGAAAAAGGTTTGAATTCACCCACTGATTTTAAGACAATTTTTAATATTGGTTATACAAATAAAATAGTTAATAATAAACGGGTCGAACCGCTAAAAAAGGAATTTACAAGAATTAAAAGATATTTTGTAGATCATTTTAACGAATTGACAAAAATTGCGATAGAAAATTTAGAAAAAAGAGACTGTAATGTAATATTAGCCAAAACCCAACAAGAAGCTCTTGATTATATTTTAAAAGAAGTAGAAAATGAAGACTTAATTGTAAAATCTAAAACTGAAACAGGCAAAGAAATTGGGTTAGTAGAATTTTTAGAGAAAAATGGCTTTAAAGGGAAAATAGTCGAAACCGACCTTGGAGACCGAATTATACAATTACTGAATGAGCGTCCATCAATTCCAATGGGACCTGCAGTTCATTTAAGTCCAAAAGAAATATCTGACCGACTTTCTCAAATTTATAACATCGAGGTCGACCCCACTCCCCAAACTCTTGTAAACTTGGGGCGAGAAAAGCTCAGAAAGGACATTCTACGGGCAAATGTCTGCATTACGGGCGCAAATGTGATAGTAGCAGAAGATGGAATGATCGGTCTGATTGAAAATGAAGGTAATATTTCATTGATTACACGACTTGCTGCTAAACATATTTGTTTAACTGGTATAGATAAGATAGTACCTACCTGGTATGATGCAGTTACTATTCTTAAAATGGCCGAAGCATCATTAGATTTAATGGGCGCTTACATTTCATTTATAAAAGGGCCCAGTCGTACTGCAGACATCGGAGGTGTAGAAGTAATTCAAATGCAAGGCGCTAAGGAAGTTCATGTTGTTCTTTTGGACGATTACAGGTCTAAAATTCTAGGGACCGAGTTTGAACAAGCCCTTCAATGTATTAATTGCGGAAGGTGTTTTTTGGCATGCCCATTAATTAAATCGATGGGACTCGATATTTTATCATCTAAATATTCGCGAGGACCTATTGGCCTTATAAAAACTTACTTATTAGCAGAAAATGGCCTGGAAGAATCTATTAAAATGGGACTATTTGTTTGTACTTTATGCAAAAGATGCCAAATTAATTGTCCAAGTGAAATTAATATCCCTGAAATGATTTTAAAACTTAGAGAAATGGCTATTCAAAAAGGTCTAATAATGAACACTTATAAAAACACACTTGCTTCTATTAAAAAATTCGACAACCCTTTTTCTAAAAAAATGATGAAACAACTAAAATTCTAAGAAATCCTTTTAAATTAGACCTTTAACAACAACAAATTTAATAGAAATTGAATTATAAATTTTTAACTTAAATTTAATATGACACTAACAAATATTGATCATAATATTTCATTTCTTATTATTGTTTGATTTCTGTCAGGCCCTGTAGATATGATATCTACTGGAACTTTAGTCATTTCTTCAATTTTTCTAATATATTTCTTGCAATTATCTGGTAATTTTTCAAACTCTTTAATATTGGTTATATCTTCTTCCCACCCCCCTATCTCTTCTAAAACTGGTCTACAATTATCTAAAAATGTCTGGTTATTAATAAAATAATCAAATTCTTTACCATCTAACTCATATTTTGTGCAAATTTTTAATTTTTTTATCCCAGATAGTACATCTAATTTTGTAAGGACTATTGAATTGATATTATTAATATTAACCGAATATTTCAGTATTGGAATATCTAACCACCCACATCGTCTAGGACGTCCTGTAGTAGAACCAAATTCCTTTCCCTTATTTTGTAAATATTTCCCAATATCGTCCTTTAATTCAGTAGGAAAAGGCCCATTTCCAACTCGTGTTGAATATGCTTTTGCTATTCCTATTATTTTATTAAATTGTATATTTCCAAATCCAGACCCCGTAAATATCCCCCCTAATGTTGAATTGCTAGAAGTGACATATGGATATGTTCCGTAGTCTATGTCCAGTAAAGTCCCTTGGGCACCCTCAAAAATAATTATATAGTCTGAATTAGAATTAAGCAATTTGAAAAAATAATGGTTCACATTTTCTACAAATGGTCTAATAATTTCAGCATAATTAATATATTCTTCTAATACTTTTTCATAATTAATAGGATCTCCATTATAAATTGATATTAACAATTTATTATAAAATTCAAGATTTTTCTTTAATTTATTACTAAAAATCTCTTTATTTATTAAATCTCCAATCCGTATCCCAATTCTATTTATCTTATCTGCATAAGTTGGCCCAATTCCTCTACCAGTAGTCCCAATTTTATTTCTTCCTTTCGACTCCTCACTTTTTAATTCAATTTGCTTATGATATGGCATTATTATATGCGCATTTTCACTGATCTTTAATTTATCACTGGTAATTTTTATATTTAACATTTCAATTTTTTGAATTTCTTTAATTAAAACTTCCGGGTCAATAACAACTCCATTTCCAATAATACAGATAGTTCCTGGATTAATTATTCCAGATGGTAATAAATGACATACGATCTTTTTGTCTCCGACAATTATTGTATGCCCTGCATTATTTCCACCCGAATATCTCACCACATGGGTTATATTATACTTTTTTGTAATAAAATCCACAATTTTTCCTTTACCTTCATCTCCCCATTGAGTTCCTATAATTGCTACTGATTTTATCACCAAATATTACACATCCATTACTGACAAATTAAATTATTTTAATATTTTTCTTTTCTTGAATTATTAATCCAAAATATATGAAGATTATTTATTATAAAAAAATTTAGATTCTTTTTATTCCTTTATTTTTAAAACTTCATATTTTTTTAAATCTTGAACTATAATAATAAATAAAAATTAAAAATATTAAAAAATTCGTTAACTTCTTTAACAAATTGTAAAATAAAAATTTAAATATGCTGATAAAAGCTAAAAATTGTGATAATATTTTAATAATGTGTAATGAATTTTAATAATAATAATCTTTAAATATATGATTTTCTATGTCATCATAATCACCCTAATTTAAATTAATTGATATCACAAAATTAATATTTTTTTAAAAAACAGAAGTAAATTTTGGTTAAAATTTGAAATTAAAAAACAAAAATCAATAATTATGATAATTTATCACCATCATGTGTTTTTAATAATAAATTAAAACTGGTATATATGGCAGAAAAATTTGAAAATTTAATACTAACTTTAAATAGATTAACTGGTAAAAAATATCCCGAAATTGAAAAAATAATCCAAAATGCTATTAATGAGTTAGATATCCCGTTATTAACTGATTTCTTTCATTTATTAGATGACTTTAAAAATATATTATATAATATGGACCAGGATATTAAAAATAAAAATAAAAATAAAAAGTATTTAATGTTATTCCAGAAATTTAATGATTTACAATATTTAGACCACTTAATGGTAATTCATAACTCTGGGATTGCCATTTATAATTATTCTTTTACAGAAAAATATTTCGACCCACAACTGATTTCTGGCTTTTTAACAGCAATTCTCTCTTTTCAAGAATCTACAATGATAAAAAGTGAGATTTCTTCAAAAGTAATTTCACAGTCAAGTTTCGAGCTATTATATGCCAATTTTATTATCTTATTGAATTCCAGTAAATACTTTAAAGTCGCCTTAATAATGGAAAAAAAACCTTCCAATTCAATCCGTAAATCACTTTTTGAATTCATTTCAAGATTTCAAAATAAATATGATAAATTAATTCAAGATTATTCCGGAAATGTAGAAGTATTTAAAGATGTCGATAAATTAGTCGAGGAAATTTTTAGTGTATCATTGGGTTGGCCCCATAGAATAAAGTCTGAAATAAATATCAAAAAGATTGAAAAAAATTTGACCAACTTACAAAACCTTATTTTAAATGTCATTAATGATTTGCAAGAAGAAACCGAGTATTTTTTAATTTCAAATATTATTGAAATAATTAAAAAACAAAAAAATATTCCTGAAGATAAAATTTTCAGCGCCTTTTGCGAACTCGACCAAAAAGGTCTATTTTTAAAATTCCCACCAGAAAAAATGGTCGAAACTTTAGAAAAAGAAAAGGAAAAAATTAGTATAAAAGAAATTGATGCATCTTTAGACGATAAAATAGAAATCATCTCATCAATTGAAGGCGTACCAAAAAAACTTATTGAAAAAATAAATAATCATTTAGTTAAAACTAGCTATATCTATCAGAAAATGATAATTGAAAATATCATTTCAATCCCAAAAAAGGAGAAAAATAAATTTTTAAAAGATAAATATAATAAATGGACTGAACTAGAAAAACAAAAAAAGTTTATTGCTAACAAATTAGCTAAATACGAAAAAAATAATAATAACAACATAAATATTTCAGAAAAAATAAACTATTTAATCGAATATAAAGAATTATGTGAAGAATTAGGTTATGAAGAGGAGGCTGATATAATTTCTGAAAATATTTACGAATCTTTAAACTTTCTAAAAAATTCAAATTTAAATGAATATAAAAATTTTTTAAACCAATTCAATAAATTGTTATCAAAATATATTGAAAATGCCGAATTTGATATCATAAATAAAAAAGTTCTAAATGGGGCATTTAATTATAATAAAGCAGTAAGAATTGCTAAACAAATCGGTAACATCGAAATGGCTAATACGCTCTCGAAAATCGTCTTAGGAATTGAAAAATAATATCAAATGACTTAATTTCTCATTCTCGAATTAATTATTAATAAAAAATAACAATTTTTTCCCAATTGAGGTAAAATAATGGGTGAAGTTGAAAAAATTTGGCATCTAAATTTTAATCTTTATGAGCCAAAAGATTCACATCCTAATTGGGCTAAATTAAACGCTGAAGCAACTGAACTTGCAACCAAAATTTTAAAAAGAATTACATTACAAAAGAATCCATTACAAAGGACTATATTACAAAAGCGAAAAATCTTGGCACTAATTAGGACAATAAAAAACCTCCTTTTAAATAAATGGCGTGTCAATAAAGGTAATTATAATTTTATTCCGCTTTTTTATATCTGGACAATGACTAATAATTGCAATTTTGTTTGCGATTATTGTAGTAACCACCGAGGTGGTAAATACCCTTTATTATTTAAAGATGGTCTGCGGGACGACCTTACTACGGAACAAGGAAAACAATTGATTAATATCATGAAAGAAACATCTACAATATATTATTGCGGAGGTGAACCAACTTTAAGAAAAGACTTACCTGAACTACTTGCCTATTCGACTAAAAAAAATATGTTTAATATGATCAATACTAATGGGTCTCTAATTGGAGATTTACTTCTTAAACCTGAATATAAAAATTTTTTACTACAGATGGACGTCATTATTATTTCTCTTGATAGCTTATCAATTTCTAAATTGTCTCAAATTTACCACGTCAAAAAAAACCTTGCTAAAAAGGTAATAAGAAATATTCTTACATTGAGAATTTTACAAAATTATGTTCCCTTCAAATTAGTGGCCAATACGGTTATAACAAAAGATACTATTGATGACTGCTATTCTATTTTAGATTGGTGCAACGATCTAAATATTGTTTTTTCTCCAGTTTCAGCAAATATTGGTAATATGCCTGATTACGAACTACTTAATGCCCCACTATATAAAAATTTGGTATCTAAAATCCTAAAACGCGCCGACCAAGGATTCCCAATGATCGCATCACGAAAAATGCTTGAAAAATTACTTTTAGCTAAAGATATTCATTGCTATCCCACTGTTTTTGATCATGTAGATTACAATGGTGATTTATTTTGGCCATGTAAAGCATATTTTAAATGTAAAAAAATAAACGTTTTAAAATATAAGAATATCAAACAAGTCCATAAAATTGCTAGTAAAATGATAAATCCCCGAAATTTTCATGGTGATGGTGCTAATCAATGTCAAGGGCATTGCAGCTGGATGCAAAATTGTGTTACAGATACCTACGGAAGAGCTTTAATTGAAGGTTTTTTCGATAGTGGAATATTTAAGGAAATAATAAATTTAATTTAAATATTAATTCATCATCCTTCATAATAAAATTAAAGAATTGAAAAATTTACAAGATAATAGTACTTATCTGTGTCATAATAAATTTAAATGATAAAATGACATAATTACTTAGGGTAGATAGAATTGATATTTCTATTTTCCTTCTTATTTAACGCATTTTAAAAAAGTCAATTGAATATTATAACCCAAAATTCAATATGGTGTATTATCAAAAAGGTATCCATGTTAAAATTATATTATAAAAAATATTTAGTATTATCCTCTCTTTATTTAATTAATACTTTTCATTTAAAATCATAATAATCGGTTGAACAGTAATATTCACCTGTAAAAAAGTTATAATATTTATGCTAATTATAGGTAGTTAAAATATATAACCCAATCAACTTTTATAACTGATAATAATTAAAAATACTCATATTTTAATTTAAAAGTATAATTATTTTGTATATATTGGTGTAATTAATGGAAAATGAAACAAATACTATGCGTTATAAAATGGTATTATTTGGCAACGAGAAAGTGGGAAAAACAAGTTTAGTTGAAAGATTTATCAATAATCGGTTTATTGAAGATTATCTTTATAATTTGGGGTATAACATTTATGAAAAAATCATTAGTTACCAAAAATATTTAATTTCGTTAATGATCTATGATATTGGTGGACAAGAAAAATTCGATGTCGTAAGAAAAATATATGCGAGGGGCGCAGATACCGCATTTATAATTTATGATATAACAAATAAAAAGTCATTCAATAATCTAAAAAAATGGCGCGATGATTTGTATAAATATGCGGGTATTATTCCTTTTATGATAATCGGAAATAAAATTGATTTAGAAAATAAAAGAAAAGTATCCAAACAAGAATTAATCAATACGAGTAAAGAGTTAAATGCAATAGGTTATTTTGAAACTTCTGCAAAAACTGGCGAATATGTCGATATGGCGTTCAATCAGTTAGCGATTGAAACTTTAAAAACACATCTGTCAAAAAACGCTTAAATAAAGGGTGTTTTTTATTTTTTTTAAAGGATGGAAAGATGACTGAGAAAATATTTAAGTTTAGGCCAGAAACTCCTGAGCAAAGGATTGTTTGGGAAGTTATATTCTTAATTATAGTTATTATAGCAATAGGTCTTTTTGGAAGCTTATCATCTATAAATGTAATATATACCATAATTATAACAATTATATTTTCTTGTCAAATAATTTTAAGATTTATATTTTTTAATCAGAAAGGCGACTGGATATTTTTCTTTATAGGCGTCTTAGCTGGTGGCGGTAATGATTTATCGTCAATGCTTAATGGTGTCTATCAATATACCTCTATTACTATTGTCCCGTTCCTTTCAGGTTTATTACCACTTTGGATGATATTTTTTTGGGGTCAAGTTTTTTTGGTTTTTAGAAAAATTTTCAACCTGAAATGGTTCAAGGGTGATGAATTTAAAAAAGATGGTAAATTATTAGGAGGATGGGTCAATTACAAATTAATTTTTGATATTATTATATTAGTGATTTTGAGAATTGCTATTTATAGAACATATTATTTAGAATGGTGGATACCTGCTCTTATTTATGGCTTAATTATTGGTATTAGATTTCTAATTTTTAGACCAAAAAAGAACCAGATATTTATAATAATAATTCTTCCATATGCATTTATTTTTGAAGGTCTAATGGTATCTTTTGGGCTATATATTTATATTAACCCATCATTTTTGGGCATGCCTATTTGGCTGTTTTTATGGTGGATTTTTCTCGTCCCATGTCTTTTAAAAGAAATTTTTGATCGAATCGAATATCTGATTAATAAATAAAAAATAAATATTCTATTAAATTGTCGCATCAAGATTGGCTAATCGATAGTCTTAATTGTAGCTCCTGAATTATTACAATTGGTATAAAAAACCCTGCTATTTCTCTCTCCTAAATAATTTTGTATGTTTATCATTAAATTTTCTGCCTGTTTTTTGCCTTTTATTAACCCATATGTAGCAGGCCCAAATGAGCTCATTCCCGTGCCTACGGCTCCAAATTCTAAAAATTTTTTCATTAAATCAGGAATAATCTTAGGTTGTAAATTTACTTCATATTTTTTAAATCCAAGATTTTGAAGCTCTGTTAACCCCTCACCAAACAACTCAATAGACTCCTCAAAAATCGCAGGTAATATCTTCATTAAAATTAAATGACTAATTTTTTCAACCTGATTTAATGGTATTGGACATTTTTCTTTAAATATATTGACCTCATTCTGCCCATGTGCCCCTTTTTCAATATTTGGAATTGCAATTATAAAATACCAATCTTCAGGAAGCGAATGATTCACAAAACACGGAGCAGGGGGGGCATTAGAAGCTGAAGACGGTAAAAAACTGGATTTTTGTGCATTCTT
>SUPR01000026.1 GCA_005191425.1 Candidatus Helarchaeota ASGARD archaeon Hel_GB_B
TTTTAAATTAAAAAATGGTTGGTTTATTTGTTCTGAAAAAAGATTCAAATTTTAAAAAATATCTACCGAAATCATTTTATCCAATATACCCTGTTTCAGGTCTCCTATTACTTTTTCGTTTATCAAATAAATTTTTCAAATTTGTATTTGTAATTTCTACTTGTCGTATTCTTTTTTCCAAAAATTCCATATCTACATCAAGATTGAGTCTATTATTTAAAACTAAGACTAATTCTTTTGAAGCATTTGGATCAATCTGTGGATATGGTAGAGTATCAGCAAGAAGACAAATTCCTGGGATATTATATTGAATATTACACCAGACTGGAATTATACCATTTGCACCAGTGATATATCCACCATTTAAAATAATTGTTTTACCGACTTCTGAATTTAAAAAATAGTCCATTAATTCTTTGTCGCTTCCTGATATGTATACTTTCCTATTATCAATTACTGGTTCCTCCGGAACAAAAGCTCCAAGAGTAAGAATCCATTTTGCATTTAAATCGCTGCAATATTTACAAATAAAATCTGACAATTCGTATATACCCAATGCAGATGCAGGTTGATAATCGGCAGTAATTATTATCAAGTCATGTGATTTTTCATTCATCCAATAGAATAATGAAACCTTTGGGACACTCATTTGACCATTATCGTTTACTATGGCATGTGGTGGAAAATCATGGTAATAAATATGTCTATATTCAATAGCTTTAAGACTTTTCACAAAATTCAATACTGCTAGCCGTCCAACCATTGAAATACCTGGCATACCTACTAAAATGATTGGCTTTTTTTCTTTTATTTTTTCTACATCTATTGTTTGTAAATCTTTTATAATAATCATTTTTCTGACCCTTTGGATAACTCACTTGTAAATCTTTTTCATCTAATTTATGATATCAATTTAATCTAAAGATTTTAATTTTATTTAATATTCCATATAATATAAATTTGAATGTTATAGGTGAAACTTGAATTTTTTTTTAAAATTTTTACGATTTTTTTTAAATTTAATCTAAGAATTTCATATTAATTATATGTATTAACAGATTTAAAACATTAATATATTAAAATAAACTTTTAAAATATTAATTGTCTATATTTTACAAATTCAATGAATTATTTTGGCTAAATTATATCTATTAATGGTAGAAAACTATCCATTAATAAAAATATTATAGATCATAATTTGAACTTGTCATTATTTACTGATTTGAATTACAAGAATTCTTTTTCTTTTATGAATGAAATCTATTTGTTGTTTAAATTTATTTCTTTTATTGGTTGAAATCATTATTTTTTTTATCTATATTAATATCAATAATAAAAGTATTTTGGAAATTTTTATCCATTTTTTCAAGAGGCGGATTAGTTAATTTTCTTATTTTTTGTGAAAGGTTGGTCCATTTAATAAATTCATCAGAAGGTGGATACTTAACAAAAAGTTCCTTTCTTAATGCTTCTAATTGAAGTAATTTTTTATTATTAAATTCTGCTGCACAGAATACATTACTAATATTACTCCCAACTTTATTATTTATCCATTTTTTCCATTTTAAATTTCTTAGCAAATGATGATCTATTATTATTTTTTTGGTATTTTTAATTAATTTTTTTAAATTTTGTGTAAAAAAGTCATTAATTCTATTAGAGCTAGGCGCATCTAAGAAGATAAAATCTGGTGAATATGTTGAAATGAAATTCATTGGTTTTTTTGTAGTCGGTCCTTGAATATCCGAAGTAAATATAAATTTTTCAATATTATTATAACTAATTAGAGTCATTATGACCCATCCACGAGTTGAATTTAGTTCACCATGGAATATTGGTTCAGAAAAATTCAATTCAGTTTGGCCATAGGCAATTTTATTATTATCTGCAATTATTATTTTGTCACAAATCTTTTTAGCATGAGAAAGGAAAATTTTTGCCCTTTTTTTCTGTGAATAATTTATAAATTTATTTGGATCCTTTATAATAATTGTTTTATTTGAAAATATTTTTTCTGCTATTTCGTTATCCGTATTTATGTAGTCATAATCAACAACAAAATTTTTAAAGTGATCATTATGATAATGAGAAATAATTAAAATATCTGCTTTGTTAGAATATTGAATGATTTCATTAGTTTTTTCTTTTAATTTTATATATTCTATAGGGTGTGGAATTTTACTCTTATTTTTAGGACCTAATGAGCAACCAGGATCAATTAATACTTTAATATCTGGAGTTTCTATATAATTTGCATATGCTCTTACTCCTAAGCTCTCTGCAGCAATCGTTTTAATTTTAACTTTCATTTAAATTCTTTAATTGCTTTTAAATATATTTCAAAATAAAATCTAATATGAATTCTCCAGCTAATGTTTCAAATCCCAAGTAAAAATGATTAGTTGGTAATATTTTATATGATTTCTGTTTAACGGGAATTTTTTCAAATAAATTTATAAAATCCTCCTTATTACAAAATTCATCATATTCACCTATTACAAAAACTTTTGGCTGTTTTGATGCATTATCAGTAATAAAATCAAAATTCCAGAATGAAAGAGGTGGAGAAATTCCACATAAAAATTTTATAGAATTGTCTAAATAAAGTGCTTTTAATCCTATATAGCTCCCCCAAGAATAGCCAATAAACCCAATATTTTCAAAATCTGATTTTAAAAATTCTACTGCAGATATAATATCTTTATGTGCTTGTGAGAAACCGCCATAATATCCAGTACTACGTCCAATACCGCTACAATTAAATTTAAATGCCCCTAAACCATTTTTATTTAAAACTTCACATACTCCATTTACTACATTATTGTCCATTGAGCCCCCAAATTCAGGATGTGGGTGCAATACAATAGAAACTGTTTTACTGTTTTCCTTTGGTTCATATAAAATTCCTTCTAACTTATTTTTATCTGAATAAAATGTTAAATATTTATGTGTCATCTGACCATCTTAGGTTTATGTTTTTATAATGGATGATATGTATTAAGATTTTATATATTATATGTATAAATTTTAAATTAGATCTTTTAAATAAAAAATATTTTATCTTTTTTTTTCTTAGTATTGTATTAAATAATAACCCTTTTACTTAAAAACTTTGATGTTTTCATTCCTAATTTTTTGAATTATTTTTATTTATGTAAATTTATGTAAAATAGCTATATTCTCTTTATGCTAATAAAATAAAATATATTTTATTAATTTTAGTAAAAATTCGATTATTAATTTAAAAAAATCTTATAAATATTTATCTATATAACTTATATTATCATTAATATCAATTTTTAATTCAAAAAATTTTTCATTTCATATATTTAGCCTATAAACAAACTTAGATCAAAGCCCAAATAATTCTTTATTTTTAAATTTTTTATTAAAAATGGTAATTATTACAAAATTAGCCTATTGAATTAATCTATAATATTTTTAATAAATAATTTGAACTGAATATTTTAATCTCTTTAATTTAAATATTATTTTTAGGTATATGATAATTTTATTTACAAAAAATTTTTCCTATATTGTAATAATCCGCTCAAAATTCTTTTAATTTTATTTTTCAAAAATTTACAATTCAATACTCTTCAAACTTTTAATAAAAAATAACAATTAAAGTAAATATTTTATAATGCCTTTTAAAAATCAATGTAAATTTACTTTATAATAATGATAAAAATGCCTAAGAAATGTCCCAAATGTGGTCATGATATGATTGAGATCGTGTCCGACCCTATATTCAAGCAAGTTGAATATATTTGTCCATTTTGTAAAATACTTGAAACTGAGAAATCTCGTCAACAAGCAAGAAAATATTTATCGGCAGATCAAATCATTTTAGAGGAAATTAAAAGGATATATACATCAAGATTGGATCTAGAAAAGAATTGGGAAATGTTTAATAAATATTCTAATTTTAAAATTACTTTTGAAAAATATCAAAAAATCATTAACAATGAAGTGGAAAAATTAAAAGAAAAAGTTAGAAAAAAATAAAAAATGTTAAATACTGTATATTTCACTTCCTGAAAAAATCTTTATGCCGGCATCTTTTAATAAGGTAGATGCTTTTTCTAAATCATTAACTCGCATTAATATTATGGCTGTTTTTGAGGTCAATGTTGAATATAAATATTCAATGTTGATATTATTTTCTCCCATTAAATTAGCAATTCTATGGAGACCCCCAGGTTTATCTTCAACTTCAAATGCTAAGACATCCGTTTCAGAAACAAGGTAATTTGCATTTCGTAAAACTTCAATACATTTATCTGGATTATTTACGATAATTCGTAGTATTCCATAATCTGCAGTTTCAGCCACAGTTAAAGCCCGAATATTTATTTTGTTATTTTCAAGCAGTTCTGTAAACTTTGCCAATACTCCCGGCTCATTAGGGAGAAATACAGAAACTTGTTTTACCATAAAACATCATCTCTTTTTTTAAATATTTGGAAAAAAATTTTAAATATTTTTTGTTCGTAAATCAATAACTCTTTTTGCTTTTCCTATGCTCCTCTCTATTTTACCTGGTGCCACTAATTCTACATTTGCATGAATCTGTAAGCTAGAATATAGTCGTTGCTCGATATTTTTCTTAAAATCTTCCATTTCCGAAACTTTATCTGAAAAAGCTTCAGGTGTGACTTCTACTTTCAAAATCAAACGGTCTAAAATATCTCGATCAATAATTATTTGATAATTTTCTGAAACTCCTGGTATTTTCATGAGTTGATATTCAACTTCCGATGGAAATACATTGATCCCCCGGATTATAAGCATATCATCTGCGCGTCCTATAACTTTTCTCATTCTTATGTGCCATCTACCGCAATTACATTTTTCTTCATTTAATACAGTAATATCATTTGTTAGATATCTTAAAAGAGGAATTCCTTCTTTCGTTAATGTAGTAAAAACCAATGCACCTTGTTCCCCCATGTTTTTTTGTTCACCATTTTCTGGGTCAATAATTTCTGGGATAAAATGATCTTCCCAAATATGTAAGCCTGCTTTTTCGGGGCATTCGATTGACACTCCTGGTCCACATAGCTCTGAAAGTCCATAAATGTCAAATGCATCGATATGTAATGCATCTTCGATTTTAGACCTTAGAGCTTCACTCCACGGCTCTGCTCCAAAGATACCTACTCTTAAACTCAGAGAATCCACATCAATATCCAGATTTTTTAGGTATTCTGCAATATATAGTGAATACGATGGTGTACATGTTAATACAGTCGATTTAAAATCTTGCATAATTAAGATCTGTCGCTCGGTATTTCCACCAGAAATAGGAATTACCGTTGCTCCAATTTTCTCTGCTCCATAATGAAATCCCAAACCACCTGTAAATAGTCCATATCCATAGGCATTTTGGATAATGTCTTCTTTTGTTACATTGGTTGCCATAATTGTTCTAGCCATTAATTCTGTCCATGTTTCTATATCTTTAGCTGTATAACCAACAACTGTCGGTTTTCCAGTTGTTCCGGACGAAGCATGAATTCTGACGATGTCCTTCATTGGAACTGCGAACATGTTAAACGGATAATTATCTCTCAAATCTTGTTTATATGTAATCGGAATTTTGATAATATCGTCTTTTGTTTTTATATCATCGGGGTGTAAATTATTTTCTTTGAATTTCTTATTATAAAAGGGGACATTATCATAACAATATTTTACAATTGCCCGTAATCTTTTGTTTTGAATTTCGTCTAACTCTTTTCTATTCTTTAATTCCATTTCCTTATTCCAATATTCATATCTTTTTGACATTTTTTAAGTCTTCCTTTTGTCGTTATTTTATAAGCTATTTGATAATTCCCGTAGTTATTTCAATTTAATTTCTTTTTTTAAATGTTTAATCTTAATTTGATGGTGTAATTAAAATATTTCAATTATATCATAAATTAATTTTTTTAGATATTCAATTTTGAACCTATAAAAACTAACCCTAAAAAAATAATAAAAACTATTTTGTAGGGGTATATTTTAATTTAAATTTGAAAATTAACAGATTATATTTATTGTTCAATTACTCTTTTTTAAATAGATCAATACTTTTGAGTTTAATAACCATAATTTGATGTTTTTATATAAACAAATCATTTAGAATTTGATTAATTTACTAACTTTGAATGATAGTTTATTTGAATTTTTTATTTATGATAAATTAATTTTAAAATTAAACAAATATTTTGGTAATAATGGATTAAAATGGATTTAATATTCTTTAATTAATTAGATTGAAAAATGAATTGATTTTGTGGAAAAAATATAAATTTAAAATGTTGTAATTTAACAAAGTTTAAGAAGTTCTAAAAGTTATTTTGGAGATCATATAAGATTTTACTTTACAAGTGAATAAACACCAAAAAATTTCAAAAATAAATAAAATAATAGATGTGATTAATGTGGTAATTCCTAGTTTTGCTCTTGATTCGCCCGGTGAAAAAGTATTTTTACTAGGAAATGAAGCAATTGCGAGAGGTGCATTAGAAGCGGGTGTCCGGGTTGTAGCTGGCTATCCAGGTACTCCATCTACTGAAATCGTAGAAACAATCAGTAAAATGGTACATTATTATCCTGATATTTATGTAGAATGGTCTATAAATGAGAAAGTTGCTTTTGAAACGGCATTTGGTGGTCAAATGTGTGGACTCAGGTCTGCAGTTAGTTTAAAACATGTCGGTCTAAATGTTGCAGCAGACCCATTTTTGACTGCATCATATGCTGGCGCAAAAGGTGGCTTTGTAATTTTAGACGCAGATGACCCTAATTGTTATTCATCTCAAAATGAACAAGATAATAGATTATTTGCAAGACATGCTTTATGTCCTGTTTTCGAACCATTAAATGTTAATGAAGCTAAAGAAATGACAAAATTTGCATTCGATTTTTCAGAAAAATTTCAGACAATAGTTTTACTTAGGTCAACAACTCGATTGAGTCATTCAAGAGGCGATGTTATACTTGGAGAAATTAAGCCAATAAAAAAAAGGGGAGCATTTGATTTTAATAAAGAAAGATGGACATTTTTACCTGTTAATGCAAGAAAATATAGAAAAATTATGCTTGAAAGGTTTCATAAAATTGAGAATGCAGTAAATGATATACCATTTAATAATTTACATCAAATTGATGGTAAAGAAATTGGAATTATTGCATCTGGTCTACCAAATGCATATGTAATCGATTATTTGAAGGATAACAAATTAGAAGATGAAATTTCTTATTTAAAAATAGCTACATCTTATCCTCCTCCTAAAAAATTGATCGAACAAATGATTATCGATTTAAAACGTGTGCTTGTAATTGAAGAACTAGAACCGTTTATTGAAGATTTTGTAAAGATATATGCTAAAGAAATAAACCCCTCCCTTGAAGTCGTGGGAAAAGAGATTGTCCCGCGAAATGGTGAATTAAATCCACAGATTATTCATTCAGTTATTAACAAATTTTTGAATAAAAATGATTTAATTAATAATAATAACATAAAATTTGATATCATGGCTCCACCTCGACCTCCAGTATTATGTCCTGGCTGTCCACATAGGGCAACTTTTTATGCATTAAAAAAAGCAGAAAAAAGGTCTAAGAGTAGATTTATTTACAGTTCAGATATTGGGTGTTATACACTTGGATTTTACCCACCAATCGAAACCATTCATACTTGTCTTTGTATGGGTGGGTCTATTGGAATGGCAAATGGAATATCTAAATCAGGTGAAACCAACCCAATTTTTGCAATTTTAGGCGATTCCACATTTTTTCATTCTGGGATCCCCTCATTAGCCAATCTCGTTTATAATAAAAGTAAAGTTAATGTGCTGGTACTTGACAATTTATCTACTGCCATGACTGGATTTCAAGACCATCCTGGAACCGGAGTCCGAATAACTGGTGAAAAAACTACGCGAATTCTTATTGAAAATATCGGTAAAGGGTTAGGTGTTGAATTCATTAGAGTTTTTGACCCCTATGATTTAAAAAATAGTATTAATACTTTAATTGAAGCCATAAATTATAGTAATGGCCCAACTTTATTAATTTCTCGCCGTCAATGTTCCCTATTAGCAACTCGAATTAAGAAAAAGTCTGGAGAAAAAATTAATATATATAAAATTGACAATGAAAAATGTACTGGCTGTAGAATTTGCACCTCAACTTTCGGTTGCCCAGCTTTTTCTATTAATGAAGAAAAAAACGAAATAGAAATAGTCGAAAGTATGTGCTCAGGTTGTGGGGTGTGTGTAGAAATTTGCCCAGAAAAAGCAATTTATAAAGTTGAATAAACTAATACATAAAGTGAAAACGAAAAATGAATGAAGAAAATGCAGTAAAAATATATGTTAATAATAAAATTAACAAATTTATAATTATTTTGCTAAGTATTTCTGCAATAATCTTAATAACCATAACATTATTTGTTAGCGATGTGGCTATTTCATTAAACATTAACCATTTTACTCAAACTCCTTCAGCAGGATTTTTAAATGCGTTCTTTATATTCTACACTAATTTCCTCATTTATGCGTTTATCGTTTCTATTTACATATTGGGTCTGCTCTCTTTTTTAAAAATAAAAAAATTGGAATTCCTTGAACAATGGCGCCCTACTCTTATAAGTTGTATTTTATCTTGGATTTTTGGTGAAATTATTGTTAATTCAATAAAATATACTGTATTACGTCCACGTCCATTTAATTATTTCTCGCCCTCTCAGTTTTCTCCTATTAGTCATGCAGAAGGCCCAAGCTTCCCGTCAGGGCATTCCGCAGCAGCTTTTAACAGTAGTATGCCATTATTGTATAAGACAAATAATTTCTGGATCAAATTAGTATACATTTTATACGCAAGCTTGATGGCTTTTTCAAGGGTTTATGTTGGAGTCCATTGGACAACTGATGTTTTGGTAGGAATGTTAATTGGAATTGGGATTTCCTTCTTAGTTTCAATTGGTTATCCTAAATTATTAAATAAATTTGAAAATAAAACAAAAATAGAGTTTATATCTTGGATTATCCTACTTACTTTAGGAATAATATGGATAATAATTTTCTAAATATTTTTTTTATTTATAATTTTTTACAAGATTTTTTCCTATTTCAAGAGCTTTTAAGTTTACTTCCACTATTTTTGAGCTGAATAGTTTTTTAATCGCATTTTTAATAGATTCTTCTTTTAATGGTATTTTATTTGTCCCTAATAAAGCTCCAATCATTATTGTATTTGTCATTCGGATATCTCCCAGTTCAATCGCAGACTTCGATGCCTGTATAATGAAACTATTCTTAGAGACATTTAAAAGTACGTTCTTTATTTCAGATAATTCTGGATAACTTATTTCCTTAACTAATGTAATAGCATTTTGACTACAGATATCCATGCACCTCTTACATCCAGTACAACCTTCCAAGATTTGACATATTCCATTTGTTATTTTTGAAGCTGGAAAATCTATTACCGCTAATAAATTTGAATTTTTATAGTAATAATTTACATAACAATTAATTTTGCAATTTCCACAGCCTATACAAACTTCTGGGTCTACTTTAATATGCTGGCCCCTAAATAATATTGGTGGAATTATTACTTCATTATTTACTAAAAGTATTCCATCTTTTTTTAAATAATCTATATACCTTAATGCTTCAGCTAATTCGAATGCAATAATGACATCAGCAGAATGTTTATTAACAAGCGGACTTTCTACTGTAGGCCCAAATCGCAAATGTACAATTACAGAGCCGCCTCTTTGCGCCATACCATGCGTTTCTGCAGTCCGGAGTTTATAACTTATGTCTAAATCAAGTACCGCCCAACCAATCACTGTTGATGCCCTAATTACTCCTTGACCACCTGTTCCTACAATTACAATAGAAAAATTCTTGCCCATTTTATCACTTTTAGGTAATCTTTCTATTCCTTTTTATGTTTTATTTTAAAATATTTTGTTATTAACAATTAGCCATTAAGTCTATAATTTTATTTGGTTAGGTCTTTAAATTCCTTTTTAATATTTTAAAATTTCTGTAATCAGTATTTTCTTAATTTAATATACCCTTATTATTACACATTTTAAATTCTTAAATTGTGATTAAACTTAATTATCTTTAAGAAAATGAATAGATTTCCAAAAAAAAATTAAAGAAATAATCAATTTGTAATTACAAATTTAATATTAATCCGAAAATGTTTTTCTTTTCTTAAAATTAAAAATTAAGTCCAAGCTATCCTAATTTAATAGTTCTAATATATTTTCATAACCATTGTCTTAACTGGTAATTTCTATGACCATTGGAATGTACTTGATTGGAAAAACTCTAAATAAAATAACCGTATATGAATAAAAACTTAAATTTTCATAATTAAATCATATTTATTTCGTATTAATAAAATTTTAATTGTTTTCAATAAATTATATCTTTCTTTAATTAAAATTTTTAAAGAGTACTATTCAAAAATTAGTAGTTTGCTATTATTATTAAAATAGGAATAATTATAAATATTTGAAACCTTTATTGTATCATATATTAATTTCTAAAATCTTTTACAATATAATAAAAAAGAGGCAATAATATAATGGAATCAGAGGAAGAAGAGACACTTTCTGATTTAATTGCTGGCTATGAAGATCCAAACGATAAAATAATTCTATTAACAAAAGCTATTGATATGTTATTATCTAATTTTGGAGCTGTTGAAATTAATGTAGCTAATTTACATAATGCAGTTACTCAGAATTCAAATTATTTAAGAAGTTTAGCAGATGCAATAATGAAAATGAATACTGAATTAAAGAGAATTGCATCAAAAATGGGCGATGTAGAAAGTGTTATTCAAGATAAAATACAAGAAGGAATGGAAAAATTAAAGCAATCTTATACTCCTGTTGCAGATAGAGTACGGACTGTTGCGTCTCCAGTAAATAATTATACACCCGGGACTCCATCAAGTCCAAGAGTATCTCCTACTCCTGGGACACCCATACAACCAAACCAGCCTAAACAAGAGCCAAGTCTATTGAAACCATCACAAATGCGCGGAGGTGGTGGCGGAGTTAGTCCTCCTCCTGCTGGTGGAATGGGTGTGCCCATGGGTGGTATGAGCCCCCGAATGGCTATGATGGAAGAAATTAAACGTAAAATGGGCGGTGGAGGGACTGCCAGTGGCGGCGGCGAAGTTGGTGGTGGATATATCCCCAAAATCCAACAACCCAGAAAAGCTAAACCAATACCTAAAAACTTATCTAAAACAATGAATAAATTACTTGAATCTAAATTTCAAAAGCAGATTGTCGGCAATATACCCCAAGGTGGTGCTACACGCGGACCACCAAGAGCTCCACCAAGAGCTCCACCGAAAAAAGAATCGAAAGAAAAAAAATCCAAGAAAAAAGAAAAAAAGAAGGATAAATCTAAGTCAGGAACAAGTTCACAAATACAGGCATTAGAGGATAAGATTAAAAATAAATTCGGTTAAAAATTATATTTAACTTGAATTTCTAATCTAAAAAATCTATCACATGATCTATTTAAAATATTAATATTATATAATAAATTTTTATCTGCGAAATCCTAAATAACGCACTCATTTTTCATTTTATTTATAATTATCGATTTGAACGAATAAATCAAGAATACTCTAATTTTTTTAATAATTTTATAAAACAATTTTAATATTCAGTGGAAATCAAGGTTTTGTTTAATAATAATAAATCTAAATTCCATTCTTTATTTAATTACATATATTTTATCTTGGATGGAAGTAAAAATGAATGAGAATATTAGTCTAGAAAATTCTTTTAAAAAGGTCTTGAGAAAATATGGTTATTACTATGTTAGAACAGGTGATAACAGTTATATGTTTATAAAACATGACGATAGAATTGGTGGAATTTATTTTGAATTACAAAATAAAGCAAAAATGAGAATAGAACAAGTAGATTTTATACAAACTTTTGATAACCGTAAAACACTCAATAAATTTCTTAATCAAATGGAAAATGAATTAAATTATTTAAGTCCAGAGCTTGGAAGGACATTAACACGGACACAAATTAAAAAAATCATTAAGAAAGTAAAAGATACATCCAGCTTTTAATATCCATTTTTATTTTTTTAAAAATTTATATAATTTTAATGTAATATTTTAATTAATGGATAACATTGTTTCTCAAATAATAAAAATAATTAAAAAATATAGTAAAATTAAAGGTTTCAAAGACTATTTCAAAGAGCTATGTAAATCTATTTATCCTTTTAGAAATATCCTGGAAAAAGACAACATTATCCAGATTATTAATGATGAAATCCCAAATAACCTAACTGAAGATAATGAATCTTTTATTTTTCTTTATAAGACTATAAACAAATACACACAATTTAATATGTGGCCAACCCACATTATAAATTTATCTTTTTTGTTGTCTCAATTATTTAAAGGTTCTTCAAAATTCGAGGAATCTTTCAATTCTATAAATGATTTACTTGAAAGATTGTTGATTTTTTAACTAAATTTCATAATTTTTTTAAAAAATTTACTTATGTTATTAATTATATTAAAATATTAATTTAATTTTATAACCTTCTATAATATTCGGGGCGCAACTTTCCAATTGGGTTTTTAATTACATTATCAATAACTTCTAATAATTTTTCTTTATCATCAGGAAGAGTACCTCCTAATGGTAAATAATTACTGGCGTGATTACTTCTAAAAATACTCTTATTTGTTATGTCAATTTGATCAATTAATAATCTCATTTCTTTTAAAATTTCTAAATCTGTTAATGGTTCAAATTCACCTGCAATATATTCTTCAAATAAAGGAGTACCTCTCGGGATCATTAGAGTTAAAGCACCTATGTATGTTGGGGCATTGATTTCATTAATAACTCTTGCTGTTTCAATTGCATTTTCTCTCCACCGATTTTTTCCACCCAAACCCAAAATAATGGTAATAGATAATTCAAATCCAATTTTTAATATTCTTTTACATGCTTCTACCATTTGTGCTGAAGTCATATTCTTTTTAACTCTTCTTAAGATTACATCATCCCCACTTTCAATCCCTAAATAAATAATTCCAAGTCCTGCGTCTTTTAATTTTCTAAGTTCATCATCAGTTTTATGAAGGACATTCAATGCTGTTGCATATATTCCTACTCTCCATAAATTTGGATAATATTTATATAATAAATTTAAAATTTTCAGCAATTTGTCCGTTTTAATCACAAGTGCATCTCCATCTGCTAAAAAGACCTTGCGTACTCTTTTTGCATAGGGCAATGTTTCTCTCAAATCAGATTCGATTTCCTCTAAAGACCTTATTCTTAATTTCTTATCTTTGTAGCTATAACAAAAAGTGCAAGTATTATTTGAACATCCAATTTCTACTTGTAATATCAATGAGTCCGCTTCACTCGGCGGTCTAAAAATTAAACCTTCATATTTTGGCATTTTGTTAAACCTATTTATAGACTATTTATTTTTCTTCATCAATACCTAATAATAATTCGCTGGTGATTTTTCCTATATCTTCTTTTAGTAGTTTTTCTAAATAATACCCTGTGCGTTCCATTAAATTTGGCCAAAGCGTTAAGTCCATTCCCCATATATTCTTTTGTGTGAGAATATATCCTAAAAATATTTTAATAGAACGTGGATCATCAATTTTCACATTTTTCCATGTATTTGCAAATTCTTTTAAAATATTAATATCATCTTTAATCTGATAGATATTTTTAAGATTACCCTCTTTTTCTTCAATTTCTTTTTGTTCATCTTCATTATCTATTTCATTTTCATTTATTTCGTGCATTTCCCTAATACCAAAAAATTGTCCATCATTTTCTTCAATTACATTATAAAATCTCAAAATCAACGCAAGAATAAAGAAAATATAATCTGGTAATTTCTTTTCCTTTTCATATAAATCAATCATTTTAAAAAGAAAATTTTTTCTAAATTTTTGTATTAAATTTTCACTCATGTCAATTAAAGACCTTTTATTAAAGGGATTTTTCAGTCTATTAATTGTGATTTTCTCCCAAGACCGAATCTGGTCTTCAGATAAATTTACAAATTCTTTAATTGTATTAAATAAGAATTTTTCAAAAAATTCTTGAATTATAACATCTAAAAGAGCATCCGATGTAGTATCATAACCTGATAAATAGGCTAGCGGTACAAACGATATCAATACTGCATTAAACCAGGTATTTAAAGAATGAAATGTATCTAAAATATCTGTATATTCCAGATATATCTCAGTACTTTGGAATGGAAAAGTTGCTGCTTTGTTAGAGCTAATAATCCATTTATAATAGTTTTCTGTAACTGTCAAAAAATTATCTTTATAATTTAACTTTTGAAAAGCAATAATTTTTTCTTTATCATCAAAATCACCGATGTCCATTTTGTCTATTAATGAATCAAAAAAGTTGTTTTTAAGTCTTAACCATGAAAGAAATTGTTCACCAAGCTTCCATTCTTTACCTACTGATAATAATATATCTCTAAGAGTTAAATCTCCCTTGAATTTCGGATTTAATGAAATAATTGTTAATTTTGAATCTTTATTTTTAAATCTTCTGTATCTCTCATATAATATTCCTAAAATCATTCCTATATACGATTTTGGTGGTCTATTTCTAATAGAATCATTAGGTTCAAGAATACTGTCGTTATTCGGATGATAACATATTAATACTTCAATATTTGGGCTAATAAAACTATCTATCACTTTATCCCAATTATTAACCTTGATTACACGACTAATTGAAGTAATTAACTCCCACTTTTCTAAAGGAATTCCCTCTTCTAAACCCCTTAAACATAAAGTATATAAAAAATCTTGTTTACCAAAAACATCGACAATATCCTCATTTTCATAGTCTATATGAACGACTCTACCTTTATATTCACCTTTTTTAATCATAATGTCCAAAAAATAATCAATTGTTGAACGTAATAAACTGTTATTTCCCATCACTAAAATTTTTTCAGGTAATGTAAATATTTTTTCGTCAGGGATTTGAATTGAAATCTCTCTTTTTTCTAATTGATAATTTAAGCCGAGAATTAATTCTCTATTAAGTAAATTATATTCATTTTTCATTTTTTGTACCTTTAAATAAATAATATATAACCCATGTATATATAAAAATGCCCAAATTTAAAAAATATAGATGGAAATACTTTAAAATTAAAAGTAATACAAAATTTTATTGATTTTCAGAGTCTCGGAATGTAATTAAATACAATTTTTTAATATTTTACATATTTCATTTTATTTTGACTACTGTTCCAAGCGATTCCCCAGGAAGCCCTTTCTTAAATAACACCCTGACAACTCCATTCTTACCGTGAGTCCTAACTATTTTACCTTTGATATATTTTCCCGTCTTAGTTTCCCATATCACTTCTTTTCCTATCAATTTTGCGGCCTCATTTGCACTATTATATTCAAACTTTACTAGCATTTGTCTATTATATTGTGTATGACGGCCTCTCCTATAACTTGTTATAATTCCTTTTTTTCCTTTGATGATATCAACTTCTGTCATTTTTAACTCATCTTCCATTATCTCTCTTTTACTTTAAAATTTTACTCTTTATAAAAAATAAGTATTTTATTGAAAAAAAAGAAAAATATAATAAAGGCGCTTTTTTAAAAAGTGATTTTTCTTTAAATTGAAAATATCTATCAAATCATTTTTTCTATAATTTTTTCAATTCATTTAGAAACATTGATATCGATGTATTTAAAGAAGCAATGCTATCTGTAATTTTATCATAATCATATCTTTTTATCTCGTTTTCTAGTAATTCTAAAATAATTTTAATATCACGAACTTTTCTCAATAAAGATCTATTGATCTCATTTTTAATTTTTTCTTCTTTTTCTTTCCTAGTTTCTAAACTTATTGACAAAATTATACCCTTCATTTTTTTTATTATTTAATATATTGACATGAAAATATTTAAATTATGTGTAAAAATTTGCAAATTTATAAATAATATATTCCTAATTTTAATTCCATTATTTTAGTTTTAACTTGAGAAAATATTTAATTTATAAGAAAATGTTAAATTTAATCCAGTTTATAATAGGTTTTTTAACTCTTTATTTAAAAATTGTTAAATGAAAACTTTTGAACTCATAATATTATAAAAATTATTTAATTAAAATTTGAAGATAAAAAAATGTGCAATCTCACTTTTTGAATCCTATTAATATCATTTTATCAAGATGATAATCATTGAGAGCTCACGATTTTATATTTAGCCTTTATTTTTATTATAATTTAAATCAAAATGGATAAATATTAATTGTTTTTATTCAATTCTATTTTTAAAATAAAAATTTTTTTTAAAAATGATATCAAATTTTTTTAAATAAAACCATCAAAAAGTTATTTTTCACAAAACGATTGATTAGACTTTGAATGGATATTATCAAAAAATATTATTTTTTACTTTAAAATTCTATATTTTTAATCAAGTCAATTTTGTCGTTTAAATTATAAAAAGATTGGATCATTTATATTTAATGGGAAATTTATGGGATTTAACTAATTGTTAAAAATTCCAACATTTTTTGACCCTCAAATTTTAAAAATAGGCATAAAATAATATATATAAGATTTTTGTATATTACTTGGAATATACAAAGAATAATAAATTAAAAAAAGATATATTTCAAAACAAATTTGTAAATGATTTAAGAAGGGAAATCTCATTAATTTCCCGTCTGAAAAATAAATTGAAATTCCATTACCTTTAATTAATAGGAAAGAAATAACCTATGCAAATTAGAAATGAAAAAATTACGACTTTAATAAATGAGAAAGATTTCAGTGATTTTAAAGTAGGATGTGAAGTTTAAATGGTTTTATTATCTCCAGATCGAAATGAATATAATGATACTCATTCGCTCGAATATGTCAAAAGTTGTCCTGAATGTGGATCAATGGAACTAATCAATGATGCAACAAGGGGTGAGACAGTGTGCGCTACATGTGGGCTTGTTATTACCGAAAAAGAAATTGACCGTGGCCCTGAATGGCGTGCATTTAATACAGAAGAGAAAGATAAAAGAGCTCGGACTGGAGCTCCCACTAGTTATACAATTCATGATAAAGGTCTAAGTACGATTATTGATTGGCATGATAAAGATAGTTATGGTCGAAAAATCTCGCCAAAACGTCGAGCTCAAATATATCGTTTGAGAAAATGGCAAATTCGGACTCGTGTTCATAGTTCAAGTGCTAGAAATCTTGTTATCGCAATGTCCGAGTTAGACAGGCTGTCCAGCCAGCTTGGGATCCCTCGTGGAGTTAAAGAGTCTGCTGCCGTTATTTATAGGCGCGCTATAGAGCAGAAAATAATAAGAGGGCGTTCAATTGAAGCAATGGTCGCAGCAACAATTTATGCAGCTTGTAGATTAAGAAAAGTCCCTCGAACTCTAGACGAAATCTGTCAATATACTAGAGTTAAGAGAAAGGAACTAGGTCGAAGCTATCGCCTTATCATAGGTCGATTGGGTGTAAGAATGCCTGTTGCAAGCCCAACAGACTATCTTTCTAGGTTTGGTGAAGAATTAAATATCTCAAGCAGAACACAGCAAAGAGCTGCTGAACTTATTGAATTGGCTAAAGAAAAAGGTCTTACTGCGGGGAAAGACCCAACAGGTCTTGCAGCAGCTGCAATTTACATTGTTGCAATTCAAGAAGGTGAACGCCGTACTCAACGTGAAATTGCAAAAATAGCTCATGTTACTGAGGTAACTGTTAGAAATCGATATAAAGAACTTGTTAAAAAATTGCATTTAAGAGTTGATGTCTAGTTATTCAAATAAAAAATAATTAAATAAAACTATGGTAAAGAATATATCATATTTTCTTTTCTTTTATTAAAATTATATAATTAATATAATTTTCCTTATTTTTATGTGTTTATGAACTAATTTAAAATCTTTAAATTTAATATTAATAATTTTAGGGTTCAAAAAACTTCCCAAAAATAGGTGAAAACATTCTTTTTAGGATAATATTATTAAATCTATCCGTTAAAATAATTGCTCTAACGAGAAACTTTTCTTTATACTCTTTATCAGCTTCTATAATTTTGTATTTTTCATCTCCACCTTTTAATGAAATTTTATAAATTTCAGGCGTTCTTTCAAACCTAGATGGGACTTTTTCCAGTATCCTAATGATTATACCTCCTAATGTGGGGTGAAGACAGAAAAAATTTGTTTCATATTCATTTTTTTGGTGGCTATTTTTTTTAATTGATACATAAAGTAAGTCCATCCAATCTAACATAAATTTCTTTAGGATATTTTTATAGAAAACAATTTTAAATGTTAATCTATTTTAGATAGTCCTTAAATCCATTTTATTCCAATCAAATTAAAACCATCATAATAAATTAAATAATTATCAAGTGAAATTAAATATTTGATTTTTTAAATTTCTAATTAATGATTAAAAAACAATCCGATATAAATGAAATAATTTTAATATTACAAGATTTGTATGGTAAAAAAAATTGGAAACCTGATATTTCACCCTTAGACATTCTTATAAAGACAATTTTGAGTCAAAATACATCCGACCTAAATTCATTTAGAGCTTTTGATAATCTAAAATTAAAATTTCCCGAATGGGATGCCGTTCTAAATAGTTCTCTAGAAAATATTGAAGATGCTATAAGAATTGGTGGTCTAGCTAAGATTAAATCAAAAAGAATAAAAGAGATTTTAAAAATTATTAAAGAAAAAACTGGTGATTTAAATATTAATTTTTTAAAAAATTGGGAAGTTGACGAGGCAAAAAAATGGTTATTATCACTAAAAGGAGTTGGAGAAAAAACGGCAGCTTGTACACTAATTTTTGGATTTAATATGCCAATATTTCCAGTCGATACGCATATTTTAAGAGTTTCAAAAAGGCTTGGATTAATTAATGATATTACTTTAGAAAAAGCACATCAGGAATTAAAAAAAATCTTCCCCCCACATTATTATTATGAAGTGCATTTAAATTTAATTGAACATGGTCGACAAATTTGCCGATCA
Organism: Candidatus Helarchaeota ASGARD archaeon Hel_GB_B; assembly: GCA_005191425.1. GTDB lineage: Archaea > Asgardarchaeota > Lokiarchaeia > Helarchaeales > HEL-GB-B > HEL-GB-B. Next base: position 19,108 of record SUPR01000026.1, read on the forward strand.
AATAACCCTAAATGTTTAGAATGTAAATTATCTAACTACTGTAATTATTTCAATAAAAATTTAATATTAAAAACAATTGGAAATAAGCAAGATAATATTGATCATGATAAATTGTCTAAATTAATATCAGCAAAAATAGATTTAGACCAGTTACTAATTGAATTAGAAAATGAAAATTTAATAAAAAGAAATATCGGTGGCAAAAAAGATAATTTAACAATTACCGAGTTAGGCATTGCATTTACCAATATCAATAAAAGAAATAAACAAGAAATTATAAAAAATCTGTTAAAAATCGGATATAAAAAGAAAGAATTAATTAAGCTTTTTAATATTTCAAAAAAACAAATTGATAAGATAAAATTCGATTAAAATTTATTTTTTAATTTACTCCGCATACTTTTTAATTTTCTATCATCAAAAATCTTAAGATACTTGTTCCATTCAATTAATTCTTTTAAATTTCTCAGATATGATTCTTTTTCATTTTCATTTTTAGGATCCAAATAGAATATAATCAAGGAAGAGGCTTCTTCAGGGAGAATATCTGCGTCATATAACCGATTAAATATTTTTAATGGAATATATTTATCAATACCAATTCTTTTTATTAGATATCTTTGTGCTATATTTATAAATTTTCGATATTTCTTTTTATTCATTTGTCTAAAAATTGTTTTATATTGTTTTTCTAGTTGTATTGGTGTAAGTTCATCAAAACTTTTTCTTAAAAAATGCTCATCAATTGAATTAATTAATTTTAATTTGATTATTTCATCTTTAACTAAAGTGATATCACGAAAAGTTTTATTTCTTATAAAATTTTTTACATAATCTTGTAATAATTCTTCTTTATTATCCGCATTATTATATATCATTCTAAATAATTCGACATCGTAATTTGTCTCCTTCCAATAAAATGAAAAATCCTTAAACAAATATTTTATTAATTTTGATACTTTTTCTTTTTTAAACTCATCAACTCCAAGTCCATAAAAGATAACAGCCCCTTTTCCTTCGTGATAGATATAATAGACTGGTTCAAATTCTCCTTCTATTAAAATTTCTTCAGAATCAAACTTTTTATAATTAGTGAGAAAATGTACATATCTATTAGCAGGCTTTTTATTACTCTGGAAATAATCCTTATCAATATTAATAATATGATTTGTTTTATGTAATAACACTCTTTTTGTAATAATTTCCGGCTCAATTTCAAAAAATGTAAAAATTTTTGAATCTATAAAATAATTTAAATCTTCTTCTATAGGTGAAACTACAAATATTGCTTTTCCTCCTCCAAGAATAAAATCGAAGATTATTCTTGCTTGTTCAAATTCTAATTTATTTTTTTTAATTTCTTTCGGAGAAGTTATTATTAATACTGTATTATTATCAAGGTGATCTGGAATAGAATCAATACTCTCACATTTTAAATTGTTCATATTGTTTAATTCTTCAAGTTGACCAAATAGGAGTATTTTTATTTGTTTCATAATTATATCCATCCAATATAGTTAAAGATGATCATAATTCAATTGATTTATTTTAAAGAAAATATTCAATTTAATTAAATCTTTTCTATATCATATAAATTAAAAGATGAACTTTTTTTTAAAATTAAACTTTTTAAAATTTCAGAATAAAATTCCAAAAAAAAGCTAAATTAAATAAAAAATTAAAAAAGCTAAATTATTTATCATTAAAAATTGCATTTCAATTCAATTAAGATTAATGATATAATGATTATAGATTTAATTAGATAAAATGCTTGAAATGTATGTAGAAAAGCAATTATTTTTTTGATATATCCATTTAAATTAAATATAAACGAACAACGAATTTTTACCAAAATTCATATCCAATCAAAATCTTTTATTTACATAGTAAAAAAGAATATAAATATTATTATGATTTAAGATTTAATTTTCAAAAATAGAAAATAAAATTATAATATGAAAATAAAATCAATGTATCAAAATAAATAAAATGAGTTACAAAAATTTAAGAAAATATCTAAAAATATTTTTTTACTAAATCTAAATAATAAAGTATTAAATGAATTAGAATGAAAAAATCTCGATTAACATTTGTATGTACTCAATTGGGAGTAACTGATTATTTATCATGGCATAATGAAAATACATTCAATGATTTAATTGTTAATTTGAAGCAAAAATATGAAAATCAAGTCTTGAAATACTTAAGAAAAAATTTTCAAAATATTCGAGAAAACATTACATTAAATGAAATTACTATTAAATTACATTATTTTGATAAGGAAGGAAATATTTTATCTATTGGAAATTTTGTTCCGGTTATTGAGATTATATCAAAAGGAATTAATAAAATATATTGGGATCCAGAGCCAATAGGAGGTATTATGTATCTCACGTGAAAAATTCGCTGAGCATATTTATGATTTATTGACCAGAAAAGGTTATTATTCAAATACATGGAGTTTAATAGATAAGAAAAATTATTCAAAAGGAATATTTAGTTATTTAGTAAATAGTAAAAATCAAATTTTTGTTGTAGAAATATTATATAATGAGAATTACCCAAATAGACCTCCAATAGTCCATAGCAGTCCTTCTATTCGCGATCCTTGCTGGGATTCTAGAGGATATCTTCATTTTGCGGTAGCAGGGCGCGATTTTGCATGGAGTATATTTAAAAAGTCTTCTAACCCATTAATATATCTCATTGATGAGTTAGCCATAAAATATAAAATAATATAAATTGAGTTCAAATAATACTACGAATTTATAATTTAACCAAGAAAATTGATAGAAATGTTAGTAATAGTTAAAGATAAGACAATTGAAGAATGTAAAAACGAAGTAAATGAATTTTTGAAGGGAAAATCATTTCATGAGGTTGGTGGATATTTAATTGGTACATATGATTATGATGCATCTATTGAATTATTTTTTTTAGATAAAAAAGCGGAATCTACTTCTACTAGAATTAAATTGAGTAGTGATTCCTTCCTTGAAGTCGAAAAATTATTAACCAAATTTCCAAATTTTCAATATTTAGGGACATGGCATGTCCATCCTGGAAAAGGATTACCAATCAAATCTGAAATCGATGAAGCCACTTTATTTTTAGAACGATTTGTAATAGAGACCGATAATCCAGAGCAATACAAATGCCCAAGGATTCATATTATATTTAATGAAAATTTCACCGAAATTAAGTGTTATACAATGAATTTAGACTTAGATTATGAATTATTTGAAGTTGAATCAATGACAAAATCAAATTTAGATTTGTTAGACATTATTAATATAATCAAGGAGAAATTAAACGAAATTGAAATATCAAATGGTAAAATAGATTTAGATGATTTAGAGGACATTTATAATAATTTAGTTGAAATTAGAGATATGATTGACGGGTCTTTAGATTCACTTGAATCATTATTTATATTTGAAGAATTCAAGGAAATTTTTTATAATAATACTGAAAATATCGAAAACATTATTTTATCAAATATAAGAAATAATGTTAATATTGGAATTCTAACTATGACCGATAAAAAAGTTATTATTGGTCTACCTTATCACCCTGAAATTATAGATTCTGCTGATGTTAATTCAGAACTTTTTGGATTTTGGAAGTATTTTCCCTATACAAAAATTGATTTATCATTTGAAAAAATTTTTCTAACGAATTTCTATCTAAAAACAAAAGAAGAATATAGCAATCAATTTTTTTATTTCAGGTGCAATAAAGAGCTCCGCATAGAGCCATTTGTAGTAAGGTTTAATTCATATGATGGACTAAGATATGATGAAGTAGAATTAAATATAATTAAAGACTCAGATTTCTGATCTTATATATTTTAGATATTATATCCTATTATGTCCAAATAATAATTTTTTATTCTTTCTTCTAGAATACCTTCCACATTATCTGTTAATGGTTTTAATAATAGTGCAATTGGTCGTTGATCTCCCATAAACCCAGCAGAATCAAAATCTTTATTACCATAATATGGAAGTTCAGCATTAACAACGGCAACTCCGCCTTTCATCGACCTAATTAATGTAGAAATAAATGCTTTTTTTTCATCTGAAGTTATGTCGTCCTTAAATACTGAGAAAATCCAAAATCCAAGTGGGACTGTATCTACTTCCATACGAACTTCGTAAACATAATAAAGCTGTGCCCCTAAAACTTCATTTCCCTCTTTCCAAACTTTAAAAAACCCACCAAACGGTGTATTTGGGTACTTTTCTCTCAATTTTGTATAATCCCATGAGCTAATATCTAAAACGCTGTTTACCATTTCAACAAATTCTTGTTTAGTCCATATTCGTGCTAATGGATATTTTTTTGAAAAGTTATTTAATAAATGAATAACCTGGTCATAATCATCAGATGTGGCGTCCAAAATTTTTCCCCGTTCAATATCAGCTTTTTTCAAGCCCGCGACCAGTTTAGCTGCATTATATTCAAGAGCATTCATTTTTCTAGCACCTTTTAATAAATCTAACCCTTCTCTCCCAACAATCTTTATTAGGGCTTCACTATTTTTTCTACCCTTTATTAGCCCAAAACCTCTAGAATTTAAAAAATCAATATCATCTTGCTCTTCTTTTTTCAAGAGTGCAGCATATATAACATCATGTTTGCCATCAATTATTTTTTCAATTAAATAGTCAACGAGTTCCTCTTTTATACTCTTTTTACTCCAATAATCTGGGTCAATCGCCACCCTTCCCAATCCCGAAATTTTAATATTTTTTTGATTGTATTTTCCATTGACTGAACTAGCTCCGATCACACCAATTAATTTATTGTCATAGAATGCTCCAATATTATATTTTAAACCCCCAAATATATATTTGGCATAATTTTCAGTGTATGGTGGTCCTTCTTGGTCTTCAATTCGGTTCTGAAAGATGGCCTTACGGAATTTATCGCATAATACAGAAATTTCCTTGTAATTACCTTTTACATCCTTAATTTCAATATTCATTATATTCCACTCTAAACTAAAATAAAATTATAATCTTAATATTTATTTGATATAATTATAACATAATTTTTAATTTGTTTTTGTTTTAAATAATTTGATTAAGTTAGAAATAATTTATAGATGTTTCGATGGATGTACAAATTATTATGAAATTTAAAAAAAGAGAATTTGAAAATAATATAAAATCAGACGAAATAAAATCAGTTTGAAATTATTATTTAGTTAATGTCTAATAATATGTTAATAAATTATGGGCTATGATAAAAATGAGTGAATTTGAGGAACAAAAAAAGATAGTTTTAGATGCAGCTAAGACTTTTTTAAGAACCGGGCTTACTGTAGGGACTTCAGGTAATATTAGTCTAAGGACAGGCAAAAAAGCCACTACTATGGCAATAACTCCTAGTAGTAGAGAATATGACGAATTGACTTTGGACGATATAATAATTGTAGACTTCTCAGATGAAGAAGATAATATCAAAGTTATTGAAGGAAATTGGTCTCCATCTTCAGAAACAATTTTGCATTCATATATTTATAAAAAAAGAAAAAAGATTAACGCAATAATTCATTATCACCCAGTATTCTCAACAGCATGTGGTCTTGTTCTAGATGAATTACCTGCAATTCTTGATGACCAGACTTTTTTCCTTGGTGGAGCAATACCTGTTACAAAAGAATATGCAGTTTCTGGCTCGAAAGAGCTTGCTCGTCAAGTACAAGAACTTATTGCTAATACAAATGCAATAATTATTAGAAATCATGGTTCTATCGGAATTGGAAAAAACATTGAATATGCTTTTGAAGCATGTCAGTTATTGGAGAAAACCGCAAAGATTTATGTTTATGCTAAATTATTGGGTGGAAACATTAAATTTATGGACGAAAAGTCAATAAAAAATAATATCGGCCTATTTAAAGCGATAAGAAAATAAATTTTTCAAAAATTAATAAAATTAACTGACCTTTTATGAATAAAAAAAACATAACCGTCCTATTTCAAAATCCGGACACTTTAGATTCGATTGAAATTAAAATTGAAAATAAAAATTATTATATAAGAGATATTGCCGAACAAATAATAGACAAATTTAATTTAAAATCTCCTCCAATATTTTTTACGATTTTTAAAGACAAACCAACTGAAAATCAATATTTAGAAGAAAATGATAAATTAATTGATGTATTAGAAAAAAGATTAGATGAAAAAATACCTATTTGGTGGCGGTCTAGTGATTTAAATGAAGACATTATGTATAATTTAAGAGTTAACAGATTTATTAAATCTGGATATAAAATCGATATAATCAAAAATAAGAATATTATGATCGTAGGTATTGGGCTATTAGGCTCAGAACTTGCTTTACATTGCGCCACAATTGGTATTAAAAATATTACGGTTATTGATTATGGTTCTGTAGACTGGTATAATATTTATAGACAACCTTTATACACTAAAAATGATGTATTTAAAAGAAAAGTAGATGTGGCAAAAAATAAACTAGAATCAATAGGTGGAATAAATGTCAATTCAATATACATAGAAATTCCAAATTTTAATTCCTTGAATATAGAAAAAGATGTTGTTTTAAAGAACATCAATATATTAGAAAAAGCAGTAGAAAAAAATGACATAATTATCACCTCTTTGGATACTTTTAGTGCTAGAATGATAATTCAAATCCTTGCACTTGTCCATAATAAAATTTTAATAAATACAGCTGCAGGTCTTATCGGGGGGATTATTCAAATTATAAGACCTTTTCAAGACCCTTGTATTGGATGCGGTACATTTTATGATAGAAATCAAGAAACTGGTGCATGTACATTAGCTTCCTTTGGAACTCCTAAAATAATTGCTGGATTATGTATTGATGTCCTACTTGACTTAATAGAAAACAGAAAAATAGAATTTAATTATTTAAAATTCCTTCCAAATTACACTATTGAGACTAAAACTTTCTTTAAGGCAGATAATTGTCAATTCTGTGGTGAAAATGGCATTGCTTCAGTGTACAATAAAAATTATAAAAAGGAATTACTCAACTGGTTATTTAATAATCATTAAATGCTTATAATTTAATCAATCTAATCAATCTTTTTTAAATATTCATCATTACATTTCGGGCATTCTGGTGACAATAAAGCATCTTTTTCTGAACCTTTCCAATCACAGTTTGGACAGACATAACTTCCTCCTATTTTCATCAGACGATAAAGCGGACTATGACCTGTAAAGCATTCAGGACATATATGTACATTTATCAGTTCTGATTCTGGCCCATTCCACCCACATTGGGTACATTTATAAGTTGTCATTTCTATTCACAATTTCAATAAATCTATTTATAGTGGTTTATTTATATAAATTATTAATTTTGAAAATTGATGTCCTATAAAAAATTTTTTCAAATATGAATTCAATTTATCAAAAATTTATAATTTACAAATTTATATTTTATTATATAAATTATTAAATTGTAGATGACAAAACAATGCAATCAAGTACCCTTATAAATCTAATAACTGGAATTTTAGAAGATTCAATGAAACTTTTAAAAAAGATAGAGAAAAATATAGACTATCAAGGTAAACTATTAAATTCATTATCGGAAAAATTTGATGTAATAGGCGACAAAATTGAACAATCTTTTAATAATTTAAATAATGTCCAACTTGGGACTTTTTTTAGTGATATTTCATCTCGATTTGACCTAATAGATGTAAACAAATTAAAAGAAATAGACGATGAAATTAATGATATTTCCAATATACTCCAAAAAAATTTTCAAATTCAAATGATTTCTATTTTAAGAGAATATGTAGACCTTAACTTATCGTTCCCTACTCGTTCTGAATTAACTCAAAGAAGTTCATTTTTCAGGAAGTCAAATATAATTTCAACTCCTTCTCATCACAGTTTTTCCAAAAAATCACAGAGCGTAGATACTAAAATAGAAGGTGATTGGTCGGAGAGTGAATTAGAAGGCGGGGAAATTTTTGAAAAAATAATAATTGGTTGGAAACGCCGAGATTTTGAGAAAGCTCAAGGTACAAAAGAAATTTTTATGAAAGCATGGAAGAAACTTTCCAGTTATGATAAAGCACAGATTAAAAATGGTGCTTGGAGTAAAAAATTAATCGATAAAATAAAGTTATTGGGGAGGAACTAATTTTATTTTTCAGATTAATTAAAGAATTGTTTGGGAAATATTAAAATCTCATTGATTGAAGAATTTTTATTAAATTAAAAAAATATTTTTCTTCATAAAAAAATATTAAATATAAAACTTCTAATGACTATTTAAGATTAAAAATTTGGTACCAGAAAAATTAAAAGAATTATTATCCAATTTGCAAAAATAAAAGACAAACGAAAATATTTGATGTAAAAAAGTGAATTGAATGAAGTATTCGGATAAAATAGATGTATTTGACGATATGGGAAATAATATTGCTGAGGATCTACCGATTGAGAGTTTATCACCATTAATAAATCCATTTATACTTGACATTTTGAACTTTTTTAAACGGACTGCATTTGTTAATCTTAAAAAGTTAGAATTCATGCTACAAAGCGGTCAGATTGGGTACACAAGTTCTATGAAGCAAGATGAAATTCAAATATCCTGTTATACCCGTCCTTGGGAAATAATTGAAAATGCAGAAGCTTTAATTGACCTAATCAAGAAAAAGATCCAAGTATCTGAGAATGATGATTCAAATGTTGTTTTGCTACCAGGAAATGAAGTATTAATGGTACAACTCCCTAAAGAACGGATTAGAGCTGCTGCAGGACGCGACTCAGCTTTTTCAATTGCAGGTGAAGCCACTTTACAAGCTATATCTGAAGTTCATAATATAACTCCTTTGTCCGACCCTGATGGTTGTAATATTTTAAAAAGTATCATTTTTGGAAGATATCCACAAACAAGGACATTTCCCCCAAGAAATCCGTTGTTTACACTTCTCCACCCGTTTCATACTCAAGAAGGATTAGGAAATGGATTTAGGGGCATTACAATTAATCATATTGTCGCTTTAACACAAAAAAGAACTTTTGACGCGGTAATCTTAAGTACAATTCTTGAACAAGCTTCCCAATTTGAAATGGGAAATACTATTGGATGGTTTGAACGGTATAACTTGCTCGGAATGGCATATCAAAGTTTCAATGCAGACCGCGTCTTACTTGACCTTATTGATGAAAATAAAAATGGGACGGTAGGTGATGTGGTTACTTCCTTAGTAAGAATTGGAATTGAAGATGATATTATTAAACCAAAAAAGAGGTCTTATCCTTATAAATTGTTCTCTGGATATAAAATATATTCAGTAAAAGATTATGATATGTGGAATGCATATACTTGTGCTGGACTGTTAGCAGCAGTTCTTGTAAATTGTGGTGCAAGTAGAAGTGCACAATCTATATCTTCAGCTATTACTAGTTTTTGTGATTTATTAATGTTTGAATCTGGTGGCCTACCCGATCCTGATTGCGGAAGGGTTATGGGTACAGGCCTTGGACTAAGTCATTTTAATCATGACATTTTCAGTATTGGTGGAACCGGTCTTTTATCATTAGATAATGTTTTAATTAGAAATAATTCGGGTTTTGTTGCACCTTGTCTTGCAGCTGCAATGAGTTTAGATAGTGGAACTCAATTATATCGCCCCGAAGTTACTTCTGAAATATTTTTTAAAATTAGGGAAGCTGACCCGATTTTTAAAGGCCCTCTTATTAATAAAGTTGTTGAGTCAGCTCTAGAAATCAAACATAAAATCTAAGGTGTGCATTAGAAATGCCAATGAGTGAACGAAGAAAAAAGAAAAAAATTAAAGAATTTGAACCACAATACTATCCTGAATGTGATTACGTTGCTGAAAGACGCCGTAAAATTATAAACCCAAATCGAAGACTAACAAAATTACGTCACATTCCTGACGATAATATAATTTCTTTATTAGGACATAGAGCTCCGGGTGGACTATACACTTCTATTCATCCTCCACTTGATGAATTGATGGAATCTTTTGACCCAATTAAAGAATTGATAGTCCCAAGTGATGGAGCAAAAATGGGTGATCGTATACGATTTGTCCAAATAATTGATTCATTTTGGAGACCACCTGTTGCACCATGGTTAAGGCATAAGTTTTATTTTACAAGGTTTAGAGGGGCTGATGTTGTAATTGATGCTGAAAGAACACTATTAGAAATGAGAGAACGTGATGTTGAAGCAGCAACAAAACTTCTCCTTGAAATGGAATTATTTGATCCCTCTAGAACTTCCTTAAAATCTGTTTCGCATGGTGGATATTCACATAGATTAGATGAAAACGAATTATCTTTTGATTTGCGGAGAAGATGTATTCTTGACAAAGAATCAGGGCATATAATTTACGTCAAAAATATGTCTGGCGAAATATTAGACAAACCTATTTCATTGGGTTTTCCTATAGCTGATGAAGATCTGAAAACTATTGACGTTACTTGGCGCTGGGACAGTTCTCAATATAAGTCAAAAAGCGAAATCTTAATGGTCTTAAGTCGTATAGCTGAGAACCGTATTTTGGGAGGTTTTAAACCTAATATGTTAAATTATAGGTGAATTAAAATGAGTGGACCGTTAAAAAAAGGAAAATTACCAAAAGAATTAACAAGTCAAATGGAAGCAACAGCAGCTGCCTCTCAATATCTTCGACAGGCAGTAAAAAATATGCGTGATTTTATACCACTTGAAAAGCAACGCCGAATATATAAAGATCTTGAAAAAATGTTTGGTGTTGACCCGTTAAACCTAATTGATGAAAAAATGTATATGAGAAAAGGATTTAACCAGTCCGCAGCGATAATGAAAAATAAAGAATTAGGTAGATTAATCGCTTTAGACCGTTTTATTCCAATGTATGACCCAAGTGTAAGTGAACCAATTGGTCATCAGCAATTATTTCCATATAAAATATCTGGTACTGACGAAATTGTATCTGGAAATTCTCTTCATTGTTTCAATAATGTCGCGATGCAACAGTTATTTGATGATGTCAGACGCACTACAATTTTAAATCTTGATGTCCCTCACAAAGTGATTCAAGTGCGAGCAAGTAAAGAGGTTACACCTGAAACTATTGATCATTTTCTTAAAACTTTACAACATACAATTGCAGGTGGTACTGTTTCACTTGATCAGTTTGCTGATATAAATCCTGAATTAACCAGAGATGCATATTGTAAAATAATCACGGGAAATGACGAATTAAGAGAATTAATTGATAATAGATTTTCTATTGACATTAATGCCGGCTTTCATAAATCTAGAGCTGAAAAGTTAAAACATGCAATTGGTGATACAATACATTTAGTTGTTAGAGCACCAACAATACTAGTAAGAGCATTAGATAATTCAGTTGCTTTTAAATGGGCCGGAATCCAGAGTACTCTGGCATTTATCGTTGCTTATCGTTTGACCAAAGATTCTAACCTTGCAGATATTTCATATGCAACTCAATATGCTAATACCATAGCTCTTGGAGAACCTACATGGCAATCATTAGGCGGACATTATAATTCAATCGCCGGTATTCCTTTTGGCTATATAGCTGATATGTGTCAAGGTGATTCTCAATTACCTTTAAGACCTTTTATGGAAATTACAAATGAAGACCCCAAATTGTCTCGTGAATATTTAAAAAAGTCTATTGGGTGTGTAGGCGTTATCGCTCCCATTTTAACAAATTTTTGGGATGGATATCAACTGTCTGGTGGTGCCAATATCCTTGATAATGTTGTTATAGACACCTTTACTGGTGGTATATTTGATGATTTTATTGATATTATGAATGATATGATGAACAAATATTTTTCGCGTATTGTCAAAATTGGCATGAATTTAATGCCAACTCGCTGGTATAATTTAAGATGGCCAGTTGAAAATATGGTAAATATTGTTATGGAAACAATGGAAAAATATCCATCGGCTATGGAAACTTTAAAACTAGGTATTCAAAAAATGTATATAATTGGGCTCGTAGCAGGGATAATGGCATCTCTCTTATCTGGAAGTTCAACTGCTGGATTATGGGCTATTGATTATGCAATCAGTCTTTTAGTAAAAGAGGGTTGGTGCCGCACAGGGACAACTGGCTATGAAATTATCAATCAATTAGGGCTCCCTTATTCATGTTCATTACGTATTGAAGAAGGTGGATTACCAGAACTAAGAGGTATGAATAATTTTCATCAAATCCATTCAATTGGTAGCGCAGTCCCCAGAATCGCTGTATTATATGCAGCTGCACTAGCCCGGGGGGATGCTTGGGTATCAAGCCCTCTAATTAAAGTAGTTTTCAATGACCCTCACCTTTCATTTGATTTTAAAGACCCAATATCTGCTATTATTAAAGGTACAAAAGGTGAATTTAAACCTAAAGGAGAAAGTTAAATACTGGATTAGTGGTCAAAATGGAAGATAAAAATAAAAAATATGTTAATGAACCCTGGTGGAAAAAAGAATTTAAAGATGGATGGTGGAAAGAAGTTTCCTGGATACACCCCCAAGATACTGAACCATCTGGAGTTAGTTTATTCATTGATTATATGCTTGATAAGGCAATTATCACTCCAGACGCTGTTAAAATAGCAAGTTGGATACCCCATAGGTTAATATTACTGGAAATTGTCCACCCTTTAAAAGGAACTGAGCGGTTATCTTTTATGATCTCGCCAACTTCTGTTACTCCTGGAATCCCTGACGTAACACCTGATGTAATTGTAACTTACGATTATTATGACCTTGCTAAATTCTTAATTGGAAGAGAAAAAGATTTCACTATGTCTTTTTGGAAGGGACATTCTAGAATATATGGTAATCTTACTGCATTGATTGATTTAGCTGATATTCTTGAAGTTGCTCTCGGGAAAAAAATAGATGAAGCAAAAGAAGCTCGAATAAAAACTTGGCCTGTTGGATATCCGTAAAATAATTTTTATTAAATTACTTCACATATTTCTGTATTTCTTCTTAAATCATCCATTTTTATAAAGAAATTCTTTAAATTTAAATTATATTCACTTTTTCTAATGTAAATTCAATTTATCCACCATATTTTAGCAAAATAAAAAGAATTTAGTGAAACAAATAAAAATATCTTAAATTTAAAAAATATCCTAATTTCTTATATGACTAAGATCTAAAATCACATTTTGTCTGGGTTAATAAAAGAGTAATTTCTTATAAAGTAAAAAGTATTTATAATTTAATAATTTTAATATTTTTTAGATTAATGGATGGTAAAATAAAAATTGCCCTTAAATTTATGTAATTTAACAAATAATTTATAATTAATATTAAGGATACAAGATACTTAACAAATTGGTGATAAATATGAAAGCAGTTATTATGGCTGGAGGCAAAGGGACTAGGCTCAGACCACTTACAAGTAATATCCCGAAGCCGTTAGTCCCCATTATAAATTCACCAATGATTGTCCACACAATTAATCTTTTAAAAAAGCATAATTTTAATGAAATATTTATTACAATTAGTTATTTAGGTAAGCAGATTGCAGATTTACTTGGTGATGGATCTAAATATGGAGTATCTATCAAATATTTTTATGAGCAAAGACCTATGGGCACTGCCGGCGGAATTAAACAGATAGAAGAACTTGATGAAACCTTTTTGGTGATGAGTTCAGATATTTTAACAGATATAAACTTAACTAACTTCTTAAAGTTTCATAAGAGCAATGGTGGAATTGGTACAATTGCCCTGACCAGAGAAGACGTGCCTGTTTCTTATGGAATTGTTATAACTGACGAAAGGACAGGTCAAGTTAAAAAATTTCTCGAAAAACCCAGCTGGGCAGAAGTATTTAGTGATAAGATTAATGCCGGAATATATTTAATGGAGCCTGAGATTTTAGATTATATTGGGGAGGGTGAATATGATTTTAGTCATCAATTATTTCCGGATTTACTAAAAAAGGGAAAAGACCTTTTTGGACATATTTTTAATGATTATTGGCTTGATATTGGCGACCCTGACAAATATATAAAAGCAAGTCATGATATATTGAAAAGAAAATTGAAAATTGATATACCTGGCAGAGAAATAAAGAAAGGTGTTTGGATTGGAGAAGGTTCTGAAATTATGGACGACACAAATATTTGGGGTCCAGTTTTAATTGGTAAAAATACCCGTATAGAAAACGATTGCTTTATAAATAGGACTTCGATTATTGGTGATAATGTTTACATAATGAAAGATAATCAAATAAGAAGAGCTATAATTTGGAATGGTGTTTCTATAGGTAATAGTTGCAAATTAAATAACTGTATAATCGCAAATAGAGTAGAAATTGGCAAATTTACTAACATTATGAACAATGCGGTAATTGGAGACGATTGTGTTATCGGTTCTTCCAGCACAATTAAAGATGGTGTGAAAATTTGGCCTGAAAAAATAATTGAATTTAATTCAATTGTAAATAGCAATGTTAAATGGGGTACATATGTAAAAAAGAGTTTATTTGGTATTTACGGTATAAATGGGCTTGTAAATATTGAAATTACTCCAGAATTTTGCGCAAAATTAGGTTCCGCTTATGGTACTTATTTAGGAATGGGGTCAAATATTGTAATCGGAACTGATACAAGACTTCTATCAAGTATGGCTAAACGCGCAATCTTAGCCGGTCTAATGTCCTCCGGGATCAATATTTATGACCTTGGAATTATTCCAACTCCTATTTTAAAATACGCAATAAAATATTGGAATTTACAAGGCGGGATCTCAATTTCAGTCCCATTTTCTGAAGAAACATCCATTAATATACGATTTTTCGATAAAAATGGTTTTGACATTGATATTATGAGCGAGAAAATGATTGAAAATAACTTTTTTAAAGAAAACTTCTTTAGAGCCACTCCATACAACTTAGGAGTAGTTTCAGAACCTATCAGAGCTATTGAAGATTATTTTAATTATTTATTTAAATTTATTGATATTGAAAAAATAAAGAAAAATCGGTTTAAAGTAATTTTGGATTGTGCTGATGGTTCAAGTTCATCAATTCTACCTAAAATTCTTAGAAAATTAGGATGTGAAATTATTACCTTAAACTCTCAGTTGGGCGAACAAATCCCAATTCGAGCACTTTCTCCTTCAATGGACAACTTATCGACATTGTCTAAAACTACAAAAATATTAGAAGCTGATGTAGGGATTGCTTTAGACGAAAGCGCAAACAAAATCCTATATGTTGATGATAAAGGTAATGTAATCTCTGGTGATACATCTTTGGCATTATTCACAAGCTTTAGATTAGCAGAAAAACGCTCAGGAATTGTTGTAGCTCCCGTAACCACCTCAAGTATTATTGAAAAAATCTGTGAGAAATACAATGGAAAATTGATTAGGACTAAAATGGGCTTTAGGTCTATTATTGATGATGTAATTAAAAATAAAGCAATATTTGCTGGCAACGAAAGCGGTGGATTCATTTTTCCTGAGTTTCAATTGTGTGAAGATGCGATTTTCAGTTCAATTTATATTCTTGAAGTTTTAAGTAAAAACAATATATCTTTATCAAATTTGATAGCAGAAGTACCTGATTTTTATATGGCAAAAGATTACATAAATTCCCCCATTCAGTATAGAGGAAAAATAATGTATACTTTAATAGAAGAAAATTACACACATAAAATCGAAACTATATCGGGTATTAAAATCTTTTTTGATTATGGATGGTGTTTAATTATCCCAAGTCCTTCTAAAGAAGGTTTTGATATTTATGCAGAAGCTAAGAATAAGCAATATGCTTCTGAACTAGTCAGACACTGGAAAAATCAAATAAATGATATTATTCATCGAATTGAAATAGGAGAAATTTAATATTTTCTTTTTTTTCCGACCCACTGGTTTACTTAAAATTATGATTTTATATGTTGAGCTAAATCTTTTAAAAATTCTACTATTGCTTTTTTTGCAAACACAGGGTCTACCGAAATTTTATCATGCACCATTTTTAAAAATGCTGCAATCTCTCTAGTTTTAAACACTACAAATTGGTTGTTCTGAATTTGTTCTATACTTGCTTGACTTTTTATTATTTCTACAATTTTCTCAGCCATATTATTCAACAATCCTTGTATATTAATTATTTTTAATAGTTTATGATAATATATAATACTAATATATTAATATTTTAAAATTTATTTATGAATATAATTTTTCTGATAATTATCAAACTTTGTAATTTGTGTCCTTTTTTTAATCTTATTATTTGACATTATTATATTATTTTTTAAAATTTTGAATTTGTATATTTTCAAGATAAAAATTTCAAGATAAAAAACAAAATTTATATACTAAAAAAGAGTTCATATTCTAAAATTTACTAATGCCATTAACATTTTTTATGAAGATGTAATCTATGAATATTTTATTAATAAATCCTTCAAGTAAAAGTCCAGTTTTAGGCTTAGATGATTTTATAAAAGCACCACCTTTAGGTTTAATGTATTTAGCGGCTATTCCAGATCCGGACGAACATAAGGTTAAAATTATTGACCTAAAATATAAAGAATGGCCTGAATCTAAATTAAGGGCAATATTAGAGAAAACGGACTTATTAGGAATAACTTGTTTAACTCCTTCTATAAATAGTACGATACAATTTAGCAGATTAGCAAAAGAATGCGGTGTCAAAAGAGTTGTAGTTGGTGGATATCATCCGACCTTAGATCGGTATTTAATAGAAGAAGAATCGATTGATATTACCGTTCAAGGAGAAGGAGAAAATACATTTAAAGAAATTGTTGAAGGAAAACCGCTTAAAGATATTTTAGGTATAAATTATTCTGAAAATGGAAAAATCTATTATAATGAATTAAGACCATTAATAGAAAATTTAGACGATTTACCATTCCCTAATCGGACTTTATTACGCCGAAACTTCTATAATTATTTCGGTTTATCTGTAGATGTTCTAGAATCTGCCCGCGGATGCCCCCATAACTGTAATTTTTGTTGTGTTACTGTCCATAATCGTCATCGATGGCGAGCTAAATCTCCTGAACGGGTCATAAAAGAAATTGAATGTCTGGACAAATCAAGAAAATGGTATATTTTTCAAGATAGTTCATTCACTGTTAAAATGAGCCGCATAAAAAAGATATGTGATTTAATTATTGATCATGGTTATAGTTATAAATATTTTTCAGCTCAAGGTCGAGTGGACGATATCGTAAATAACCCAAAAATACTCGATAGAATGGTGGAAGCTGGCTTTAAAATGATTTTTATTGGTATTGAATCTACAAAACAGGAAAGTCTCGACCGGATTGGTAAAAGGACTACTGTCGACCAGAATATTAAAGCAATCAAGATGTTACACGACAGGGGGATCACAATCTTTGGGTCAATGATAATTGGGAATATTGATGAAACAATTGAGGATGTAAAAAAGAATATCGAATTCTGTAAGAAAATGGAAGTAGATATAATGCAATTTACTCCTCTTACACCATATCCCGGGACTAAATTATATACAGAAGCAATGGAAAAAAATTGGATAGAAAATACAAACTATGAAGATTGGAATTTAGTCGACCCTATTATGAAAACTCCTGATTTAAGTATTAAAGAAATTAAAGATTTAGTTGTTTATGCATATAAAAGCTATTATCTAGGAAATATAATTGATAAAAATACTTGGATTTGGAAAGGTGCTCGTAGAATTTCTCGGTCTCGATTTTTATGGTTCTGGAGAGAAGTACCAAGTTTCTTATTCAGTTCTATCCCAGCAATCTTGAAATTTGCAAAAAGACTAGATAAAATGAAAACCTCTTTCCGTTGAAATTATTGACATTTCTATTAAATAAAAAAATTAAGTAATCAATTTAATCGAGAAATCTGCTAATTTATTTATCGCAGATTCCCACTCTCTAATTGCCTTACCTACTATCATTATTCTACTAAGTAATTCTTCAGGAAAACAATCAATATTTATCCTTATTCCCGGCGAATGTTTTCGATATACAACTGGCTTGTTTTTGTTTCCATCACTTAAACTTAATAAGTTTTTTTCTATGATTTTTTTCATTATTAACGTATAAAGTGGGTCATTTCCTTCACACAATTTGGAAGACTGAATATTAATTAGATATGTCTCATAACGTAATTCACTTAATGGAAAATAACTGGCTTTAATTCCTACTTTTATCCAACTATCTGGTGTCGGTTTTAACTTAGTATCATAGAAAAATATGAACCGTTTTTTACGTTCAATTGGAAAACCTGTCCTATCTAAGATATCTAAAATATGTTTTGGTAAATGGTAAAAAGACAAGAACTGCTGAAAACTTATATTAATTAATATTATAAAAATGAAACTGAATAAAATAAACCACACAATATTGTTAAAAACTTTTGGATACCAATAATTTAAAAAATATGTTAACAAATATGCAGTTGAAAGACCAAGTCCAAATACTAAAATATATGTAAAAGAATGTCTTATGGCTACATATCTCCGAACTCCTCTAGAAAATTCTTTTTTTTCATCTAAATCTTCATGGCTCATGAAATTCCTCACCCATTTGACTTTTCGTTAATTTTTTATACTCCTCTCCAAATGAGCATAACGCAATTAAAAGTCTCATCTGAGGATGTTTATGGTTAATAAGTATTTGAAAAGGTAATTTCTTATTGATCCCACTTGAAAAAGATTCTCCCAATGAAGCATGTCTATTAATAATTATCAGTCCTGCCTTTTCTAACTCTTTTATTTCGTTCCTAATATATGATAAACTAGTGTTTGGACTATACTCCATTACTCTCCTCAAATCTACCGTTGATAATGATTGTGGAAACAAATGAGCTAATTTTAATAATGCAAGCCTTTTTTTTCTATTAAATGATTGCAGTCCCATTAATAAATCATATATATCTATTATTAAATTTAAAAATTCTGTTTTAATTTCATCTGTACCTTTTACATTTGTAAAGGTA
>SUPR01000027.1 GCA_005191425.1 Candidatus Helarchaeota ASGARD archaeon Hel_GB_B
CTTCACTGCAGCTTCAATAGCATCCATTACATCTTGGAAAGACCCCAATAAATTTAAGCCCCACTGTATTATCATGTTTATTAAATTGACTATGAAGTTTGCAATTGCCACTATAACATTATAGAGCAGCTGAATTACATTCTGCCAGAACTGGACGAACGCCTGCCATAAGGTTTTTGGCATTAGTCCTTGTGGCGAATTTTTCATTATAGAGCCGTCAAATGGTATTAATTCGAGCACTTCGGGGGCGACTCCGGACAGCTCTGCTACCACCCTCGTATAATTGTATATGACACCTTCTGTCTCGTTGGCACTGATCTGGCATAGTTCTAATATTTGCATTGCTTCAGAAACTGGCACTGCCTCTTTTGTTATTATCGACTCCACGTATTGGTTAATGCTTTCAGAACCACGGTCAATTCCCGAGAAATTAGCTGCCTTCAAGTAGTCTGAGAGTTTATTTAAGCCTAATTGTCCCGTAGTATCATTTACCGCTTGTTCAATTATCGCGTGTAGTTTTGTGTCGGCGAAGAGTGGGACTGGTACCATTATTACGTTAATTCCGCTATCAAATACCTCATTAGACCCGTCAACGTCCCGTATTATTAAGTTCATGCGCTCAATTGACGGGTAATGCCCATCATTAAAAGACACATTGGAATATACCGCGATTGTATTTACTTTCGGTAGTGGTATGGTATCCACTTTAAATTTAAGCCAGTTATTACCCGCAATGCTCGTGAAATTTTGGGAATTGTTGTTATTATCATTAGTAATCAACTTCCGATGCTTTTACTACCTGGAACTCTCCACACAAACAGTCCCCGACTTTAATTTCTCACCACTTTTTAATACCCTCCAGAATAAATTTTCAGACCTCCCTGCGATTATCGGGCCTGCTTTTATTTCCTCTACTACATCTTCGACCAGATCAGGAAACCGACGAACTGTAAAATGAAAATCTAAAATTAATTTCAAGGACTATACAGTTCAATTATCATTTAAAATCGAATAGCTTCTTGAACATACTAAACTTTTGTTCAACAAGGTGTCTAAGTCGGAATGTTTTTATTCGAGGAGTAATATTTTTCATCAGTAAAAGAAGAATTTGTAAAAAGTTAAAAATAGTCATTTATTAGTAATTTCATGTATTTAATTTTATTAACTTTAAAATTATATTGAACTAATTAAATTGTAAATTGTTTTATAATAAATTTTAATGGATGATATCAATGTATAACGCAGAGCAAATGAATTATCAAATTAAATTTAGTAATCAAGAACTTAAGGATTTATTTATAGCAGTTGGAGCTTTAACACTGATGTTTACGTTAATGAATATAAATATATTTAATTTGTTTCTTTATTTTACATTAGACAATATAGTAATTTTTCTTTTTGTAATTTTTGAATGTTTTGTTGGTGCATTTACAGGTTTTTTTTTACATGAGTTAGGACACAAGTTTACTGCCCAAAAATTTGGGTGTTGGGCTGAATTTAGGGTAAATTATTCGGGATTATTATTGGGATTATTATTTTCGTTATCGGGGTTTTTTATATTTTTTGTACCTGGTGCGGTTTACATTAAAGGAGATATTGATTTAGAGAAAAATGGTAAAATTTCATTGATGGGTCCTCTTACGAATTTGATAATTGGTGGTTTATCATTTGGGGTTTATTGGCTTATTCGCATTTTTAATTTAACGTATTATTTTTTATTTCTTTATGATTTAACCTATTTTGTTTCTACTATAAACATATCACTAGCACTTTTTAATCTTATACCTTTTGGACCTTTAGATGGAAAAAAGATTTTTAATTGGAATAGATCGCTTCTAATTTTCTTGCTAATTGGTTCGATTGTTTTAATGATATTAATTTATATATTTTAAAATAAATATGTAAATTTATAAAAGTTTTAAAAGATAAAAATGCAAGATATTATTGTATTATCTGATCAAATCTTAGTTTATGTAAATTCGATAGTATTTTGGGTATGTGCTATAGTATTCTGGGCTAAATCAAAGAAATCTGAATTAAAATCGCAGAAGAGATTCTTTATTGGGATTTCATTTTTTTTCATATTTTGGGGTATTATGAGAATAATGTTTATATTTTCTAATTATTATTATGAAATCGATTTATCTTTATATTCATTTTATTGGAAAATTGCTTCTACTATAGGGATTGGTGGACTACTTTCGATTTTAATTGTATTAGAAATATATATGGTCAAATCTAAATTTATTTTTTCGATAATTACATTTATTGGGTTATTACTTGCAATAATCCTTCCAATAAATGGAACTGAAATTTCTGGCGCCAGACTTGCAACTTACATTTTTCTCCCTACGGGAGCTCTTTCCATCCTTGGGCTTTATATATATCTTTATATCAAATTATCAGGTAGAGCTCGACATGAAACTGGTATAATAGCTTGGGGACTAACCTTAATTTTTTTAGGTTATACTTTAACTATCGAATTAATTAAACACATATTTAATACAGAGTTAATAAGCCCAATAGCTTCAGTTGTAATGATTTGTGGCGCTTTACTCTACACAACTATGTACTATTTTAAGAAAGCCTGAAATCTATTTAATATCGAACGATTTCAATTGTAAAGTCATTATCTGACTTCTTTAGCATTTTAGATATACTACCATGTTTTGAAATTACTCTTAACATCCTTTCTATTTTTTTAATTTCTATTGTTGATATTGATCTATCTGCATATATAATCCATTTTTTCAAAGGCTCGTTAAATCCAACGTAGGCACCCGAAGTAGGTAAACTTTTCAGTTCAATCAAATTATTGTTTCTAATTTTAAAATAAATAACTTTATGACCATTTTTTTTATCCCCATATTTCGGTCGTTCTGGGATAACTGAATAATTCTTATTTTCTATTCCGTATTTTATAAGATTTAAATTATCAAGTTGCTTTTCATAACGTTCTTTCATAAATATAATTTCATCATTCAGTTCGGTATTTTCTTTCTCTAGTTTTTCGATTTTTTGTTCTAATTCTTTGATTTTTCTGATGCTTTCCTTCTTAATTTCAAAATTTTGTTTTTCAAGGTTTTCAATTTCAGTTAATAATGTATTTTTTTCCTCCAATAATTTGGAATTTTCATTTTGAAAGGATTTTGAAATTTCATTTAATTCTGATTTATATGAATTTATTTCATTTTTTAGAAAAGAATTTTCTTGAGTTAATTTTTCGATCTCTTTTTGTAAATTTTCAATCTTTTTATCTTCTAAAAAATTTTTATTATTTTCTAATTCGTGTATTTTCTTCAAATAATATTCCTTTTCTTTAGACAATTTCTCTATGTATTCATTTTCTTGTTTTTTTAGTTGTTCCTTTAATTCATTAATAATTTTTTCATAGGATTTTTTTTGGTCATTAAGTTGCCTATCTTTTTCAATTTTTAGATATTCGATCTTTTTTTCATAATCTACACTAATCTCTTCAATTCCAGAAATAAAACCAGAATGATCCACCGATTTCTTTTTCAATTCTAGGATTCTTTTTTGCAGAAACTCAGTAGATTCTTTAAGTTCTTGTTTTTCTTTTTCAAGTTTTTTAACTTTTTCTTCTATTTCACTATTTTTTATTTTGAGATCGTGAATATTATTTTTATATTCTGCAATAGTAGAATTTAAATTTGATATTTGTTGATTTTTTTCATTAATAATTTTATTTAGTTCTAAAATTCTTTTTTCAGTAGTTTGTTCTAAAAATATTAATTTTTGGTTTAATTCTTCCAAATTATTTATCAACGCATTACCTCTAACATTATTTGAATTCATTACATTTTTTCATTTTTTAATAATTTTTGTAAAAAATATATCTAATTTATTAAGAATTGAAAAATTAGGTTAAAATTTTTATAGAAAAATCAGACAGCAAAAGTTTTTTTTAAAATTTTTAGTGAGTTTTCTTAATTTTGCCATATAATTTTTCAATACCATTTTTAAAAGTCAATAACATTTGATAAAAATCTTTTCTTTCCTCTTTATCTTCAAAAATATGCTTAATTTTAATATATTTATTAAAAATTGATGAAAAATTTTTAAGAATAATGATATAATCTATTAAAAATAAAATGGTCTTAGGTGGTACTTTTTCAAAATCAGTGAAATTCTCAATATATTCATTAAAACTTGAGCATTTATCTTTAATTTTTGTGATAACTTGTAAAATTAACGGAGATTTCTTAAATAATAATTCCAATTCGATTAAGTCGTTATTGATTTCGGCATAATTGTAATTTTTGATAATAAAATCTTTAAATTTAATATAATTTTCAACGATAATCTCTTTATTTTTTAAAATCATCTTTTTGATTTCAGAATAAAGTTCATTTATAATATAATTATCCGTTAATTTTTCTAAATAGATCGGGATTTGTGGAAATAAGATTTTAGGATGTAATTTTAAGATGTTCCTTATTATTTCAATAATATCAGTACGGGAACTTTCATATTCTAATAAATTAAAAAGGTCAAGAATATATTCATATAATAAATGTGGATATCTCAGTGAAATGTTTAATAATATATCTGTAATATCAGCTCTTATTTCGTTAATGGAGAAAAAATCCAATAATAATTCTATATTATCCTTAAATAAATCTGGATTTTTGCGTCCTATAATTTTTAATAATTCAATTGCCTCGAATTTTAGGTTTTCATTTTTTATTAGATTGATAATTTCTGAAATATTATTTTTAATTAATTCAGGCTCATCATATGTAATATTTCTTAATATCCCCCATAAATTTAAGCGATAATTAAAATCTTTATCGTATAAAAGTTTTATTAAATGAGCAATTTCGTCTTTAAAAAAGGACGGATTTGTTTCACTTATATTCCTTAGCAATCTTGCTAAATCTAATTTAACTTCCTGGATATTTAATTTTTCAATAATAAAATGGACGTGCGATTGAAATAAGCGCGGTATTTGGACAAGATTCATTAGTATTTCTACAATATCAAATCTAAATATTTCTAAATCTAGAAAAGAAATTAACCTATGAATATATTTTTCAAAATATAGTGCATTAGATTTTGAGATATTTTTAAGAATATCAATAATATACAATTGAATAGATTCATTTTCTAATGAATCGATCAAATATCCCATCGAATCTCTAAAAATTTCAGGAGCATTTTCACTAAAAGATGTTAATAAATCAATTGGATCTAAATTGTCTTTATTTATATCTTTTTGAATTATTTCCTTATAATTAGATAGTAAGTTATCATAAATATTTACGATATTTATATCTTGATTTTCTATTTCTTTAATTAATGATTCAATTGGATCTAAAATTTTTTCTGGAAATTTGCTTTTTAAATCCTTATAAATTCCAATTAAATCTGGTTTAACAATACTCCCATTCAATTCATCAATAACTTTTTTGAAATTTTCAATTTCATCTACAAAAACATGTGGATCTTTCTCTAAAATATTTTCAAGAATAGAAAGTATGTCTAATTGTATATTTTCGATTTTTAAACATGATAACAATAGTGTTATAGAACCCTCAAATACTTCAGGATTATTAACAGATACTTGATCAAAAATATCCAGAATGTATAATTGATAATCTGGAATATTTAATAAATCAAAAAAATCCTTTAAAAAATCTGTCAAAAGAAGAGGATTCTTTAAAACAATTTGTTCTAATTTCTTAAAAAGTTCTTTTATTTCATTAAATTTTAAATTTTTCTGTTTTAAATTATCAATAATTGAATTTATGTCCATAAATTATCATTATACTTATTATTCTTTAAAATAAAAAACTTATCTTTTCTATTAAAATGTAGTCTAACGATAATCAAAAAATTGCTCTAAGTTTCTATTGAACTATTTATGGTTTAAAAATTTAGAAGAATTTTTACGTAAATGATGTATCTATTAGAAAGATAAAAGAAATTAAATAAATTTTATTAAAAATACATTAAAATAAATTAAAAATATACAAATAAATTAAGATGGTAATAATATTTTGAATAAAAATTGGTTTTATTTAATTGATATGATTAATAGAATCCAATAAATTCTAAAATTTAAGATTATAAAAATAATAAATCAAATTGGCTGGTTATTTCTCAATAAATTTAACAAATTTTTGTCCGAATTTTAAAAATTTGCAATTCAAAAAAAGATTTTCAACAGATATATTTTAAAATATTTCAATAAATTAATTTGCCTAAAAATTTTTATTAAAAAATTTAATATCTCCTTTAGAATTACATTTATAAAATTATGAAAAGTTTATTTAAATTAGAATATTAAGTTTTTATTCGAGAATTAATTATGTTTAAAATTCGGTGGTATAAAATCGAACTAGATGGCATTCTTGAAGATCTAAGAAAAGATGACCTCCAGAAAATAGAGGAGGCAACAAAAAAATTATTAGATTTAGATAAAGAAGATTTTGAAAATTATGGTTTTGATGATGCTATCAATAAGATCTTTGAAATTATAGAATTATTTGAAGATATTGAATCAAAAAGACCGGAATTTTGGAAAAGGCTTAAAGATAAAAAAAAGATAGAGAAATGGGATAAAATAATAGAAAATATTCGAGATAAATTGCGCGACCTTGATTTAACTTCTTATGATTTAAATGATAAGGGAATTGAAGCTCAAGATAAAGATGATGATGACCGGGCTTTAATTTATTATAAACAAGCAGTATTATTAGACCCAAATTATCGGTGGAGTTGGTACAACCTTGGTAATGTATATCGAAATAAAGATAATAATGAAAAAGCAATAGAATGTTATAAAAAAGCGGTGAAAATTTACCCTGACTATGGAGATGCTTGGAACAATATGGGTAATGCATATAGCGATTTAGATAAATTAAATGATGCATTAGAAGTCTATGAAAAAGCTGCAAGTATTGAGTCATATGAAAATAGGAATTTTCCGATATATAATATAGGGCTTATTTATGAAAAAAAAGGCGATAAACATAAAGCATTAGAGTATTTTAAAAAAGCATTGGAAGTTAAAGGAGACTATGCTAAAGCCCAGTATAATGCTGGTAGAATTTTATATGAGATGGGAAATATTTTAGAGGCCCAAAAATATTTTACTTTAGCATTAACGAATGATTTTGAAAATTATTATAAAGATATTGCTGAATTTAATATAAATGTATATAATTTACTTGCTAAACATTTAATTAACGATTTTATTGATTTCAAGAACTTAAATGTTGACATTATCCAAAAAGATGTCAAAGAGATAATTAAAAATATTTTTTCAAGGAATTATTTTGGCGAAAAAGAAATCAATTTTTTATTAAATGATCCAGAATATATTAAAAATTGGAAAAAAAGCTTTACCACAGGGAAAGCTGAAATTATTGAAAATTTTATAAATAATTGTCTTGCTTCTATTTTTATTAGTAAGGATGAAGATCTTTTAAATGGTTGGATAAATGAAGATATTAGTAAAATGTTAAATAATAATGAAATTGATTATGAGTTTTTAAGAATAGAACTGATCTTAAAATTCATTAATAATTTTCCTGGAGATGAATTATCTCAAAATATTAGAGATAAATTAAATTCTGTAATTATTGAGAGTTATGATTATTTTAAAAAGACATTTAGACTTATCCGGAATTATATTTTATCTCATAATATTAATTCAGCTGAAGAATATATTGATAAATTTTTAGATCAAATAGAAAATGAAGAGATAAAGACAAAATATAGGAAGGAATATGTAGCAACAACTATAAAAATTTCTGAATTTTTAAGAGATTACGCATTAATCAATAATAATTTACTCTTTATAAATTTAAATGAAAAAATAATTTTGTGGTTATTGGAGAATTTAGATAATAGAGATGCTTCAATTGAAGTTGCATTTTTTTTATTAGAATCGGTCGACTTATTTTATAAGAATAAAAAATTTGAGACCAGTTTAAAATGCGCAATAAAAGCAAAAGAATTTTTTAACAAGTTGGAATTTATTAAGGATTCTCAAAAAGTCGAAAAAATTATTAAAAAAATTGAGATATTAAATTAATTCAGGAGCAATTGAGTTTGAACCAAATATGACTGATAAATGTAAGTATTTAGATGAAAAAGATATTTTGGGCGAAATCTTCTATTTATGTAACATCCAAAAAAAAGGTATTTCTACCGATTTTGTTTTGGAAACATGTTTATCTCCAAACTGGAAAGATTGCGAGTTTGTATTTAGTCCATCGAAATCGCATTTAAAAGGCAAATGGAAGGAAATAATTGGATTAGAGGATATCAAAAAAGAGCTCATCCAGAAGGTCCAACATCCCTTCATTTTATCTCAGATTAAAAATATGAAAATAGAACCAGTAAAAACGCTTATTCTTTTTGGTCCAGATGGGTGTGAAAAATTATCATTGGTCCATGCATTAGCTGAAGAGAGCCATGTTAATTTAGAGACTATTTCATTCAGACAAATTGAAGAATTGAACACAAAAATTGATGAAATTGGAGAAAATGACCCGACTATTATTTTAATTGATGAGGTAGACCTAGTTGCACCACCAATAGAATCAAAACAAGTATATTTAGCAACATTTAGAATCCAAGATCCTATAATTATATTAATGTCTGCTATTCAGAAAATTAAATCTTCTAATAAACCTATATCCTTGATTATGATTACTGATAATCCTGATTTAGTTTCTCCATTAATTTTAAAACAGGAATATATTTCTGATATAATTTACGTTCATCCTCCAACGGAAAAAGATAGGAAGGAAATTTTAAAAAATTTATTACAAAATAAACCGCTGGAGAAAAATATTGATTTTGATTTACTGGCCAAAAAAACATTTAATTTTTCGGTGCAGGACCTTAAAAAACTAGTTAGAATAACCGAATTAAAATGGGCTGAAGATTCTTATGAAAATGAGCGAAAAATTTCAATGGACGACATACTCAAGGCTCTAAAAGAAGTAATCCCCTCATTGACAAAATCAATGATTAAAAAATTTGAGATAACTGCGATTCGTTATGGTGCAATGGAAAAAAGGTTTAGTAAAGAACGATTAACGTGGGATGATGTAGGAGGATATGATTCTATTAAAAAGCAATTAAAAAATATTATTTCAATGTTAACATCAAGTGATATGTATAAAAAATATGATGTTAATGCACCAACAGGTGTGCTTTTATTTGGACCTCCTGGGTGTGGTAAAACTTATATTGCCAGAGTAATGGCTGATATTGCTAATGCTAATTTCATATATGCAAGCGCTCCTGATTTATTATCAAAATGGTTGGGTGAAAGTGAACAAAAAATTCACGATTTATTTACAACCGCAAAATTAAACCCACCTACAATTCTCTTTTTTGATGAATTAGACGGAATTGCATTTGAAAGATCAAGAACAACTGATCATCCGTATTTGACGACTATATTGTCTACATTTCTATCTGAATTCTCTGATCTCCGTCCTGAAGACCATATTTTAGTAATTGGAGCTACTAATAGAATTGAAGATATAGATCCAGCATTTCTTAGACCTGGACGTCTTGATGAGCGAATTGCAGTTCCACCACCAGATTTTAATGCAAGAAAAGAAATTTTTCAAATTTATTTAAGAAAAGTAGAATTGAGTGATGATGTTGATTTTGATTTTTTAGCAGAAAAAACTAAAAATTATACTGGAGCTGAAATCGCTTATATTTGTGATACCACTAAACGCAATAAAGCTTTTAAGGCTATTGAAAATGGCAAATATACTAAAATAAAAATGAAAGATATTTTAGAAGTTTTAGATTCAATTAAACCAGATCTATCATCTGAAGATATTGATGAATTTAATGAAATGATTGAAAAATTTGAACGCCGTGGTAAATTTTCCCCTGAAATACTTCATGAGCCTATATACTGGAATGAAATTGGAGGTTTAAAAGAAGTTAAAGATTTTTTACAAAATCACGTTATACGGCCATTAATTAATTACAGAGATGCTCTGGAATTCGGTATTACACCAAAAAAAGGGATAATTATTTACGGTTTACCTGGAACTGGAAAAACATCAATAGCAAAAGCAATTACAACCGAATCCAATGCAAATTTCTTTAGATTTTCAGCATTAGAATTATCTAATGTCTTTCTTTATAGAACTGATACACCAAAAAGTTTTAAAGATTTGATACGCGATGCCGAAAGAGTTGCACCTTCTATTATACTACTCGAAAATGTAGAAGCTATCGATTCATTTGAAATAGCCCTTTTTATTCAAAGTGAAATTGAAAAAATAAAAAAGGAAATTCCAATTTTAATTATATGTGAAACCAATAATTTTGAAGGAATACCTGAAATTTTAAAAGCAAGCAACCAAATTCAATATGTTGTTATTATAAAT
The DNA here is from genome assembly GCA_005191425.1 of Candidatus Helarchaeota ASGARD archaeon Hel_GB_B. GTDB lineage: Archaea > Asgardarchaeota > Lokiarchaeia > Helarchaeales > HEL-GB-B > HEL-GB-B. The sequence continues at coordinate 10,398 of SUPR01000027.1, forward strand.
CCACCTACTTTTGAAGAACGAATCGAAATTTTAAAAATTAAAACAAAAAATCTTATTCTTAAGGACGATTTTGACTTCAAATTTATTGCAAATAGAACTAATTATTATACTGGTTCGGACCTTGATAAATTGATAAAAGAAGCTGCTCATATTGCCTTTACAAGGAAATTAAATAACAGTTCAAAAGATTCTGTTAAAATAAACGAGGATGACTTTTTAAATGCAATGAAAATAGTCGAACCATCACTATCACAAAAGATAATCGATGAATTCAAAAATTCAATCGACAGAATCCAAAAAAACAAAACTCGTATTGGTTATTATGGTTAAAAAAAATAGTAGTGCAATATACTTGATAATAAAATCTAAATATTTAAATCTAAAAAAATAATTAATATAATTTAATAAAACATAGTGTTTATTTTCCTTTATTAGGGATTAAATTGGAAAACAATAATTTAAAAGGCGGAACTGAAAAAGAGGAAGAAAAAAATGAGCTTGTCAACTTCTTAAAAGATACTCGCGAGATTATTTTAAATGGTGTGCGAGATGCCTTTATTGATAGAAAAACTGATAATATTCAAAAACTCTACCAATTAGCAGCTAAAATCTCGGAAGAATTGGGTGATATCGAATCTAAGAAACGATTTGAAAACAGGTCAAAATTGTTTAATAGAAAAAATGCAAACGAAATTTTAGAAGATATTGATTTAACCATTAAAAGCATCATTCAAATTATTAATTATGAATTTCAAGATAAAATTAAAAGGGTACTATACACTATAAATTTGCTAATAAATACTGCAAAAGAAATAGAAATCGCAGAAAAAACCTTTAGAAGGGCAAATGCCCAATTAAATTTCTCACTTATTCAATATATTCGAAAAATGCGGGCATTTAGAAATGAATTATTTAGGTTAATACCTAAGGAATTAATACAAACATCCTTCGAAGAATGGGAAAATGAACATAAAAAAATAAAACTAAACCTTGAAAAATTAAAGGTAAAATTAGATCTTCTTATTTTAAAGTATAAAAAAGATTATAATGAAGAATTAATTTAGTTATCGTGTTTTTTAAACTTTTTACTTTTCTATTTTAATTTTTATTATGGATTTTTGTTTATTACAATTTTTCAATTAAATTTCCGCATTTTTTTCCATTAAAAAATACAATAATAATATAAATAACTTAAATTAATACAAATTATAAAATAAATATATGATTAAGTAAGTAAAGGTGATTGGTTTACAAGTTTGTGCTTGGGATCTTGAAGGGCCATTATCAATGACTGATTTTGCTGCTGAAATTTTTAAATATCTAAAAATAAAGATTAAATCTAAAATTAAAGGTAATTTAGGTGATTTATTCTATTTAATCAGTAAGTATGACGATTATCTAATAGACTATCCTCTAAATCAGCAAAAATTAAATATTGAACGATATAATCCTGGAGATACATTAAGATTATTAGCCCCATTTTATGTAAATTATTTTTCTAACGCAGAATTATTTGAAATTGCTAAAAAAAAGTTAGGTATTATTCCAGGTGCAATTGAAACAATTTCATTATTACAAGACGAATGGGATATTTACGTAATCTCCACAAGTTATACTTATTTTGCATATCAAGTAACAGAAAAATTAGGAATCTCTAAAGACCATGTATATTGTACATTATTAGATGTAGATAATTTAAAAGAGTTTAAAGATCAATTAGAAACAAAAATTAATCATCTTTTGTATAAAATATTTCCGAAATATATTGATAATAATAAGAACTTTGAGATTATAGTTGATGATCTAAATGATTTTTTCTGGGGCGACCGAAACTCTGGATATTTTCAAATAATGGAAAAAGTAGTTGTGCGGGGTGGCAAACAAAAAGAACTGGCTATTGAGAGTATTTCTGAACGAACCGGCTGTCCAATTGAAGAAATAATTGTAACTGGCGATTCCATAACCGACATTAACATGTTAAATAGAGTAAAAAATGAAAATGGTATTGCAATATCTTTTAACGGCAATAATTATTCTATACCGCATGCAAATATAGCAGTAACAACTCCTAATGTCATGGGTATTATGCCAATTTTTTATAATTACAAAAAAATTTGGGATTTTATTAAAGACTGGAACGAAAATTTTGAAAAATTTAAGATGGACCCCTCTAAAATTCCAGATGATTTAATTCCGTCTTCTCTGAAAGCATATTTTATTAAAGAAAATTTTGTCCCACAAATTAATGATATTAGGTCAATCACTAATGAAAAATTAAATGAACTAATAAAAATACAAAAAGAAATGCGAAAAAAAGTAAGAGGTTGGGTTGGTGGTCTAGGATGAAATTAGATATAATTTGCGAAGGTGCTGCATTAATTGATATGGTCGCATTAGTCGACCGATTTCCAAACATAGATGATGAAGTTTTTGTACCAAAATTAGAATTCAAATGCGGGGGTTCTGCAGCAAATACTGCTGTTGCATGTTCCAAATTAAATTTAAAAACAGGTTTCATTGGAAAAATAGGTAAAGATCCATTTGGTTCTCTATTAATTGATGATTTTAATAGAAATTCTATTAATATAGAAAACTTGGTAATTTCTGAAGTCTTGCCTACTGGAAATTGTTATGCTGCTGTCGATAAAAAAGGTAATCGTATCTTATATGCTTTTAGCGGTGCAGCAAATGAGTTAAATCCAAATGAATTAAAAGAAGATTATATTAAAAATTCAAGATTAATACATCTTGCAAGTCTTAAAAATATTCTTCCATTAATAAAATCTGCTGAAATCGCGCAGAAAAATGATGTATTAATTTCGCTCAACCCTGGTGCATTGATAGCAGACCAACCTTTTGAAAATATTAAGCCTTTAATATCAAAAATTGATATTTTTATCAGCTCAGAAAGTGAATTGAAAAAAATTTTTGATGATAATTTGGAAAATTCTTTGAAGAAGTTAAAAAAATTTGTGAAAATTTGTGCTATTACTCAAGGTTCCCGTGGATCTTTGATCAACGATTATGAAAATAATGAGCAATTTGTAATTCCGTCGTACAAAGTAGATGTAAAGGATACTACGGGCGCTGGAGACGCTTATTCTGCAGGGTTTCTCTCAGGTTTGCTACATAATAAAGATTTATTTACATGTGGAAAAATGGGAAACGCAGCTGCAGCTTTATGTATCCAAAAAATTGGTGCTCGATTTGGAATACCCAGTTATAATGAATTAATGACTTTTATTGAAGAAAATTAGGAGTTAAAATTGTATCATCTTAATTTTTGTATTACTGATAAATGTAATCAAAATTGTATTCATTGCTTTGTGAACCCAAATCAATGTAATTTTAATGGATTAGAAGAAAATTTTATAATTGGATTATGTGAAAAAGCTTTCAGATTTGGCCTAAAATCAGTCCACATTTTTGGTGGAGAACCATTTTTAAGACCTGATTTAAAAAATATTTGCGAAAAATTAAATGAATTAAAAATAAATATAAGTATTGCTACAAATGGTCATTTTCTTAATCCTGAACAAGTTGAATGGATCGAAAAATTCAATATTTTTCTTACTATTTCACTTCATGGGACTGAAAAAATCCATGATGAAATTGCGAATATGCAGGGCTCTTTTAAGACTACTTTAAACAACATCAAATATCTTTTAAATAAAAAAATTAAATTTGCTATTACAACCTGCGTTAATAAATTAAACATGGAAAGTTATCCTAGTTTACTACAAGAATTAACTAAAATAGGAATAAAAAATTTTATAATACTTTATTTTTCTCCAATAGGCCGAGGAATGGAATTAATTGATTATATAATTTCTAATGAAGAATGGGAGCAATTTATTTTTGATGTCCAGCGTTTTAAATGGAAACTAGACCCGGAAATTGAGATTTCATTTGAGCCGAGCATTTTTAATCGTAAATATATTAATTTATTTACTTATAGACAACAATGGGCATCATGCCAAATAAATTATAAAAATAATTTTGTAATTGATGCAAATGGCGATGTCTATCCTTGCATTTTATTACTACGGGATAAGAGGTACCTATTAGGTAATGTTTTAAAATCAGATATAATTGAAATATATAATAAAGACCTTACCTTATCTATTAACTCTGCTTATGATATTCCAAATACTTGTTTAAATTGCAATTTATTTGATTTATGCAAAAGCGGGTGTATTGCTTATAAAGGAAAAGGTAATATTGATTTTAGATGTAATCCACAGAATAAAAATTATGCACTTTTATGTCCACTTTTTACTAAAATCCTATATTAAAACAAATGTTATCAATATTTCATAAATAATATTGGAAAATATAAATAGATAATTAATTAATTTTTATCTGATTTTAAAATGTCATATAAAAGTAAAATATTAAATTACAAATTGCATTAATTTATTAATTTAAGTTGAGGATTTCAAATGCTTTATAAGCGTCAGATATTAGGTACTAAGATTTCTACAAATCAAAATTTTATCAAAACAATTTCGGTTTCTCCTGATGGTAGATATATTATATCTGGTCATTGGGATAATATTATCAAAATTTTTGATATACAAACATGCAGATGTACTAAAATTTTAGAAAATCATTCGGATTCAATATATTCTATTGCATTTTCTCCTGATAACAAATATTTTGCTTCAAGCTCTTTTGATAAAACAATTAAGATATGGGAATTGGAAACCGGTAAATGTATCAAAAATTTCAAAGGCCATAACGACTGCGTTAATTCTGTAATTTTTTCTCAAAATGGTAAATATCTTATCAGTGGCTCTAGAGATAAAACTATAAAAATATGGAATATACAAACAGAAAATTGTATTAAAACATTAAAAGGGCATGTTGGTTCGGTTGAAATAATAATTATGACCCACGATGGTTCTAAAATAATCTCTGGTTCAACTGATGGTTCTATCCGGTTATGGAACTTTAAAAATGGTAAGTTAATTGGAACAATACATGATTTCGGCGTTATAATTTATTCATTAAAAATATCTTCTAATGGAAAATTTCTAATATCTAACTCATTAGATAATATAAAAATCTGGGATTTAGAAGAACTTGAGCTGATTTTTACATTAGAACTACATAAAGGACAGATAAATTCATTCACTGTTACATCTGATGGTAAATATTTAATTTGTGGCACTGAAAATGGTCATATTGCTGTCTGGGATTTTAATAATAAAAATATAATTAATGAATTAGAAGTTAGTAATAGTATTGAAGTGATTGAATCAATTGATAACAAAACTTACAATATAATTTTAGATCAATGTTTCGCTCATTTAGATGAAAATGGAAATATAGTCCAATGGATTAAATTTAAAAATGATATCATTCAAAACTTTCCAATTTTCCACAAATTAGATTATGATGAATTTAATTCATTTCTATCTAATTTGACGCATTCTAAAATGTCCATAAATAAGTTAGCCGATGAAATCAAACTTGAAAGAGCCGATATAATAAATTTTATTTCCTTCTTAGAAGATCATGAACTAATAAGTGGTCAAATTGATAAAGATAATAATTTTCTTTCTTATCTATATATTCAAGAATCAATTAAAGAAATTCTAAATTTATCAGGAAAAATTGAAATTGAGAAAATTACGCAAGTTATTGGTATTCCACAAGATATATTATTAAGAATTATGAAAAATATGATAAAAGAAAATGTATTAAATGGTTTTTTTAACGATCAAGAGTCAATTTTTACTACAAATGAAGAATTTATGTCTAATATTGTCCTTGAATTAAAAAAGAATAAAATTCTAAACCTAACAAAATTATCTGATGAATTTGGAATTAATAAAGATTATATTTTGAAAATTATTGAAGACTTAAAACAAAGAGGCGATATTCCTCAAGTTAAAATTTCTGCTGATGTTGTTCAAGTCCTTGAAGAAGAAGTTTTACCACCAATTATAGAACTTAAGCCTGAAGAAATTGTTGAAATTCCTGAAATTAAAGAAATAACTGAGCCAATCCATGAAAAAACTCAATCTAAAAAAGAGCTAAAAATTACTGCTAAAGAATCTAAAAAAAAGACAAAAGTTGATATTTATATAGAAGAAATTAATGAAATATTTCTCAAATTAATAAAAATATTCGAAATCCTAGAAATACCTGCTTTTTACGAAGAAACTGAAAAGTTTTTTAACGAAATTTTTAACTTTAACAAATCTACATTAGAAAAATTTACAAATGAAAAGTTTATTTCCGTAATTACTAATTTTCAACAAATTATTAACGAAATTACTTCTAAACAAGATAAAATTGAATCAATTCAATGTCATAATTTAGAATTTAAATTTATTTCAATTATTAAGGACTTTTTAAATTATAGTAATAAACAATTAAAAGAGATTATCAATAATTTAAAGGAACCCAGTTTTTATAAAGTAATAAATGACGCATTTAATGAATTTGACTACCATTTTATTAAGCAAAATAACTTATATATTGAAAATATTCTTGATTCCATTATTTTAATTGATAAAAACAATACTATTTTGTTTGATTACAGATTTCGACCAACTTATGATCAAAATTTAACTGAAAAAATATTAGATTTAATCAAAAATAAAGAGAAAAATTTAATTCACGAAGAATTTGAAATTTTTGAATTAAAATCTGATACTATCTTTTGTTATCTAAAGAAAATCAATGATATTCAATTATTATTAATAACAACTGGACAATTTATACCAAATTACCTCAGTTATATTAATGATCTTGCTTCTGATATTAAAGCAGAATTTAGAGACCTCTCAAACTCCGGTAAACAGAAAATAAAAAGTATCATAAAATCCAAATTCTTTTTTAACCTTTAAATTAACCAATATATTTTATTTATTTAATTTTTTGACTTATTCATTATTTTTAATGTGTATTTTGAACTTTTTTTCAAATAATATACTCAATGTAGCTATTAATTTTTAATTTATTTATTTGTATAATTTTAATTTATTAATTAAAATCTAAAATTGAAATATCATAAATAACTCATAAATTTATTAAATATAAAAAATATTTTTAACAGAATTTAATTAATTGCCATTATTAATCAATAAATTAGATATGTTTGGTGCATTAAAATTCCATCTTTTGAGCAAATGGACAAATTTTTCAACCCAGAATCATTAGTAATAATAGGTGCTAGTAGAAAAAATTGGGGTGCTTCTAATTCTATTTTGACAAGTTTAATCTATAAAAAATATAAAGGAAAAATATATCTAGTCAATGCGAATGCGCGTCATGGTGAGCAATTAAAGGGATTTCCGCTTTATAAAAATGTAAAGGAAATACCATGCGTCGATTTGGCATATATAATAGTCCCAGGTCGGTTTGTTAAATCAGTAATTGAAGATTGTATTGAAGTTGGAATAAAAAATGCAAGTATCATATCTGCAGGTTTTAAAGAGTCGTTGTTATACAACAAACAAAAAGTGGAATTAGAGCAAGAAATTGTAGAGTTAGCTCGAAAACATGACCTCCGATTTGTTGGCCCTAATTGTAATGGTATTATAAATGTTCCAGAATCATTTTATGCACTTTTTGGCCCCCGTGTAAAGATTGAGCCTGGGGCATGCTCTTATGTCTCTCGAGGAGGTACTGCCATCGCAAACATCCTTATACAATCATCATTATCTGGTTTCGGCGCTAATAAATTAATAAATATTGGTGACCAAGCAGATTTAACTGTCCAAGATTTTATAGAATATTATGATAAGGATCCAACAACAAAAGTTATCGGAGTCTATACAGAAGGGATTTCTAATGGTACAGAAATGGTTAAAATATTAAAGAATGTCTCTAAACCGGTAATTTTCTATAAATCTGGGCATTCAAATGCAGGAATGCGAGCTGCACTATCACATGTTGGTGCTATTGCGAAAAAGGGGACTAATGAAATTTATAAGGGGTTTATTAGACAAACTAAAATAATACCTGTTAATAGTATAATTGAAATGGTCGATGTTGCAATGGCAATAAGTCTAGCTCCACCACCAAAAGGAAATAGAGTTGGGATTTTCACTTATGGTGGGTCTCTTGGAGTTATGATGTCTGATGCTGCTGAAGATAATGGACTAATCGTAGGAAAATTGAGTAGAAATCAAATAGAAACTCTAAACAAAATTTTACCTGAATATTGGTCTCATAATAATCCTGTCGATGTTACTGATGGAAATGAAGCATATTTACCGCAAAATATTTTGAAAATTTTCAGAATTATTCTTGAAGAATTTGATGCACTTTTTATTGTAGCTCCTGTATTTGAAGATGATTCCATTTTTGATGTTTCACCAAATGAAGTTAATTTCAGGAAAATGTATCAACAAGTGGTCAAAGATAATATCAAAAAATATAAGAAGATAATCGACGAAGTCCAAAAACCAATTTTTGTCCTTGGGGATCGTGGTGAATTCTCTAAGCTTTTTATTAAAAATAACATACCAGTATATCCAACATTTCAAAGTCTTGCTAGAGCTTATGGGGCATATTATCATTATATCAAAAATAGAGAAAAATAATGCAATCTTGGTTAATTTTTATTCTCTATGTTAATAATTTGAATTAATAATTTTCTATTTCTTGGTCCATCATACTCATTAAAATATATACCTTGCCAAGTCCCCAAGATCAGATTTTTATTTTTTATCATTATTAATTGAGAAAATCCTGTTATTATTGACTTGGCATGTGCTGCTGAGTTACCTTCAATATGCTGGTAATCTCCAAAATAGGGGATTAATTTATCAAATATTTTTAGAATATCTTTTTTTACTGATGGGTCGGCATTTTCATTAATTGTAATCCCAGCTGTAGTATGTGGGACAAATAAAATACAAAATCCATTTTTAATTCCTGATTTTAAGATAATTTCTTGCACATCGTTGGTAATATCAATGATTTCTTCTCTTTCTGAAGTTTTAATTTCAATTTCATAAATTTCCATTTCTAAAAACCTCAAAATTAATTTTGCTAATTAATAATTTGTTAATTATTATATTCTATTTTTACTAATTTTCAAATCTATAATTCTCAAACTTATTTTTTGCACCAATGAATTTAGTAAAATATATTTGTGCAAAGACATAATTAGCAATAACATTTTAAGAAAATCACGAATAAATGTTTAGTTTAAATATTGTTTTTATAATAAAAAAATTATTATGACTGTAACTAATAATCTTGATAAGGAAATTGTTGAAAAAATTATAAAGGTAAAAGCATTCAAAGAAAAATTTTATAAATTTATATACAATACTAAATTTAATTCATCAAATTGAAAATTATCTGTTTTATATGAAGTATCTATTTTAAGTTAAATCTACTTCAATCAGAAAATCGCTCTCTTTAGCAGTAAATCCTTTATATTCAATGATTTCAAAATATTTCTTAAGAATTAAAAAAGAACCTGCACATATTCCAAGAATACTTCCTATAACAAATCCAGAAGCTGCAAATATATTTGTTATACTAAATATCAACATTAGAATTCCAATAATAAATGTAGTTATTTTAATATCGAATATTATTATTGTCGTCTTTTTGATTAAACAAACAGTTAAAAATAATAAAATAAAGGAGAATAATCCTCCCCAAAATAATCTTAAACTCATTACTGAATAGTCCCAAATTGCTGGCCCAATTTGATTTAAATTCGAATAATAAATATTTGCTAAAAGTAATCTAAAAAATTGCACTTGGTCTAAATAGATTATAACAAACCAGCTAATAAAATCTAAAATAGTTGCTCCAAATGCTAAAATAAATGCATTTCTCACATTAAAGATCTTATTTAAATCCAATTTCTTTATCTCCTTATTTTAAGATTATTATTTTAAATGCACTAAACTGGTATTTATAAATTATCATTTTCAAATTTTTTAAAATGATTTTTTCCTTTAATTTTTTTCGTTCTTAGATGGTTATAAAAAGTGTGGTATCTTCTTTTATACCAATTTTCAATTTCATTTATATCTTCATTTGATAACTGATATAATTTATATACAAGATAATCTATTTTTGTTTGTTCATAAATAAAATATGGATATTTTTGGTCATCATGCTGCTTTTGAATGATTTTGTTGACCAAATCTTCAATCTGATACATTATAGATTTATTATCTTTGTCTATTAAAGGGATTGGAATTTGTTTAATTCCACCAACTTGCGTGTGAACAGTTGAATTAATATAATTTTTTAAAAGATATTTCACAAGTTTTGAACATAAAATACCTAAACAAAATTCTAAACTATAAAATTCTGTGAAAATTGTCATTCCCATTACATCAAAAACTGAAGAGTGGTTTAATCTAAAGGTCGGGGCGTAAAATCCAGTATCTGAATAGGTAATTCCTTTTTTAAAATAATATTTAAAATTTTGAAGTCTTGAAGCTATTTTATTAGAGGAAAACAATTCAATCTTGTCTTTTTTACCATAATATCTTTCTCGGTCTATTATTGTTAAATTTTTTAATCTATTTATTGCTTCTTTTGACCAATTAATATAATAGTTTGTTGGTACCCAATAATTTGGAAGCCACCCCTCTTTGATATTTGATTCAGCACCTTTATCATATGGAATGTATTTTTTACCACCATAATCATTGTCATCAATTCCCAATATATCTCCAGTCTTTTCATAATATCGTCTATATTTTTTAGAGAACTCTATCAATTGTTCTCCATTTAAAATTAATTTCTTATCTACGACCTTATAATTTCCATAAACTTTTTCATTACTTTTTCTAATATAATATTTATTATCTCCTGTCCCTAATCCTTGTTTTATTATTGATATATCTCCAAATTTTAATAAATTTAAGCGATTTCCATTAAAGATTATTTTATATATTAACAATGATTTATTTTTAGATGGAAATGAATGTTTATCACATTCTTGGTCATTCATAAGGGAAAAAATTTTGGGGCTGGCAATAATTATTGGAATTTTCGAATATTTTAATAATATTTTTTGCTGGTATTTATAAAAACCCACATTTGTTTTTAAAAAGTTACCATCTAGCCTATCAAAAATTAGTTTACCAAGGATATCTATTAAAATATTTTTATTTTTAACTGGAATCCCTGTCAAATCAATTGCTTGAACATCTGAATTTAATCTTAAAAATCTGTTTTTATCACCTGGTAAACTTTTCAGGATAAATATCGAAGTGTTTACGGTAGCTTCAAATAACCAAATTGGGAGTGATACAATAAAAATTAATCCACAAGAATTTAAAACTCTCCTTCTTAAAGGTAAATGGCTCTCAATAGTACGCCAAGTATCACTCGTAAGAAAGGATAAATAACCATTCACTTTTAGAAATTCTAATGATTTGACTATAAAAGCTCCATAAAGATCCATACTCATTAATCCAAGCTTTTTTGCAGTTTCTTTAGAAATGCCTCTTCCTCTTGCTGCATAAGGTGGATTTCCAATTATAATATCAAATTTAAATGAGATATTCGAATTATTTATTTTTAAAAAATCAGATCTTAGAAAGTTAAATTTCAAATTTCTAAACTTTAAGTTTCTACTACTTATAAAAAATGGTAGTAATATCATTAAAGCTGCAATATCCATTGCCTCTTTTTCTATATCAATGCCATATAGAGATTCGTTTATAATTTTAAATTTTATGCGTAATAATTCATTTTTATCAATATTATTTGAATTCATAATTATCTTTTTACAATTTAACAAAATTAATGTAATATCTTCTAGAATTGAAATTAAAAAAGTGCCAGTTCCCATTGCTGGGTCTAAAACTTTAAAATTATCAAATATCTTTATAATTTTTAAAGCATTTTCTTTATTAATAGTAGAGACATTAACATTTATGTCTTTTGAAAATAAAATTTTTATGTCCTCTTTTTCTATGCCTAATTTCTCTTCAATATACCTAATTAATACTTTCTTGGTCAGAAAGTTTGCAATAAATTTATTTGTATAATAAATCCCAAATCTTTTTTTCTCCGAACCTTTGTATAATTCATAAATATAACTAAAAATATCTGTACCAATTTTATATTCCTCAAAAATAAAGAATTCCGTAGAAATTTTATTTCTGGAAAAAAAGTTTAAAACAGAATTCTTCTTATTTGGGTCAAAAATTTCGTTGGGTATAAAAATATTATTAATAATTTTCCATTCTTCTGGTGTAAAATCGTCAAATCTTAAATCTATTTGATTGAAAAATTTGATATTTGACCATTCTTCTGAAAAATTATCTAAAAATCTTCTCAAAAATAAATCAAAATAATTTCCATTATTTTTATTTACCTTAAATCTTTCAAATATGTCAGAAAAGTGTTCTTTTATTATTTTTCTATCCTTAATGAAATAATATAATGTAATTTTAAATAATAGATCTTTTACAAACTTTAAAATCAATTTCTTATTAGATAAATTTGGGTTATACTTTATTATATTTCTTACAATATTATTGTATAGGATTTTAATTTCTTTATTTGTCATTCTTTTTTCATTTATTTACATCTGTATTAAAAGAAATTATATTTTTTAAGTTGAACTTAAATAAATTTAGCATAATAATTTTAAATTGTTAAATTATTTTAATAATTTATCTAAATTATCGCGACCTAATGTTATTTTAAAGGTTTAGATTTTGAATTAAAATTTTCAATAAGAACTTCGAACCACTTAATAATTAATTACATTTAAGAAATCTTTTTATAAAATATGATTCATAAATATTTCAGATTTTATTTTTCTAAAAATAATCGAAAAATAACGGAGTTAATAACCATGAATGAAAAAACTGAAATTGTTACAAATTCTGGAGATCCAAAAATGTTCTATAAATGGAAATTAAATAGTTTAATTCTTCGAATGGTATATCCTCAAATATTGAGTAATTTTGTTATAAAGTATAATCATGATATTAGTAAAATTAATAAAGCATTACTTAATATCGGAAAAAATTCAGCCCGTAGAGTTATATCTGAATTTCCAATTAAAGAGTTTAATACAAAAATTCTGATCAGAAAAATAACTTGGAGGCATTGGGGGACTAAATCCATTGTAAAAGGTAATATTAAAGATGGTGAATTAAAAATAATTGTTAAAAAATGCCCACTTTGTATGGGACTTGCTCCATTGGAGATTGAAGGTCTGCATTATTGCATATCATTTGCAGGTTTCTTACAAGGTGCTTTTGAAGTTCTTCAAAAAAAATATAAGAAATTAATCCAAAATAAAATGACTTTTGAGACAATAGAATCAAAAGGTTCAAATGATCTAAATTGCGTCCATTTATGTAGAATTGAGGAATGAAAAATGGTTGTTGATAAATTAAATTTTTTTACAAAATTATTAGGTTCATTTGGCGGGAGATATATATTTAATACTGCGCAAAAAATTAATTTATATACTTGTGGGTTAATTGTTCAAGAAACTATGAAGATATTTATGGACATATATGGAGATTATGAAATTGGCATAGAAGAATTTAATGAAGCCCTCGCAACTGGTGTTAAAGAAATGATTGCCGATATGTTGGACCAATCTTATTTATTTGGAAAAGGATTGGGTGATATTGTTTCAAGAACTCCTTCTGATTCTTGTAGTGCAATTGAAATAGGGTTCTGGGCTCTGATGGGTAAGGAATCTAAACAATTAATTGAGAAACCAATTTGGGTTCCTTTTGAACAGCCTAATGAATATATTGGTAAATTGGTAGTTGGAATTAAAAGATGCCCATTTTGCTTTGGAATGGACAAAAATATTGAGTCCAAACTAACTAAAGTTCATTACGGAGATTTTTTTGCCATTATGATCGGAGGTATTCTTCAAGAAATAATGGAATATGTTGGAAACGATTTTGAAATGATCTCTAAAGAGACTAAATGCTTTATGCGGGGCGATGAAAAAGGTGAATTAACCATCTATTTCAAACAAAGAAAAAACTAAAAAATAGAGAAATTAGGGGTAGTAACTTTTACTAATTTTTATACAAATATTATATTTTTAATAATAGAGCTGCTTTTAAGATTAAAAATTATATTTCTAAGAAATATTTCATTTCACAATGATAGAATTTCCAGAATTAATAAAGGAAATATTTAAAGAGATAACGATCAGTCAAGGAATTGTTGGAGAATCTATTTATCGTTTGTTTAAAATTACAGATATTAATAGTAAAACCAAATCGGAATGTTTATAATTAAAAATACGCATTTTATAGCAATGCCGGAATTTATAAAAACTCAGAACAAATAAAATCCAATAAAAGAGAGAGATGAATGAATAAAAAAGACTCCTACTCGAGAAACAAAATATTAAAAAAATTCCTGGGTTTAAAGACCTATTTTAAGTCAGCATTTCAGGAGACCATGTCTGAGCATAGTCATTTTTCCATGTATTATTGTAATGGGGTTATGCGATTTGTGTCATATCTCAAGAAATATGGGAGAGCAATAGACAAAGGGCTAATTCACGATATATTTAAAGTATTTTTTTCACAGTTAAAATATGGAGAGAATGGAGTCGCGATAGAAAAAGAGATGGGTAAAAAGAGGTTAGACCTATATAGAATGGTTGAGGACGAAATAATAGAAGTAAAAACGATAAGCAATATTTCGTTTAAAAAGATATTCGGGACTGTCAAATCTGTATTCAAACTGGTGCCAAAGGCTGACCGGTTATGGCTATTTTTCTTTATGAAATTAGGGGCTTCAACTCTAAAAAATAAGAAAAATGAAAAAGATAGTGTGGAAGACTTGAAATGCAAATATTTTTTAATATTCCTTGACATAATACTATCAGGTGTAGATGACTTGACCGAAATAAATAAAGAATTAGAGAGCGGAATAAAAGAGTTAATAGAGAGTGGAGCAGAGGAATTGGACCTATCGAAGGAAATAATAATTCCATTAGAAAATGTAGTGTTTGTAGAAGATTTAAAAAGGGAGTTGGAGGAAAATAAGAGGGAGTTAGAGGAAAATAAGAGGGAACTAAAGGAAAATAAGAGGGAGTTGGAGGAAAATAAGAGGGAACTAAAGGAAAATAAGAAGGAATTAAAGAGAAAAGAGAAGGAATTAAAGGAAAAAGAGAAGGAATTAAAGAAAGAGAAAATGGAAAAAGAGAAGAAATTAAAAGAATTAAAGAGAGAATTAGAGAGAGAAAAATTAGAGAAAAAGAAAATAAAAGATGAGCTGAAGAAAAAGGAAAAAGAATTACAAGAACTTAGAAAAAAATTAAAAAACACGGAATAAACGAAAAAGAGGGATATGGATATACAAGAGAGTAGATTTAAAATACAAATATTTTTTAATATTCCTTGATATAATACTATTATGTATAGATGACTTGATTGAAATAAATAAAGAATTGTAGAGTGAAATAAAAGAGTTAATAGAGAGTGAAGCAGAGGAATTTGATGTATCAAATGGAATAATAATTATTCTAGAAAATGTAGTATTTGTGGAGGATTTAAAAAAGGAATTAAAGGAAACAAAGCGAAAATCAAAGGAAATAGAGAGAAGATCAAAGGAAATAGAGAAAGAATTGAAGAGAGTGAAATTAGAAAAAAAGAAAATAAAAAAAGAACTGGAAAAAAGGAAAAAAGGAAAAAAGGTACAAAAACTTAGAAAAAAATTAAAAGATATGAAATAAATGAGAATAAGGAGTATATACTGGTAATAGATGATAATCTTGTTCTATTTTTTAAAATTATAACTGAAAGGTAATTCTAATAATGTAATATAAAGAGAAATAGACCTAATACTTCTGTAAAATGCCAGTCTTAAAAATATTATTGTAGGGATTGTAATAGGTCTTTTTATGTTCAAAAAATATTAAAAAAATAAAATTTAATTAAATATAATTATTCTTTTTCATCAGTATTCTTTTCTTGCATTTCCTTTTTTTCGTCTAAAGTTTCAATTTCAATTTTTTTAGGTGGTTCTATTTCGGTTTTATTTAATATAATTTTTAGGATTCCATTTTCCATATTTGCTTTAATATTTTCTTTATCGACATTTTCAGGTAATGTTAAGCTTCTTGAAAAGTTTTGACGAGAAATCTCTTTATATATATAGCAACCTTCTTCATCTTTTTCTTCTTTTTTAGTTTCTTTTTCTGATTTTATGGTCAAAATATCATTTTTAATTTCGATATTAATGTCGCTTTTGTCAAAGCCTGGAACTTCTAATTTAATTTCATAATGATCGTCAAGTTCTTTAATATCCATCTTAGGCATTTCGAATCGAGTTGTTATTTCAAATGGTTCAATAAATAAGTCATCAAAAAATCTATCTATATCAAACAAACTATGTGGTCTTAATATCAAACTCATTCCACATCACCTCATTTTATCTTAATTATCAATGTTTTGATATTTTTTTCAAGCATTTTAATCAATTTATTAAAGACACATTTATATGTCACACTTTGTGACTATAGAATGAACGACTATTTATAAATTTTTCGAAGTTAAATTTTTAACAAATCTCAATTAAAACACAAAAAAATTAACATTTTTTTCATATTTATTTTAAAATTTGATTAGATAACCAAGTAATTATGAAAATTAATCAATGTATGATAAAAAGAAAATTGAAAATTTTTTCTATAAAAATATATTAAAAGATATTTTTCAAATAAATTTAAAATAATTGGTCATAAATATTTATTTTAAATAAAATAATAAGTAAGAGTAGTTCTATAAGAATTTCCATTAAATATTTAATAAACATTTAAAAAATAGGAATATGTATGTTAATTTAATTTTTTCAAATAAGATGCTTATTCATAGTGGAAAAATAGAGTCTGGATTTATTAAATGGGCTTTATATGGGTTTAGTAATCATCATTTAAATCCAGAAGTTTTTGAAATACAGCCGAAAGCCAAAATAAGGACAGAAGGAGAGGAAAAAAATACTTTTGCTTATTTTAAGATATCCAAATTGTCAGCTGGGGATGAATTTAATTTCAGGTGTGCAATTCAATTTTATACAATTCCCCTCAATATTCCTTTAATAAGTTTTAGTTTTAATGAGTATCCAAATCAAATAATTACTAAGTATTGTAGTTATTCAAAATATTGGCCAATATACGATAAAGAAATACAAAAAATAGCGGCAGATTTAAAGAAGGAATCAAAAAACGATGTTAAAAAATTTTTAAAGGACACTTATAAATTCGTAGAAAAATCAGTCAAATTGCGAGAAAATATGAATGAACGACTTGGGGCGTCAAGAGCTTTACAGGAGAAAATAGGTGATTGTGATGAATTTTCTGATTTATTTATAACCATTTTAAGGGCAGCAAAAGTCCCAGCAAGAAGAGTTGTTGGAATATACATCTCAAAAAACAAGCACGAATTTCATGCATGGACTGAAGTATTTATACCGCATTATAATACATTTATTCCTTTTGATATTGCATTAAACTATTTTTCAAGTATATCTCAATTTCATATTATCCGGTTAAAAATGGCTCAATCTGAATATCCTCCATTTGTATATGTAAAATATAAAGGTTCTTCAAATGTAAATTTAGAATTTACAGAAAACGATTTAGAAAAAATTGAAATTTTATATCCTAACGAATAAAAAGTAATTAATTGGATAATATTTAAATTAGTATGGGTAAAACATTTTTCCAGTTAAAATTAGTAATTATAATTTCCTTATAATATTAAAAATCTCTTTTGTATTTATCGGAATAAAATTTATCTGCCTTTTTTGATTCTAATATATTAACAATATTAATAATTTTAAAAACAAATGTGAAAAAAAAGCCAAAGGGAATTGCTAATCTAGAAATGAAGGTAAATTTTCGTGTAATTCTCTTTTTTTTAAGAATTTTTGGTAATAATCTTGCAATTAATTTAAATTCGTTTTTATCAGAAACAATACCTTTTCTATTAAAACCATTTTGATATTTATTGTCTCTAAAGGCACTTTTGAAGTCTCTATAGATCCAAATGAACCAACCAGAAATCCAATCTTTTGAATTAAAAATTTCTATAGACCTAATCAAAATTGAAGCCTGTTTTTCTTCTGAAAAGCGCTCGAAAATGTTAGAATGATAATTATATTTTGCTCCAGCTCCAAATTCTGTAATAAACCAAGGTTTATTATAACATAAAGATATGCCTCGCGTCATCTCAAGTATAAAATTTAAATTTTTTTCGCTTAACAAATACCAACCGAAGTATTCATTTAAAGTAGCTATGTCTGTTTTAGACCGATAATGATCTGACAAGAAACGTGATGAAACATAGCTAATAGGCCTAGATGGGTCTATTTTCTTTGCAAAACTTATTAAATTTAAAATAAATTTGTGGCAATCATACGATTCAATAGGTATTTCATTTCCTACAGACCAAAAAATAACTGATGGATGATTAAAATCTCTATATATCAAATCCTGAATCATTTTAGCTGCTAATTTAAATACTTTTGGGCTCTTGAAATTGATATTCCAATAGACTGGAATTTCCTCGAGTATCAATAACCCAATTTTATCAGCCAAACAAAGAAGTGATTCATCATGAGGATAATGGGCAGTTCTAATTGCATTAAACCCTAATTTTTTAATATTTAATAAGTCCTTTTTTCTCAATTCAAATGGAATGGCCCTCCCAAATGGTATTAACTCCTCATGAAGATTAATACCGTATAATTTAATTTTTTTATTATTGAGATATAAAAATCGTCCATTAATTTTAATTTCTCTAATTCCAAATTGGATTTTTGTAAAATAATTACTGTCGCTAAAATTTAATAAAATTGTATAAATATTAGGAGTATCAGGAGACCAAAACAACGGATTTTCAATGTGGATATAAAAAACCCCTTTTTCAGTATCTGGTTTAACTTGACCTTTTAAAATAGTCTTATTTGTAAATTTAAGTTCATAATTGAATGATTTTACTTCTGTAATATAATATTTACATATTAATTTTGCAGAATTTTTGCTAATTTGAGTATAAATATGCACCCAATCTATTCGACTCTTAGGTAGAATCTCATAAAATACATCTCTATATATTCCACCCCAGTTATACCAATCAAAAAGTTTGCTAGGGATTCTATTTTTTTTCCTAATATTATCAACTTGAACAGCAAGATAATTTTTTTCGGATTTTTTAAGATATGAATTTTTAATTTTAAATTTAAATGGTAAGAAACCACCTTCATGCAAACCAATATAATTATTATTTAACCAAATTTTTGTTTGATAATTACTACCGTTGAACAACAAAAAGAATTCCTCGTTATTTTCGTCTAATTCATTTATTTCAAAAATTTTAAAATACCAACATATCCCTTCATATTTTTCAAGTCCCTGATAAGAATTCCAGCTTGACGGAATTTGGATTTTTTTAAAATTCGAAATTCTATTTTTAATATTTGAGATTAAAAACAATTTATTCTTAATTCCATCATTATTAAAATCAACGTAAAATAGCCATTCTCCCGAAAGTAGTTTTTTCATGATATTTACCTTATTAAAATCGAATTTAGGATTTGGTAATCAAAAAATAATCTTTAAAAGTATGCTATAATAAATTTTAATATTAATATAACCTCTATAAGGGGTGAAAAATAAAACGATAGAACCGTCAATACCTAACGAAATTCTAAAAGCACTTGAGCAGAATGGTTTTACTTTATTGATTAAAGGCGATGCTGGTACTGGAAAAACTACTTTAAGCCTAGAGATATTAAAATTTGCAAAATCTAAAATTTATATTAGTTCTAGAATATCTCCTACAATGATTAAAAAGCAATTTCCATGGTTAGAAAATGAAGACATTATTTTTATTGATGCAACACAAACCTTTTTTCAAGAAGACAGTATAACAACCCAAATTGAGCGTGCAATAAAATTTAGGGAAATGCCTGGTTTTTTACAAAAGTTATACGAAATTGTTAAAAATAAAGATTCCTCTACCATAGTAGTAATAGATTCTTGGGATGCGATTTACAATAGTATTTTAGAAGAGTCATTAGAATCTAAAAGAATTGAAACAGTTCTTACTGAAATGGTTCGGTTTTTAAAATTCAATTTAATATTAATCACTGAATCCAATCAAACTTCACTAGATTATATTTCTGATGGTGTTGTAGAATTAAAAAGTGAAATTATTTGTAATAGAAGTAAAAGAGTTATAAAAATAAAAAAGATGAGAGGAATTGAAATTACACAACCTGAATATCTTTTTTCATTACACCAATCCAGGTTTAAGCATTTTCAGAGAATGATGGAATTTATTCCTCTTAAAAAGTTAAACAATAAACCTCCTTTAATCAAAAATACTAAAAATAAATTATTAAGTTATTCAGAGTCATTAAACAATTTTTTCAATTATGGGTTAAAAAGGGGCACTATTAGTTTACTTGAAATTAGTGAGGATGTTGGGTTCGATTATATTTGGGTCCTAATTCCAATAATGATTAATCAGTTGCAACAAAATCACGGGATTACTTTAATCCCAGATGAAGGATTAGATTTTAAAGTTATATATAATGTACTTTCCAGATATATATCTCAAGATATTCTCGAAAAATATTTAACATTTTTTGATTTTTCTCCTACCTATACTGAACCTAATGAATTTATCAAATTAATAAGAATACTTGACTATAAAAAAGATATTGAGCATATTTATAACGATATTAAAGAGGACATGATAAAAAAGATAACTGAACGACAGAACCTTTCACAAGACCAAATTTATGGTGGTACTGCCTTTTTTGGTAGTAATAGATTCGAAAATCGGTTCGGAATCGAAAATATAAAGAAATATCTTATAGTAATTGGTGAATTTATTAAATTATTTAAAACTAGCAGGATGGTCTATATATCTTATTTTAATCAAAAAATCCGAGAGATTATTTCTCCAATGGTCTCCACTCATTTTAAAATTGAAAAAATTTGTAATGTCATGGTAATCTATGGAGAACGTCCGTTCGCTAATATGCATGTAATTATAATAAATTTTGATAAAGGTTATCCGGAAATTAATTTATATCCCATAGTCTGATAATTAAAATCTTTTAATCTAAATTATAAATTGAACCTAAATGAACATCTTTATTTTTGAGTACTTAACTGGTGGCGGATTTATTAATGATAAGCTACCACCATCTCTTGTATGTGAAGGCGCAGCAATGCTTTTAACATTGATAAAAGGGTTAAACCCCGATTTTGATGTTAAAATTTTATTAGACTACCGATTAGCCGGGTATAAGGAGTTTTTTAAAAACATTTCCCCTAAAATAATTAAGAATACAAGCGATTTCAATGAGAATTTCAAAGATTATATTAATAATTCTGATTATTATCTCATAATAGCGCCTGAGTTTAATAATATATTAAGAGATTTAACTCTAGAAGCTGAAAATAGTAGCGCAATTAATTTAGGATGTAATTCATATTCTATTGAAAAAACTGGAAATAAATTTGAGACTTTTAAAAAATTATTTCATTTAAAAAAGTATTTGCCGGCTACTCTAAAAGCAAATCATAGCAATGCTAAAATTAGCGAAATTTATAAATTTTGTAAAGATTTAGGCTATCCTGTAGTTTTTAAGCCAATTGATGGCGTAGGTGGAGGTGGGATCAGTCTAATTAGGAATAAAGATGAAATAAATCCAGGAATTAAAAAAATTAAAATCAATTCCAATGAAAATGAATTTATTATCCAAGAATATATTAAAGGAAATGATGTCAGTGTATCTCTTTTTATTGATAATAATGTAATCCATCCTTTAACTTTAAATGGACAGCTTATAACTTTAGGTGATATAACAAATGAAACGAAATATAACGGTGGTTATATTCCATTCAATAATCGGGATTTTAACCATGATGATATTTTTAAAATTGCGATTGATTGTGTGTCTTCGATTACCGGATTAAATGGATATGTTGGAATCGATTTTGTAATAGGTGAAAAACCATCTATCATTGAAATAAACCCAAGATTGACTACTTCCTATATTGGTGTTAGAGAACTCCTTAAATCTGACTTATATACTCAAAAAATTATTGGTACAATCATAAAGCCAGAGATTGATACTCATAAGAACGTATATTTTACAAGATTAGAACTTAGAAATGTACATCACCGTATAATAGAAAAATCTGAATTTAATAAGTTAATTCTTTCTAATTTGATAACGCCATTTTTTAAATTTAAGGATAATTATTCTGGATTTATACTTTTAAAATCAAAATCTTTTAAAAAGAACCTAAAGAAATTAACTAGGATAAAAAATTTTATTTTAAAAAACAAAATTAATTAAATAAATTCAGATAAAATCATATTAAAATTAATTTGGTGTGAAATTTCAAAATGACTGAAGTAATTTATTTTGATAAAGCAGGTGCATCCAATACAGAGGATGCATTACAAGCTGCCAAGAGATGTGCAACAGCAAATAATATTAAGAAAATAGTAATAGCAACGACAACAGGTGAAACTGGTGTTAAAGCTTCCAAGATATTAAACGGATTTGATTTAATATTTGTAACCCATGCTTATAGTTTTATGAAAACTGGGGAACAAGAATTAAAAGAAAATAATAAAGAGATTTTAATAAAAAATGGAAAAATTGTAACAGGCGTACATGCGTTATCTGGTGTTGCAAGAGGTATACGATCAAAATTAAAAAGTTGGGATCCAGTTGAGTTAATAGCATATGCGATGAGAGTAATTTTTTGTCAAGGAATAAAAGTCGTTCTGGAGATAGTAATGATGGCGGTTGATTCAGGTGTAATTGAGTATGGGGAAGAGGTTGTGGCTATTGCAGGTACAGGTACAGGTGCAGATACTGTATGTTTAATTAAGGCTGCAGATACTTCGCATTTTTTTGATCTAAGATTAAAAGAAATAATTTGTAAGCCAAGAAATTTCTAATTATAAATTGTAAAAAGGTTAAGTGTCTCCACTTTTAATTTCATCTTTGATTTCTTCTTTAATTTCATCTTTTAATTCTTTTTTTAATTCATCTCTAATTTCATCTTTAATTTTCTTGATTTCTTTAGATTCTTTACTCTTTTTACTTTTTATATGAAATTTCTTCTTTTCTAGAGATTTTTTAGGTTGTTCTCGTGGTGTTTCAGAAACTTTTTCTATTTCTGGTTTTTTTTCAGGTAATTTTGGTGGTCTCCACCATCGAATCCATGTTTTTGATGGTTTTTTAATCTTTTTAATCTTAAAAATTAGGATTGCTGTTATATTAATACTTAAAATATTCACAATACAAATTAGAAAGCTACCCAAGCTAATAGAGAATTCGCCTAATATCAAAGTAATTCCGATGTTAACAATTGGTGGCATCAATGAAACGCCAACTGCAAGTCCGACTAATGAAGAATAAAATTTACCCCCAGTTAATGAGAATCCGGTAGCAATACCTATTATAAGGGCAATAAAAAAGTCTAAGATAGTAACATTTTCACGTTTTAATATTTCCTGCGATTTTATGGGCAATGGAAACATAGAATTATTAAAATAATTTAATGAATAATATAAGAGTCCTATTAAAATCCCACAAACAACTGAAATTAAAAATCCAAATATTTCGGTCTTAGCTGCTTTTTTTATTAAAATTTTATCTCTTATAATAATCCCAAAGCTAAGGCCTAAAATTGGACCCATTAAAGGTGCAAGTACCATTGATGCCATTACAATTAGAACATTATCACTAATTAGACCAAACCCGGCAGTAAATGCGGACAAAATTACGAAAATAATGTAATCAATAGAGAATTCTGAATTATTAGAAATATCTTTGAGTATTTCCTCAACCGAAATTTTTGAAGATATACGCTCTTTTTCCTTTGAAAGCATTTCAAGAGGTGGTAAAGTAGCTTTAACTTCTAAAATATCTATTATTCCATAGGAGCTACCTACACCAATTGAATTTAAAGATTCAATAATATCTGGAGCTTTTATATCCTGCACTCTAAATATAATAAGTGCATCCGTCTCTCCTTGAATTGTATGAATTCCCTTAACTTTTAATTCTAATAATTTATCTATGACTATCTTAAGTTTTTCTAGGGGAATTGTAATTTGAATTTGTCTAATAATTAGTCCATCCTTAAATATCTTATTTTTATAAGGTAATTAATATGTTTTTAATTAGAATTTTATTTCATTATAATACTTATTAAGGAATATTTAAATCATTGTAATGTTTACTTTTTAAATTTAATCAAATTTATTAAAGCCTTATATTTAAAGTATAACTAAAATTTTTTGGTCTGAATAAAAAAGTAAAAAGATCAAAACATAAATTTAAAATACATATTTCATGTAATATTTAATCCGAAGAAGAGATATAGAAACTTTCCGAAATTTTACTGAGTTTTTTTAATCATT
This sequence comes from Candidatus Helarchaeota ASGARD archaeon Hel_GB_B, assembly GCA_005191425.1. Classification (GTDB taxonomy): domain Archaea; phylum Asgardarchaeota; class Lokiarchaeia; order Helarchaeales; family HEL-GB-B; genus HEL-GB-B. Next base: position 34,805 of record SUPR01000027.1, read on the forward strand.
TTGTCTTTTTCTAACTTATTATTAATTGAATAATTACCTATTCTTTTTAATTTCTATACTAAAATCTTTTAAATCATATTTTTATCCGATAATAGGGCTTCAATTAATTTAATTTTAACCATTTTAATAACTTTTTCCTAAAGATATTTATGATGATTTAAGGTTAATCGGGATTTTTGTTTAATAAAAAATCAATAATAATAAATTGTTACTTAGTATTTGTTAATATTACATTTCAATTTTAAATTTTATTTGAATATTTTTTTCCAGAAGGTTCTTTCATTTATCTTTTTTAAAAATAATGTATACTTTCGAAATTGGCTTTTTGGAAGAATATATAGTTTTTAGTCGGTATTTCAGAAAAACAGACTTTAAATTTTTTTATGATAATATATTTTTACAGTACTAATCCTAAATCAAATCATTATAATTTACAATTTTTTTTAATGGATTAACGAAATGTTTATATATATAAAGATTTACTATTAAAATATAGAAAATTAAAATTCCAAATTAATAAAAAAAGAATGAAGGTGTTTAGAACGACAAAAAGAAGATTTTTTGCTTGGTCACCAATTAGAGCTGTTATGGCTGATGTCGGGGCAAAAATAGTTGCAAGAGATGCAGTGGATTATTTAATAGAATATTTATCCGAATATACTATTGATCTGACTAAAAGGTCATTAGTATTAGCAAAACACGCAAATAGAAAGAAAATTACAAAAGATGATATACTCTTGGCAGTAAAAGGCTTTTAAAAAAAGTTAAAAAAAATTTTACTCCTTTTTTTTCTAATTTATTTAAATCGATAAAATCTTAAATTCCTTCATTAAAGGTACTATTACTTAAATCTAATCTGAAGGACTCTATATCTCCAGTTAAGGCAATAAGGGTCATTGAACGCTTAACAAATTTAGAGCGCCTTATTTTAAGAACAAGTGAATTTAATTCTGCCATTGACTCTGTTTGAATCTTTATAATGATGTCCCAAGCTCCATATACTATATAACTTTCTACTACATTTTTTTCCATTTCCCGAATTCGACTAATTACATCATACTCTTTTCCTGTATCTACATTCATCATTAAATAAGCGATTGTTAAATTTTCATCATCATTCATTTTAAACAACTCTTTTTTTCAAGTGGATTTTATATTAAATAGGTTTATTTTTATACAATATAAATATTATTTAAGTAATTAAATAAATACATAATATCTTCCGAATATTAATTATTACTTATTATTAGTTAAATTTTACTTTTCTAAAAACATAATTAAATAAATAATATTCCTCTAAAAAATAGAAATGGGTAAATAAAATTGATAATTGATGTACATTGCCATCTTGGGCAATTAAAAATGTTTCCAGACAGTTATATCGACATTTTTGCTACACATATATCTCATATAGTTCCAGGTTTATCTAAGGAAGCAGTATATCAATCTGAAATAATGAAAAAGAGTTTTGATGGATCACCGGAGCGACTTATTAAAGAAATGGACGAAGCTCATATTGACAAAGCAGTAGTTTTTGGTGTAGACTGGGGTCTTGCATTAGGTGAACCAAAAATTCCAATAGAAGAATATAATAAATATATTGCTAAGGCATCTCAAGACTATTCTGATAGATTAATTGGGTTCTTTACTATAGATCCACGTAGAAAAAATGCTATTGAATTATTTGAAACTGCTATCACAAAATGGGAGATGCGTGGGCTAAAAATACATCCAACAACTGGTTATAAATTAACAGATGAAAAGTCAAGGGCGTTATTCAAGAAAGCTATTGAGTTAGAGGTACCTATTGTATCCCATTTAGGATATATTACTGCTTTAAAGGGGTATTTAGCAAAACCGCGATATTTTGATGAGATAACCACTGATTTTCCCGATCTGAAAATTTCTTTAGCTCATTTAAATTACGGTGAAATAGAAGATTTATTAAATTTAATGTTCTGTAAAACTGGCGTTTATTGCGATTTCTCTTCACATGGACAGATTCTTATGATGAATTCACCACCAGATTTTTATCGTCAATTGAGGTTCTTTATGAATTTTGAAGGAGTAAAAGACAGGGTAATGTTTGGCACTGATTGGCCAATGACCTCAAACATAATGTCTTTGAAAGATTGGGTTGCAACTATTAAAAATCTAGGAAATGAAAAAGTGTCTCAAATATTAAATGTAAATGGATATAAACGATTTAAAAAGTCAGAAATTACAAAATTATTAAGTAAAAATGCTCAAAATTTTCTTAAAAATATTTTATAATTTATAAAGTTGATAATCTTGATTAAAAAATTCATTGTACAAATTGGAATGGGCGTTGATCAACATGGTCATAATATGGACGCTACAAAGGCTGCCATAAAAGCAGTGAAAAATGCAATATCTAATAATTGTCTGGCGGGGCTGAATGAAATATTAAATATAAAAGATCCTCTTGAGATGATTGTGGATATTCTAATTGCTAAACCTAATAATACTACTATTAACGAAAAAAAAGTTCTCCGGGCTATTCCATTTGGAAAAAAGTCTATTCAGGTTATTGATGGTGGAATGATCGCAAGTGGTATATATATCAAGGAATTAGGTGATATAAATGATAATATGCTGGTAGTCAATGCTGCAATAACTGTATCATTTGATATAAATTAAAAAATTAAATCCATTAGCCCTTTTTTATAAAATATTTTTTTCCAAATTTTTTAAAATCCCTAGTCCCTCCGCCATTTAATATTATATCTCGAACTTTAAATGGTGCTATAATCATAGTGCCTGCAATTCGAGTTAAACCTCTTTTGAATAAAGGGTTTGGGATGCAGCTTGCTGTAGGACCAATTAATATGCATTCTGGACAATTTTTACCTTTTTCTAAAATTTCATCAATAGTACCGTTAACTAGTGACGATCCTGTAATAAGTAAAACGTTTATTTCATCAATAAATTCCAAATTATTAACAATCGAGATACCAGAGAGAGA